>JBDGQN010000187.1:0-6034 GCA_042219055.1 Salinibacter sp. | reverse complement strand
ATGCACTACTTCTCCCCCGTCCCGGACATCCCGCTGCTGGAAATCATCACCCACGAAGACACGTCGGAGGCGGCCCTCGCCACCGCTTACGAGACCGGCCTCGCGCAGGACAAGACCGTGATCGTGGTGAACGACGGGCCCGGATTCTACACCACCCGCATCCTGGCCCTGTACATGAACGAAGCCCTCCTCCTCTTCGAAGCCGGGGCCGACATTGAGGAGGTCGACGCGGCGATGAAGGATGCCGGCTTTCCCATGGGCCCCTTCGAGCTGTTCGACCTCGTGGGGCTGGACGTGGCCGCCAAGATTACCGACGTCATGGGCGAGGCCCTCTCCACCGACCGGGTCGACATCAGCGACAGCGCCGGGCACCTCGCCGACGCCGACCTGCTGGGACAGAAGACCGATCAGGGGTTCTACACGTACGACGCCGACGACGACGCGGACGACAAAGACCCGGAGGGGGTCAACGAGGCGGTCTATCACTACGCCGAGGCCCCCACCCGCTCAACGCCGCCGGCAGAGGTTGTGCAAGATCGTCTTCTGTACGTCATGCTGAACGAGGCCGTGCGGTGCCTGGACGAGGGCGTGCTCAACGCCCCGATCGACGGCGACCTCGGGGCGGTGTTCGGGCTCGGCTTTCCCCCCTTCCTCGGCGGTCCCTTTCGTCACGTGGATCAGGAGGGCGCCGGCTCCATCGTGGATACCCTAGAGCGCCTCGCCCACCAGCACGGCGACCGCTTTCGCCCCGCCGACCCCCTCCTAGCGAACGCCGCCCAGGACACGACCTTCTACCCCGAGTAGTCTCTTCCTTTGGGCCTGACAGTCCGTAATACGGATCCCAGCCCATCGTCTCCGGAGCGCCGTCGTGGCGGCTTCGCGCCGCATTGTAGAGAGCGCTCGTCTCCATCCCCGTCAACGTTCCAGCCTGGAATGCCCGGAGGAGAGATCATACCTCGAAGGACGAGTGGTAGGCCCGAACCTTCTGACCGTACGACGCAGAAAACGCAATACGCATGCCCCCATCGATCGCCGAACTGAAGGAGGCCCTCTCCACCCCTGCCGCTTACCCGCACGACCCGGACCGAATCGACTTCGAACAAACCCACATCTCACTGGTCGCCCTCGTCCCGCCGCGGGTCTACAAAATCAAAAAGCCAGTTTCCCTCACCTACCTCGACTTCTCGACGCTGGACCGTCGTCGGCACTTCTGCGAAGAGGAGGTGCGCCTGAATCAGCGCCTCGCCCCCACCACCTACGAGGAGGTGGTGCCCATCGTCCAAACCGACGACGGCCTCCGCGTGGAGGGCGATCCCGACACCGGAAACGTCGTGGAGGTGGCGGTCAAAATGCGCTACCTGGAGCCGAGTCAGTTCCTGGACGCCCGATTGGCCCGCGGGGACGCCGGGGCCCCGGAGATTGACCGGGTCGTGCGCACGCTCTGCGAATTCTATCAATCGCGGCCCTCCATGCCCGAAGTCGCAGAGGCCGGCCGGATCGAGCGGCTTCGGGCGGTCACCGAGGACAACTTTGCCGAGGCGGAGACGCACGTGGGCGACCTCCTGACCCGCCCCGCCCACGAGGCGCTCCAGTTTTCCGCCGACCGGTTTTACGACCAGTCCGCGTCCCTCCTCCACCGCCGCCGCGCCGGGGGCTTTATCGTGGAGGGCCACGGCGACCTTCGGCTCGAGCACGTCCACGTCACCGACGAGCGGGTCGCCATCTTCGACTGCATCGAGTTCAACGAGGAGTTTCGGCACCTCGACGTGGCCAACGACGTGGCCTTCCTGGCGATGGGTCTCGACGTGCACGGCCACCCTGACCTGTCGCACCGCTTTGTGACCCGGATGGCGAAGGGCCTCGGTGACCCCGACCTGCGGCGGCTCGTCGACTTCTACAAAAGCCAACGGGCGCAAGTGCGGGGTAAGGTGTGCGGCCTGCGAGCGGCCGAGGAGGAGGTACCGCCCGTGGAGCGCGCCCGCAGTCGCGCCGAGGCCCGGCACCGCTACCAGTGGGCGCTCCGGTACGCCGTCGCCGGGAGCGATCCGTTCGTCGTGGTCGTCATGGGCCGTCCCGGCACCGGCAAGAGCACGCAGGCGGAGGCCGTGGCCCGGGCCCTGGGCTGGCCGCACCTCGCCTCCGACCGCGTCCGCAAGGCACGGGCGGACATCCCCATCCACGGCCGAGCCGCTCCCGAGACCCGCGAGCGCCTCTACACCGACGCCCGCACGGAGGCCGTCTACGCCACGCTCCGAACTCGCGCCCTGCAGCGGGCCCGCCGCCACCGCGGCACGGTGCTCGACGCCACCTTCAGCAGCGCCGAGCAACGCGATCGGTTGCGCACGGCCCTCTGCGCCGCCGACGTGCCGTACGTCTTCGTGGAGTTGACCGCCGAGGACGACGTGCTCAAGCGACGCCTCCGCCGCCGGTCGGCCGAGGCCGCCACCGCCTCGGATGCACGGGCCAGCGACTTCGACCTGCTCGCCGACCGCTACGAGGCCCCCGGCGCCCTCGAAGATGCCCGGCATGTTCGGATCGGCACCGAGGGCGCGCCCGCCGACACGACCCTCAAAATCTTGAAGACGCTGATTCGACTGGCGGACTGAGACGTCCGCGGATCGCCGCTGCCCCCAGTCCGAGGATCTACGGTCGCGCTGCAACCGAGGAACCGCGTCCGTGCACCATTTTCACCGGACCGATGCAAAGATCCTCACTATTTTCGTTTGTTTTGATTTTTACAGTCAAAATCTTTATACTCAAACTCCGTTCAGGACCGCCCTCATAACGTATCTGGAACCGTTCGACCGTCCACTCATCACGGATTCGCTAAATGCGTGATCCGAAAGAATTTATTCCAATATGGACGTGTGGGTCGAATCCGCAGAGGAAAATGCTGATCGATTGGTTCTGGCGCCGAAAGAGTTCGGAGTTGATGTCCCGAAGCTTAGTCCGGATCTGTTTGTCGATCCGGATCGAGTGGTTCGTATGGGACATCCGCCACTTCGGATCGAGATTTTGACATCGGTGACCGGCGTTTCGTTTGGGGAGTGCTATCCGTCTCGTGTCGAGGAAGAACCGGAGGACGGAACGCCGATCCACTTCATTGGGCTTGAGAAGTTGAAGGAGAACAAGCGGGCAAGTGGCCGACACAAGAATCTCGACGACTTGGAGAATCTTCCATAGCAGAGGAGATCCTGACGCCGCTCTATACCCCTGCCCTACAGCTAAAAATGGGCGCGGGCCGCTTTCAGGCGAGTTCAGTCCAGCGGGGTCGGCTTTGTGGACCGGGAGTGATGACGCCAGGGGGTGGACACTTCGTGGGCTGAGGTTGATCGATCGTGTTGAATTCTGAATGGTTCGCGGGCTTCCGTTGATCGCGCGAGAACTGGAAGTAGGGCAGAAGGAGGTCGCCCGCGAACCGAGCTGGGTCCGAGATCAGGGCGCAAACTGCGCGACCCCGTACGTCCCTTTCGTCCGCCAGTGCGCCTCCTCGCGGTCGAGACGTGCTCTCGTCTCCGGATCGACCCCGACCAGCGTGTCGCTTTTGAGCGTCCGCAGCGCGAGGAGCGGAGCCGGAAAGGCACCGGCGGCGTCTGCGAGGGTCGCCTCGGGGGGCCAGATCGCGTCGTTGGTGATCCGTCGGTAGTTCGCGTCCCCCTTCGACACGACGAGCTGCGCGTCCTGAAAGGTCGCCTCCAATCGGGGCGGGAGGTCCCGAATGGGAGCGTCGGTGTTCCAGTAGAAATCGGGGACAATGCGCAGCCGTTCGTCCCGCAGGTGCCCCCGAATGCGCCCGGCCAGCCGCTCTAGGGACCCGCCGTATTCCTCCATCACGTCGAGCAACCAGAACACGTCTTCCCCGAGCACGTCACTCACAAGCACCGGTGCCATCTTGACGTGAAGGGTAACGATGGACGCGAGGTTGTTGTCGAGCAGAAGATCGGCCAGAACCAGGTCGAAGGCCTCCTCGGTCCCGGCATTGTCCATCAGAAAATGAACGGGGCCGGGCGGCCCTTCCATCAGGTGATCCACCACCGTGGGAAGGTGATTGGTCAGCAGGTGCTCGTCCTTTGCGCTCGTCCCCTGCGCCAGAACCCCCTTCATGCTCAGGTCCATCCGGTTGCCCCAGAGGCAGTTCAGCAGCCGGTGGCCCAGCAACTCGCGCGGAGCCCCCTCGACCGCCAGGGCCTCCCCTACGACCTCCCGTAACGCATCGGACCGCAGCTCTTCGTCTTTGTAGGGGCGAAAGGGATCGCGCCGAGTCGTCCAGTAGCGGCAGGCGGCCAGAAGGTGACGATACGCAAACGTCTCCGCAAAGAACCAGTCGGTGCCGAGCCACGACTCCTCCTCATGCGGCGCACAGCGGCGGGCCCACAGGTCGTAGTCCGGCGCCGGGGGATCGAAGAGCCCCAGCGGTGCGTCCTCCACAATCGCATCCCGCAGGGCCTGCACATTCTCAACGACTCCGGATGAATAGTCGGGGTTTCGCTCCAGCACCTCGTCGAAGATGCCGGGGAGGCGCTCGGCCATCGATCGGTGGGCAAACGCGTTGCTGCCGTCGGTGCGGACGGGGTCGGGATAGGGCTGCATGATTGATGTGCGCACAATCAGGGAGAGCTGAGGAGCTGTCGTCTCTCGACAGCTGTACAGATCCGGGGATCACGCTGCCCACAGCATGGGTCGCCGCGAGGGAGACAAACACTGCAATGCGGGTCAAGGGATGACAGTGCCCGCCCCTTGCTCTCGCCCCGACGGAGCTACCAGAAAATGATGTACAGCGCGGCGGTGATGCCCAAAATCCCGAAGGCCGCCACGTTGAACACCGGATCGCGCTCCTGCTCGACGTCCCCCACCTCGATGGCGTTCGGGTGATCCTCCCCCTCCCCCTCGTAAAGCGAAATCCCTACGATCAGCGCCACCGAAATGACGAACACGATCAGCATCCGGTTCAAAAACGCAATGTCAGGGGCCCAAAACTTAAGCGCCGCCGAGAGCGGAATGCTCAGCACCGCCGACACCAGCGCTGCATTCGATGTGGCCTTCTTCCAGAACAGCCCCAGCATGAAGATGGCCAGCACCCCCGGGCTCACAAACCCCGTGTACTCCTGAATGTACTGAAACACCTGATCGAGCGTCGCGAGCTGCGGGGCCAGCGCCGTCGCCACCACGATGCACACCAGCGCCACGCCCCGCCCGATTCGCACCAGCCGCCGCTCGGACACCTCCTCCCGACTGGTGTAATTGCGGTAGAGGTCCATCGTGAAAATCGTCGAGGCGCTGTTCATCATCGAGGCCAGCGAGGAGATGATCGCCGCCACCAGCGCGGCGAAGGCCACTCCCCGGAAGCCCGGCGGCAAATACTCCCCCAGCAGCCACGGATAGGCCTCGTCCCCCTTCGTGACGGCCGCCGGATCTAAGGCGTAGGCCACGATCCCCGGCACCACCACGATCAGCGGAAGCAAAAGCTTCAAGTACCCGGCAAACGCCAGCCCGCGCTGCGCTTCCTTGATGTTCTCGGCCGCCAGGGCCCGCTGAATGATGTACTGGTTGCAACCCCAGTAAAACAGGTTCGCCACCCACATCCCGCCGAGGATGACGCTCAGGCCCGGCAAAAGCTGGTAGGCGTCTTTCAGGTTTCCCGCGTCGTTGCGGTACATCAGCTCTCCCTCAAACAAAATCATGTTGAACCGGCTCGACGCGTCCTGCAGAAGCTGGCCGAAGCCCCCGATCGGGCCGGCCCCGCTGCCGCCGTAGGCATCGAGCGCCACCCAGGTCGTCATCAGCCCGCCTCCGACCAGCACCACCACCTGCACCACGTCGGTCCAGGCCACCGCCTTCAAGCCCCCGTACAGGCTGTAGGTCGTCGCGACGAGCGCCAGCCCCACGATGGCCGTCCACAGGGGAAAGCCCATAATCACGTTGATCGAAAGCCCCCCCATGTACAGCACCGACGTCAGGTTGACGAAGACGTACACCAGCAGCCAGAAAATCGCCAAGAGCATCCGCACCCGCCCGTCGTAGCGCTCCTCCAGAA
>JBDGQN010000186.1:1319-3961 GCA_042219055.1 Salinibacter sp. | reverse complement strand
GGACGCCTACAAGGCCAGCTACGGCATCAACGACTACCGCCTGGCGGCCGTCAATCTTGCCCAAACCACCATGCGTAGCGAGGTGGGCAAGATCACGCTCGACGACACCTTCAGTGAGCGGGATTCGATGAACGAGGCCATCGTGGAGGAGCTGGA
Source organism: Salinibacter sp. (assembly GCA_042219055.1). Classification (GTDB taxonomy): domain Bacteria; phylum Bacteroidota; class Rhodothermia; order Rhodothermales; family Salinibacteraceae; genus Salinibacter. Next base: position 3,805 of record JBDGQN010000186.1, on the reverse strand, counting down.
CAAAGCCTCCGATCCGTGGGGGGTGAAGGTATTGCGCTACGAGCTCAAAGACATCCAGCCGTCGCAGGACATCGTTCACACGATGGAGCAACAGATGGAGGCGGAGCGCGACAAGCGCGCCGAGATCACCAAGTCCTCCGGCGAGCGCGACGCACAGATCAACACCTCCGAGGGCGAACGGGAAGCCTCTATCCTGATGTCGGAGGGCCGGCGCCAGCAGCGCATCAACGAGGCGGAGGGCGAGGCCCGCGAGACGGAGCTCCTGGCCGAGGCCACGGCCAACGGGATCGAGCGCGTGGCCGACGCCATCGCCCAGCCCGGCGGCTCGCTGGCCGTGAAAATGCGCCTGACGGAGCAGTTCGTTGACCGCCTTGGCGAGATCGTGGACGGCGCCAACGTGAGCGTGCTCCCGATGGAGGCCGCCAACATGAAGTCGTTTTTCGAAGGGGCCTCCGAAGTGACGAACCCGATTCGAGATGCGTAGTCCGTCGGGCGCGGGAGCATGGGGGCGCGGGAGCGCGGGGGAAGGGACAGAAGAGCCTATTCGGTCCAAAGTGCATCTTTCGTGATATGGCGATTCGTGAGTTTAAGGAGCTTCGGGTCTATCAGCAATCCTATGACGCCCCCACGACGATCTTCGAGCACTCGAAAGGGTGGCCGAAGGAGGAGACCTATTCGTTGACGGATCAGATCCGACGGTCCTCGCGGTCCGTCTGTGCAAATATCGCCGAAGCATGGCGGAAGCGACGATACGAGAACCACTTTGTCAGCAAACTCTCAGACGCCGACGCAGAAGCTGCAGAAACTCGAACGTGGCTCCAGTTCGGACGGGACAGTGGATACCTCTCTGAAGAGGCATTTGAGAGCCTCGATGGCACTTACGACCGAATTTGCGGCGGCCTCGTGAATATGATGAAGGACCCCGACCCCTGGTGCGGCCCGGACATCGCCCACGAGCCCAGTATTCCGTACGATCTCTCTTAATTCCCGCGTCCTCCCCACACTCTCCACTCCCACGCCCTCGCCTCCCACGCCTAACCGCCCACACGCCACCATGGCGCCTTTTGCTTTCCTCAACCAGATCAGTCTCGGCATCCTCGCGCTGCTGGCCCTGTACGTGGCCTACAAGTTTTTGCGGTCCGTTCGGTTCGTGCAGCAGCAGCATGCCTACGTCGTCGAGCGGCTCGGCAACTACCACAAGACCCTCCGCGCCGGCATCCACTTTCTGGTTCCGTTCATTGATCGGGTGGCCTATACGCTCGATCTGCGCGAGCAGGCCATTCCCGTGGAGCCGCAGGAGTGCTTCACCAAGGACAACGTGCGGGTAGAGGTGGACGGCATCATTTACCTGAGCGTGACCAACCCGGAGAACGCGGCCTACGGCGTCACCGACTACCGGCGCGGGGCCATCCAACTGGCGCAGACCACGACCCGTTCGGTGATTGGGCGCATGGAGCTGGACACCACCTTCCAAGACCGAGCGGCCATCAGCCAGGCGGTAGTGGAGGTGCTTGATCAGGTCGATCAGGCGTGGGGCATTCGGGTGCACCGCTACGAGATCAAGAACATCGAGCCGCCGCGCACGGTGCAGAAGGCCATGGAGCGGCAAATGACCGCCGAGCGCGAGCGGCGCGCCACAGTGGCCCGGTCGGAGGGCGAGCAAGAGTCGACGGTCAACGACGCGAAGGGGTCGAAGCAGGAACTCATCAACCAGTCGGAGGGGGAGAAGCAGCGCCGCATCAACGAGGCCGAGGGCCGCGCCGAGGAGATCGAGGCGCTCGCGGAGGCGACCGCGGAGGCCATCGAGCGGGTCGCGGAGGCTGTGTCGTCGCCCGGTGGGGAGGAAGCGGTGAAGCTGCGCCTGGCCGAGCAGTACCTTGATACGATCGCCAAGCTGGGCAAAGAGGAAAACGAAGTGCTCCTTCCGGCCGACCTTACGAAGTACGAGTCGGTCATCGACGGGCTGGCGCTCGACAAATTCACGCTGCGGCCCGACGACGAAACGCCCTCGCCCGCCGGAGACGGGGCGCCGGAAAGCGCGCCGGAGAAGGAGTCGTCTTGACGAGCCGGCGGACGGCCGACCGTAGACCGCGGTTGGCTGTCACCGGGCCGGAATCGCTAAACACGTACGGCCCGGTCGTCTCTACAGCCAGGTTTGAGTTCTATTCCACCGGATTTGTTGATCTCGACGACCATCGGTAACCTGCATAATGAAAATGAGCAGGTGGTATTATTCCACTGGGACCTCGATCAGGCTCATCCCGTCGCCGATGGCCGCGTCGAAGGCCCCCCGCAGTTCCTCCGGCGTGGTGGGCCGGGACCCGTCGATGTCGAAGCTCTCGGCGAAGGCCGGGAGGTCGGGATTTGTGAGGCCGGTGCCGAAGGCCTCACCGGTGTGGTCCAGTTGCTTCTCCGAGATGAGGCCGTAGTCGTTGTCGTTGAAGACGACGATGGTGTAGCCGCAGCCCAGGCGGGTGGCGGTCTCG
>JBDGQN010000186.1:0-1309 GCA_042219055.1 Salinibacter sp. | reverse complement strand
CGCGTCCACCGCCAGGGACGCGGCGAGGCCGCCCGGCACGGCGATGCCCATCGAGGCGAGGCCGTTGGAGATGATGCACGTGTTCGGCTCGTAGGTGAGAAAGTTCTGCGCGATGGCCATCTTGTGGCTGCCCACGTCCGAGATGATCACGTCGTCCGGCGCCATCGCCTTCCGCAGGAGCGGCAGCACGTCGCGGAGGGCGAACGGCGCCTCGCCGGAGGGTGTGCGGTCCACGTCGGCCACGATCTGCTCGCGCAGGTCCGCGTACCAGTCCGGGTCAAAGGCGAGCCCAGCGCCCCGGCACCATTCCAGTAGCTCGCGGAGCGCCCGCCCGATGTCGGCGACGACCTCCACCTCGGGGTTGTACGCCTCGTACACCTCGGCGGGCTCGCTGTCAATGTGGACGATGGTGGCGTCGCAGTTCCAGTCGGCCGGGTCGTGCTCGGCGATGTCGTAGCCCACAGTAATCACGAGGTCGGCCTTGGCGATGGCGTTTCCGGCCTCGCCGTCCGCGCCGGAGTCGAGGGTCATCAGCGAGTGGGGGTCGTCGTCCGAGACGGCGCCCTTGCCCATGTAGGTGGACACGACGGGCAGATCCGTGCACGTGACCATCGTGCGGAGGGGCTCGGCGGCGCGGGTGCGCACGGCCCCGTTCCCGGCAATGACAAGGGGCCGCTCGGCCTCGGCGAGCAGCGCCTCCACCCGGTCGAGGGCGGCCGGGCTCGGGTCGGCGACGCGCACCGGCTCGCGGGCGGGGAGGGGCCGCCGGTCGGTCTCCTGTGCGGCCACGTCCTCCGGGAGCTCCAGGTGTGTGGCGCCCGGCTTCTCGTACTCGGCCCGCTTGAACGCCTTGCGCACCGACTCGTGGATGATGTCCGGGTCGTCGAGCTGCGTGTTCCACTTCGTCACGGGCTCGAACATGCCGAGCACGTTGATGGCCTGGTGGCTCTCCTGGTGGAGCCGCTCCAAGCTGCCCTGCGCGGTAAGGGCCACGACAGGGCTCTTGTCGAGGTGCGCGTCGGCCACGCCGGTGAGCAGGTTGGTGGCGCCGGGCCCGAGGGTCGCGAGGCACACGCCCGCCTCGCCCGTGAGGCGCCCGTGCACGTCGGCCATGAACGCGGCGCCCTGCTCGTGGCGCGTGGGGACGAACGTTACGTCCGAATCGCGGAGCGAGAAGAGGAGGTCTTCCATCTCTTCGCCCGGCAGACCGAAGACGTGCTCTACGCCTTCGCGTTCGAGGCAGGCGACGAGGAGATCGGAGGCTTGCATGGCGGTGTCGAATCGACTGGAGGATGATGAAACGCAGCTG
>JBDGQN010000185.1:0-8774 GCA_042219055.1 Salinibacter sp. | reverse complement strand
CAATGCTGCGACCGCCGGATGCGAGGGGGCCATCGGGGGCGGCATTGCCTTCACCACGAGTGATGGAGACCTGTGGACCCTCTCGTCCGACGGCGGAGCAACCGCCGAGCTGCTCTCCACCCCCTCCAACGAACCGGTCCTGGCGCTCGGGACGGGCGTGGACCTGGACGACGACGGCAACGTTGGGGTCGTTTATGTACAGAAAAATGCGAGCGGGGCGGCCGTTCAGACCCTCAAGGTCATTGACGCGAACGATGGACAGGCGTCTACCTTCAGTCTGCCGGTGGCGGCGAAGACCAGCAAGACGCTCTTGGGGGTCGGCAGTTGGAGCGGCTCCGGGCCGTCGGCCTTCTACGTGGCGAAGACTGGCAATGGCGACGAGATATTCCGCGTTCCCTTCGACGGAAGTCCGGTCCAGACGACCGCGAATCCGGCGAACGGTGTGGACGCCATTCTTGGGGTCGCCGACATTGACGGCGACGGCCAGAACGAGCTCGTCTTTGTGGACGGCTCCCAGCAGACCCGTTACGTGGAGCAGAGCGACGGCGTGACGGCGCCATTCACGAAGGTGCAGAATGCTGGCGCGGGCTCGAATAACAACATCGGCATCGGCAGTTGCCTCGCCGACGTCGATGGGGACGGCAGCGCTAGCATCCCCTTCATCGATGGCAGCAATCAGGTCCGGCTCGCGGATGCCAGTGGGGTCCACACCACGCTCATTACGGGGAGCGACAACGAAGAGGCTGCCAAGACACCGCTCGCGTGGGCGGAGGTCGACAACGACGGCGAGACCGAACTGATCTATCTGGAAAATAACAACAGTCCGGCCGAGTTGAAGTACGTCGATGAAGTGAATGGGGCGATCACGTTCAAGGTGCTTACGGACGCGAGTGGCAATCGCATTGAGGCAAGTACGAGCAGTGGGGTCGTCTCCGCCCAGTAGAGTTCCCCCGCCATTCGAATCGCAAGCCTTTCGCCCACCGCGGCCACACAGCCGGGGTGGGCGTTTCTATTGTGGGATTATGAGGTTAGTCGCCGTACGTCTTCGTAAATTTCCTTTCGGGTGTTTTTGGTTACGAAGCACTCTGCCCTCCTTGACCCGGGACGTTCGTTTTTGCCTAGATTCAAAAACGAACGAAAAAGATCAGGCTGACGAAGAAAATGCCTGACGGGGGCTCCGGCTTCGCTGAAATTCTTCAAACTCGTTCGCTCCACTCACTTAGACAGAGAAGAATTTCCGGGCGCTCGGGCCTACGCCCCCGTCCAGGCGGCATTTTCTTCGAAGGCCGAGGGGGGTCAATTCCGTAGCTTGGCTGCCGTCTCCCAGAGCGGATGGAGCAATCGGGGTATCCTGCAATTAATCTCAAAAAACCACATATGGGCCATCTCCCCCTCTAATCGGTCTCTAATCCGCTTCTCATCGGGCCCTAAGATCCTGGGCGGAGGGGCGCACGTGTCAGGTCGTGCTTGTTACCGACAGGCCGTCACGGCTGAAGACCTCGGTCGTGTCCCGAAGCTCCTGACGACTGATGCCTCTGCATCCGATGCGTGCCGACGACCTCCGCTGGGCGGGACTCATTTTGCTGCTGTGTGTCGGGGCCGCACCCACGGCCCTCCGCGGCCGGCCCCTGCCGGATACGCTCACGTTCGATCGGGCGCGGGCCCTGCTTCGGGCCCACAATCCACGGCTTCGCGCCGCAAGGGCCAGAGGCCGGGCGACGGGGCAGGCGGCCCGGGCCCGCTCGCTCTTTCCAAATCCGACGCTCAGCGTGTCGGAGGAGCGCACGAACCTGTCGGGAAGCGGCGTAGATGACCAGTGGTACCTCTCGGTCACGCAGCCGCTCCGCTACCCCGGCGAGCACCGGGCCCGGTCCGCTGCCGCCCGGGCCACCGCCCGCGCCGCCGAGGCGCAGGCCCAGGAGACCGCCGCCGTGCTCTACCGTAGGGTCCGGCGCCGGTACCTCAGCGTGGTGGTGGCCCAGCGTCGGCGGGCCACCCACCGTCGGTTCACCGACGCCATCCGCCGGGCCGCCCGCGCGGCTCGGGTGCGGGTTCAGGAGGGCGATCTGGGGACCTTCCGACAGGCGCGCATTCAGACGGCGCAGGCCCAGTACGAGGAGGGCCTCGCGGAGGCCCGGCGTACGCTGCGGACCGCCCGCACCGACCTGTACGCCCTGCTTCACCCCGGCGACGCGGAGAAAACTCCGCCCGACACTGCCGCGCTGCCGGATTACGAGGTGACAGGGACGCTCCGGTACCGCCCGGTCACCGTCTCGCAGAGCGCGGCCCTTCAGCGGGCCCTCCAGCAGCGCGGACGCATGCGGGCGGCCCGAGCGACCCTTCAGGCCCAGCGCAAGCGCCTGACCACCGCCCGCTACGGGCGCCTCCCCAACCTCAGCGTCTCCGCCGGGCCCAAGACCCAGAACGTGCCGGGCAGCGAAACGACCTTCGGCTTCACGGCGGCCCTGAACGTCGAGCTTCCCCTCTGGAACGGCGGGCAGACGACCGTCGACGCGAGGCGCAACCGGCGGGCCGAGGCCCAGGCCCGCCTGGAGGCCGCCCGCCGGCGGGTCCGAACGGACGTGCGCACTGCGATCGAAGACCTCCGAAGCTACCGAACGCGCATCGAGACAGTCTCCCAGAAGGTGCTGGCCGACACCGATTCGCTGCTCCAAAACGCGCAGTACGTCTACCGGGAGGGCCAGATCAGCCTCTTCGAACTGCTCGACGCGATTGAGGCCGCCCGCTCGGCCGCGCTTCTCGAGACGCGCCTGACAGCGAAGTACCTGCGGGCGCTCTACGACCTGGAGTACGCCCTCGGCGTCGGCCCCACCGATGCGCCGGTCGTCGTGGAGGGGGCGCTCGACCCCCGCGATGCCGATCTCAAGTAATCCTGCACTGCACCGCCCATCCGGTTGGCTGTCCAACAACAAATCTCGTGATGATGCCCCGTCGTTTCTCCTTGTTGCTCGCGGTTCTTGCCGCTACCTCGTTGGCCCTGATCGGTTGTGGCGGGACCGGAACGCCCCCCCAGACCGCCACCGCCGACACGACGGCCAGGCCCAATACGATCACCCTCTCCGAGGCCCAGCTGAACGAGGTGCCCGTCGAGACGACGACGGTCACCGAGCGGCCCGTGACGAGGATCCTGCAGCTGCCCGCCCGTGTGAAGCCGAGCGCCGATCAAGAGGCCTACGCCACGGCGCTCGTGAGTGGGCGGGTCGAGCAGCTACACGTCTCGGCGGGCGAGCGCGTGGAGAAGGGCGAGGTGCTGGCGGAGGTGGCCGCGCCGGACCTCAGTCAGATGGTGGCGGACCTGCGACAGGCCCGCGACGCGTTGGACCGGCAGCAGCGGCTGGAGAAGCGAGGCGTGGCCATCGAGAAGAACCTTCGGGCCGCCGAGCGGCAGTGGCAGGCCGCCCGGCAGCGCCTCCGCTCCATCGGCGTGCGCCCGGGATGCATCGAACGGGTCGCGAAGGGCCGGGCGGACATGCCGGCCCTCCCCCTGGAGGCGCCGCTCACGGGGGTCGTCTTGGACCGCATGACGGTGCTCGGGGCCCCGGTCGCTCAGGGCGACCGTCTCTTTCACATCGCCGACCTCCAGCCCATTCGCGTCGTCGCCAGCGTGTTTGAGCGCAATCTGGGCGAGGTGCGCGAGGGACAGTCCGTGACCATCACCACGCCCATGGCGCCGGAGCGCACCTACCGGGGCACCATCGACCAGCTCACGCCTCAGGTCGAAGACGAGAGCCGGGCGGCCCGTGCCCGCATCGTCCTCGACAACAGCGACGGTGCGCTGCGCCCGGGCATGTACGCCAGCGTCACCGTGAAGCGGACCGGCGCGCCGCAGCCCGCCCTGTCGGCCAACGCGTTGCTCTCCGACGCCTCCGGGGCCTACGTGCTCGTCCGCAAAGGCCCCCGCACCTTCCGCCGCGTCTACGTCGAGGCCGACGCCGAGGCGGAGGGCGACGTCCCCGTGCCGTCGCTGGCGCCGGGCACCGAGGTCGTCACGAACGGCGCCTACCAGATCGTAAGCGCCCTGAACTAGCGCGGATAAGTACGAAAGCAGGAGGGAGATTCCGGTCTTTGCTTTCCTCCATTCGCCATTCGCAACTCGAAATTCGTCACTGCTGCGATGTTCAACCGCCTCGTCACGTCCGTCGTCAAGAATCGGGTCCTCATCCTGCTCCTGATGGCCGTGCTCGTGGGGTGGGGCATCTACAGCTGGCAGCAGGTGCCGGTGGACGCCTATCCAGAGCTGACGAACAACCAGGTGCAGATTCTTACGCGGGTGCCGGGGATGTCGCCGGTGGAGGTGGAGAAGCTGGTGACCTACCCCATCGAGATCAGCATGACGAACCTCGAAGGGGTCAAGAAGAACCGGTCGCTGAGCCAGTTTGGCCTCAGTGTGGTGACGCTCGTGTTCAAGGAGGACATGGACCCGTACTTCGTCCGGCGGCTCGTGTCACAGCGGCTCTCCGAGGTGAAGAGCGAGCTCCCGGACAAGGCCAAGCCGGCGCTCGGCCCGCTCTCGACGGCCCTGGGACAGGTATACCAGTACACGCTCGTAGACAAGACGGGCGACGGACGGTCGTACTCCCCGCGCGAACTGCGCACGATGCAGGACTGGATCCTGGCACCGGAGCTGCGCACGGTGAAGGGCGTGGTGGAGGCCAATGCCCTCGGCGGCTACGTGAAGCAGTACCACGTGCGCTTCGATCCCGATCATCTGATCAACCACGACCTCACCCTCCAGCAGGCCTACGAGGCGCTGCGCAAGAGCAACCAGAATTCGGGGGGCAGTTACATCGTCCGCAACGACCAGCAGTACGTGGTCCGCGGCGTGGGGCGACTGAGGGCGAAGGGGGGCGACGTGATCAAAGATGTCAAGAACACCGTCATCACGAGCCGCAATGGCACGCCCGTACGGGTGAGCGACGTCGCCAAGGTGAAGGTGGGCCACGCCGTGCGGTACGGGGCCGCGTCGAAAAACGGCAACGGAGAGACCGTCATCGGCATCGTCATGATGCGGCGCGGCGCCAACGCGCAGAAGGTCGTGAACCGGGTGCAGACGAAAATGAAGGGTCTGAAGCAGGCCCTCCCGCCGGGCGTGGGGGTGGAGGTGTACTACAACCGCAACGAGCTGACCAGCGCGGCCATCTCCACGGTCACCACGAGCCTCCTCATCGGCGGCCTGCTCGTGATCCTCGTCCTCATTGCGTTCCTGGGTGACTGGCGCTCGGCGCTCATCGTGAGCCTCGTCCTGCCGATGACGGCGCTCATCACCTTCATCCTGATGAACTACTTTGGCTTCAAGGCCAACCTGATGAGCCTCGGAGGCCTCGCCATCGGGCTCGGCATGTTCGTGGACGGGACCATCGTGATGGTGGAGAATATCTATCGGCTCCGGGAGCAGAATCCCGACGAGTCGATCAGGCTCATTGTGGTGCGGGCGGGGCGGGAGGTGGCCCGGCCCATCGCGTTCTCCGTGGGCGTAGTCATCGCCGTCTTCCTGCCCCTCTTCACGCTGCAGAACCTGGAGGGCCGCATGTTTCGGCCGATGGCGTTCACGGTGTCGTTCGCCCTCATGGCCGCGCTCTTCCTGGCGCTCACGATGGCGCCGGCCCTGAGCTCGTACCTCCTCGCCTCGGTCGGGACGAGCGACGACACAGAGAGCCCGGTCCCGGACGGGGAGTCGGACCTGCAGGCGGACGGGGCGATCTCGGAGAATGGGACGCCAAGTCCGGCCTCCGGGGGCATCACCAGCCGCCTCGTGGGAGGGCTCAAGTCCGCCTACGCGCCAGTGCTCGACGCCGCCCTTACCAACCGCTGGACGACGATTGGGGTCTCGGCACTGGCAGTCGTTTTCGGAGTCGGCCTCTTCACCACGCTCGGGACCGAGTTTGCGCCGGAGCTGGAGGAGGGGTCGGTCGCCATCCAAGTGGCCCTGGAGCCGGACGCCGCCCTCGGGACCTCCGTCGGGGTGCAGAAGAAGGTCGAGCGCGCCCTTATGGAATTTTCGGAGGTGACGAAGGCGGTGAGTAAGACCGGACGGCCCGCCGTGGCCTTCGACCCGATGGGACAGAACCTCACCGACATGTTCGTGGGCCTTGCGCCCCGCGACACCTGGCGCTTCGACACGAAGGAGGCGCTCGTGGACTCGATGCGGAGCCGCGTCAATCAGATTCCCGGGGCCAACTTTGCCTTCACCCAGCCCATTGCCCTCCGCCTCGACGAGATGGTGAGCGGGGCCAAAAGCGAGATCGCCATCAAGATCTTCGGCCCCAGTCTGGACGAGCTGAAGCGCCTCCAGTCGCAGATTGCCGACGCGGTGTCCGGCATTCGCGGGGCGGCGGACGTGCTTCCCTCGCAGATCGCGGGCTACGGGTACGTGGAGGTCAGCATTCGGCGGGACGATGCGGCGCGCTACGGCCTCAGCGTCGGACACATCCAGCGCGCCATCGACGCGGCGATCGGGGGGCAACGGGTGAGCACGGTTTTGGAGAAGGGGCGCCGCTTCGCTCTGGTTGGTAAGTTCCAGAAGACCTCCCGCGGCTCTGTGGAGGCGATCCGCAATCTTCCGCTCACCACCGCCGACGGGGCTCGCGTCCGGCTCCGGGACGTGGCGACGGTCGAGCTCACGCAGGGGCCGGCCGAGGTGGCCCGCGAGATGGGCAAGCGCAAGATCACGCTGGGTGTGAACCTCAGCGGGCGCGACGCGGGCAGCTTCGTGGCCCAGGCGAAGGAGGCCGTGCGGCAAAACGTGTCGCTCCCGGCGGGCTATTCCGTAGACTGGGGCGGTCAGTTCGAAAACCAGCAGCGGTCGCGCAAGCGACTCATGCTCATCCTGCCCATCACGCTGGTCATCGTTTTCGTGCTGCTGTACATGACCTTCAACTCGGTCCGCGAGGCGGTCCTCGTCTTCCTGAACATACCGGTGTCGATCGTCGGGGGCATCGGGCTGCTCTGGGCGATGGGGCTGTACATGAGCGTCCCGGCGTCGATCGGGTTCATCGCCGTGCTCGGGATCGCCGTGCAGAACGGGGTGGTCATGATCAGCTTCATCGACAACCTGCGGGAGCACGGCCGGGCGCTCGCGGACGCAGTGCGGGAGGGAGCCCTGCTGCGCCTGCGGCCCATCCTCATGACGACCCTCACCACGCTGCTCGGCCTGCTGCCGCTGCTGGTGGCCGAAGGGATCGGAGCCAACGTGCAGCGGCCCCTGGCGGCGGTGGTCGTGGGGGGGATCTTTACGCTCGTGCCGTCTACGCTCCTGCTGCTGCCCACCCTCTACGGCTGGTTCGAGCCGGAGGCCCGGTCCGAGCGGACGATTGCCCGAGAAGTAGAAGCCGGTGAACAGCGCGAGCTCCGCGGGAGCGTGACGGCGTAGCCGATCCTTACCTCCGTTTCCGGGCTTCCCCTACACCTGCGTTCGCGTTCTCTCTACAGACATTTTGGCGGCTATGAAGATGATTGTGGCGTACATTCGACCCATCGTTCAGGACGAGGTGGTGGAGCGGCTCCGCAAGATGGAGGTGCCTGGAGCGAGTCTTTCTCCCGTAGACGGATTTGGACTGGAGGCCGACCTGTCAGGCGAAGAATCGTACGGCCCTCAGGTCTCTCCGTACACCGAGACCATCAAGCTGGAAGTCGTGTGTCCGGATGATCGGGTGGGGGAACTGGCGGAGGCCATTGCCGAAGAGGCCCAGACGGGACGACGAGGCGACGGGAAAGTCTTCGTTCTGCCGGTTCATCGCAGCATTGACATTCGAACATTCGTCGGGGCCGACGAGGCATCGTCGGAGTGAAGGGGGAGCTCTCTGGATTTCCGCCATCGACGTCATTATCATTCACGGGGCTGACGTTGGCTACCGCGCCTTTAGCTCTGTCTGTCCCCACCAAGGAGAGGACGTTAAGATTTTTGAACCCTCCGGATCGAGCAAGTATCAACTTCGATGTCCGAGTCACAACTGGACGTTTGACGTGGACGGGGCCCCCACGGGAAAAGCAGACGCGGGGCTGAACCAGTTCTCGCTCACGAAAAACGACCAACCGCTGAAGATTGCACTCGACCGGTAACCATCACAACTTGCACATCTCATGACTGCGGCCCATTGGCACCTTGTTCTCAATCACATTCCCCTGCTGGGCATCCTCTTCGGGGCCGGACTCCTGACCTACGGCCTACTCCGTGGCCAGGAAGCCGTGCAGCGCGCGAGCCTCGGCCTCCTTGCTCTCGCAGGGCTGTCCATCATCGCGGTATATCTGACCGGCGAGCCCGCCGAGGAAGTCGTCGAAGGAGTGGCCGGGGTGTCCCACGACGCCGTTGAGGCACACGAGGAATTTGCGTGGTACGCCCTCATCGCGGGCATTGCGACAGGGGTGGGGGCATTGGGCGCGTTGCTGTACGGCTTCGTACGCCGCACGCTCGTGCGCTGGACCGTCGTGATCACCCTCGCACTGGCGATCGTGAGCACCGGGATCATCGGATATACGGCCAATCTCGGCGGCAAAATTCATCATCCCGAGCTTCGCGGCGATACGCCCGCCCAGGTGGCTCCGGAGGGCGAGCAGGAGGGGGAAGAGGGATAAGGGGGGGAAGGATGGAGGTCTGAAAGGATGGACGGAACAGCGATCTCCCTTTCTTCCATTCGTGCCTCCACATGTTCACGCGTCCGCCCCCCCACACCTACTTCTCCAGACCCGGATTGCGGTCGATAAACTCGTCGTAGAGCTTGGTTGCCCGATTTTCGAGGGGGAGCTTGTACCCGTCG
>JBDGQN010000184.1:0-7212 GCA_042219055.1 Salinibacter sp. | reverse complement strand
AAGCCGCGTGGAACGAAGAGTACCTTGAACAGGTCCTCGGATTTAGATGAGGTGGCCCTGGCCCTAAGATCTTCGGCTTGCGTTTTCGTCGAGCGTTGAAGACCTTGCAATTAGACAGACGCTTTGTCGGTACAGGAACCCCCTTTCGACGGCCTCCTCGAGTGAAGGTACGGCCCACCCAGCGAGTCCCACGCGATGGTTGAGGGAAGGCGCTCGACGTCGTTCTGGAACGACCATCTCTTCTGTAGTGGGCATCGCACCGCTGCTCTTCCTGTCTCTTCTATCGAGGACTCTCACCGATTCTCCATGGTCATGGCTGTTCGTCGATTCCCCCTCGGTGTTTTCGCCGCCGGCATTTTCCTCCTTCTTGCCGTCGTCCCGTCGTCGCTCCGGGCACAGAGCGTGGAACTGCTCTACGATAAGGGAGGCCTGTTCAGCGGCAAGAAGTATGTTTCGATTGCCCATGCGAGCAAGGACGGGACTGTGCCTCCGGACACCAGTGCCGTGCGGGCCGCCGACCGAGTTTACTTCGCCTACCGCCCGCAGGGAGACTGGACCTTCGGAGAGGACGACAAAAAGACACTCCGCCAGATCACGCCGGTTCAAGACACGTCGACTCTCTCTCCCGAGACCGTCACTCTGGTGGGGGGCGACAAGGCTCAGGCCGCAGTCGTGGGCGTGCCGAAGGCCGACGTCGACTGGCTCACCCCGGTCCGGTTTCGGCACAAGGTGGACACCTCGCGGGGACTGCCGCTCAAAGAGTACTACGCTCCCGAATACCCTCCGCTCCGAGAGGCCTACGACCGGGGCCGTCGGCTGTTGGACGATGGGAAGCCGCTGCAGGCCGTTGAGGCCCTCCGCCCGTTCTACGGAGACGTGACGCCTGCCTTCTCGCTCGTGGAGAAGGCCCGCGCCGTGCTCGACACTGCGGCCACGAAGGCCCTCGATCGGGCCCGCTCCACCTTTCGGCCTCTTCGGGGAGACCTCATTTCCGATCCGGACGCTGCGGGACTGGCCCGGCTCGATTCCTTCCGCGTGCAACTCGACTCGCTCCAGACCACCCTGGCCCCGTATCTGAAGGCTCGCCCGGATGCAGGGGCGAACGTGCAGAGACGGATCGACAATCTCTCGAGCTCCGCCGACAAGCTCTACTCGAATGCGCGGAGCACCTATCGGGAAAAGAAGCTGCGGATCTTTAAGCGTGGAAAGTATGAAAACCCGAAGCTTCGCCTCTATCTTGAGGTACTGATGCAGATGCTCATTGATGGCAAATCGGCTCTTCGGGGCGCCAAGATGACGGTCGATAGTCTGCGTCCGTCGCTACTGACGACGCCCCGCTTTGCCGAAGCCCAGCGGCGGCTTCAGGCACAGGGCTGGGAGACGGAGTTTCGGAAAATTGTAGGCCTCGTGAACGAGAACATCCGTGAGCGTCAAGAGGTCTTTGGGGACAAGGTCATGGAAAGTCCTCGTTTGCGTCGGCCCGCGGCGCCGCAGCCCTACTACGAGATTGTCGCGGCGATGAACGCGATCCTGGTCGGCAACCGGACGCGGTTCTTCGAGGCCTGGGACCGAGCCCTCGAAAAGGTGACCAATCTCACGTTGCTGAATGACTTGCAGCGGTGGCGAATCGCGAGTCAACTGCCGGCCGAGGCGATACCGGATCGGGCCCTGCGCCTCGCCGAGGAGGCCCGGACCCTCCGGCGGAAAGGGGAATTGGGGGCCGCTAAGGCTCGGCTCACGTTAGCCGCACGCTTGGTCGACGGGTACGCGCCGTTCTACGACGAACTGGGACAGATAAAGCAGGCCCGCGGCGACACGGCGGCGGCTCGAACCGACTATGCACGGGCCCGAGAGCTGGCGCCATCCTACGCCCCGCCGGAGGTGCGCAGACTCCGTCTGCTCCTAGCTCAGAACCAGTACAAGCAGGCCCTGGCCCGATCGGATTCACTGCTGAAGAAGCAGGCGTACTGGTTGTTCTACATGCCCAAGGCCCGGGCTCTCGTCGGGCTGGAACGCTACAACGACGCGGTGCCCGTGCTCCGAGGTCGCTGCGAACCGCTCAACGACAAAAGCTATGCCCTCTACGCCGTGCTCGCCAAGGTCTACGCAAAGATGGGCACGTGGAAGGGCGTACGATGGGCACTGCAGCGGGCGAAGGGGCTCTCCCCACGCCGGTCGGCCTTCGAAACGCTCATCGCCGAAGTGCGGGCGAAAGCGAAAACGGAAGGCGTGTCCCTGAAAAAGGCGGAAGGCGATTCCGTCCGAACCGACTCCGTCCGGACAGGGGGACCGTAACAGCAGATTGGCAGAGGGCAAGATCTAAGGCACGAAAAGGAAGCTGAGGGAGCGCTGGGGGCAGGATCCCCTTCTCGGGCTCAGCTGCGAACCCGGACGGACAGAACGGCTCGCGCTTTCGGGCTCAAGTCTTCGGACAGATTTTTCCTCGTACGCGCCGTTGGAGTCCAACGACGCTTCGGCGGACCCATCGGACGGATTTGCCAAGCCCCGCACGAGGTACTCACATCCCCTGCGAGGGATCTGCTGGGAGACTCCTGCCTCAATGCACTAGCGGTTGGCGGGGGCAGACGAGGACGTGGCGGCGCGGCTCCACAGCCAGATGCCGAGGGCCACGGCCGGGATGCTGAGGAGCTGGCCCATGCTCAGGCCGAGCGGGAGGGTCGCCTCGAAATGGATCTGGCGCATCTTGAAGAACTCCAGCACAATGCGGACGCCGAAGACGAGCGTGAAGAACATGCCCACCAGCATGCCCCGCGGCGTGTCAGTTCCCCAGCGCTGGTACAGCCGCCACAGAACGACGAAGATGAGGAAGTAGCAAATCGACTCGTAGAGCTGGACGGGGTGAAGCGGAAGTTCGGGGATGTTTTGCCGGACACGGGCGGCCCGCTCAAAGACCACGCCCCAGGGGAGATCGGTGGGCGTCCCCAGGATCTCAGAGTTGAAGAAGTTGCCCAAACGGATGAGGCTACCGGTGAGAGCTACAGGAGCGGCCAGGCGATCCAATAACCACAGGAACGGCTGGTCGTCGCGGCGCTGGCAGTAGATCCAGATGGCGAGGAGGACCCCGATGAGGCCGCCGTGACTGGCCAAACCCCCTCGCTGAATCATTGGAATCTCGATGGGATTGCTGAAATAGTACCCCGGGGCGTAAAACAGGATGTGCCCCAGCCGGGCGCCGATGATGGTGCCGCCCAGCAGGTAGAACAACAAAAAGTCGAGATCTTCCTCCGGCTTGTCCTCCCGCCGAAAGACCTGCCGCATCAGGTAGAAGCCGATCAGGAAGCCGGTAGCGAAGAGCAGGCCGTACCAGCGGGGGGCCAGGATGCCCCATTCGAAAATCGTGGGGTCGACGTCCCAGTGGATCTGTAAGAGCATGCAGGCAATGGTGATCAGGAAGACAAATTCGACACTGTACGAAGCGATTCGGGGGCGTTGCGTTCAAGGCTTCGCGCAACCTTTACACATCTGATTTGCGATGCCGGAAACCCTTCTTGTTTACATTCGATCTAAATAGACGGTTGTATTCCCCCCATCCACCTCGTCGATCTCTCCATGCCTTCCACTTCGTCTGACACCTCGGCACTCTTTTCTACCGATCATGGCTCTGTAGAGCGGCTGTCCGGCGGGCAGGTTCGAATCTCGCTGGGCAATATGCAGTGGCGGCTCGCGCCCTCGGACGTGTCGGCCCTTCGGGAGACGACCGTGTCGCTGGCGAGTGAAGTCTACCACTGTGAGCGGGATTGTCGGTGGCAACTGCGCGTGGAAGACCATCCGACGGTCGTGCTCGACTCTGAAGAGGTCCTTCGCCTCGATGCCCTGCTCGACGGGGCGGTGGTCATGCTGGAGCTAAGTGCGATGCTGGAGGAGGCGTCGATTTCGCGGCCGACCGCGATGGGCCGCCGGTCGTGAGAGGCGACGGGCAAGGGGCGAGTGTTGAAGATCAGTAGGTCTGCTTGCGGGATAGCAAACGGACTCTTACCCCCTGCACTCCCAGATTCTCGTGCTCCTACGCTCTCACATCTGCCGGGGAGCAGAAATGCCGAGCACAGTGAGGCCGTTTTTGAGCACAGTCTTGGCGGCGAGGGCGAGGCGCATGCGGGCCGACGCGAGATGATCCTCTTCGCCAATGATGCGGCAGTTGTCGTAGAACTGCGAGAAGGTCGTGGCCACGTCGCGCAGGTAGTTGGGGACGAAGTGGGGCGCGCGTGCGTCCGCAGCGCTCTGTAGCGCCTGCGGAAAGCGGAGCAGCTCCTTGATGAGGGCGATCTCGTCCTCGTGCGTCAGGAGGGAGAGGTCGGCGTCCTCGTCGTGGGTGAAGCCCACCTCTTCGGCCTTATCGAGGATGGAGCAGATTCGGGCGTGGGCGTACTGGAGGTAGAAGACCGGATTCTTTTTGCTCTCCTCTTCCGCCAACTCCAGATCGAAGTTGAGGTGGGTGTCGGGCGAGCGCATGAGAAAGAAGAAGCGGGTTACGTCGTCGCCTACCTGATCGATCAAGTCGTCGAGCGTCACGTAGTTGGCGCGGCGGGTGCTCATCTTCACCGGTTCGTCGCCCCGCACGAGTGTGACGAACTGATAGAGGACCACGTCGACCTTGTCGGAATCGTACCCTAACACGTCCAGCGCGTTGAGTACGTCCGGATAGGCGGCATGGTGGTCGGCCCCGAAGACATCGATCATCAGGTCATAGTCGCGCTCAAACTTCGTCGTGTGGTACGCGATGTCGGGGGTGCGGTACGTGGGCTCGCCGCTCTGTTTGACGAGCACAGTGTCGTCCTCCTTCCCGAATTTCGTGGTTTTGAGCCAGAGCGCGCCCTCATCTTCGTAGGTGACGCCTGCCTCGGCGAGGCCATCGAGCACGTCCTGGATCCGTCCTTCGTCGTAGAGGTCTTGTTCGTTGGCGAACGCGTCCATCTCGACGTTGAGGCGACGGAGGGTCTGTTCGATGTCGGCGAAGATGGCGTCCTCGGCGGCCTCGCGGAACGGCGTCAGGTCGTCGGTCGACAGGAGGGCGTCACCGTGCTCCGCGTACAGCTCTTCGGCAATGTCGACGATGTACTGCCCGAGGTATCCGTCCTCGGGGAAGCGCTCGGGCACCTCCACGGTCGTGCCGTCGTCGAGCGTCATGGTCTTGGTCGCCCCGTCGTCGGCTGCGAGCTCCTCGTAGCGGGCGCGGACTGACTGGGCAAGCACACGCATCTGCCGTCCGGCGTCGTTGTAATAGTACTCGCGGACGACGTCGTAGCCGGTCCACGCCAGCAGGTTGGCGATGGTGTCGCCGAGGACGGCGTTGCGGCCGTGACCCACGTTGAGGGGGCCGGTGGGGTTGGCGCTCACGTACTCCACGAGAGCGCGCTGACCCGCCCCGGCATCCGTCTGGCCGAACGTGTCCCCTTCCGCCAGAAGAGCCGCGAGGCCCTTGAACAGATAGGCCTTTGCGTACCGGAAGTTAATGAAGCCGGGCCCGGCCACGTCCACACTCTCGATGCGGTCGGGGTCCAACCGTTCGCGGAGGCGCTCGGCCAAGGTCTCGGCGATGGATCGGGGATTGTCGTCCAGCACGCTGCCGAGGCGGAGGGCCGTGTTCGTGGCCACGTCGCCGTGCTCGGGGCGGTCGGGGGCCTCAAGTTCGACCTCGAAGTCATCCGGCACGTCGCCCAGGGGGGCGAGCACGTGGTGGATCTGGGTCCGGAGGTAGTCTTTCATGGAGACGTACGGGGATAGAGCAGGCCGACAGTGCACCCCCAAGCTATAGAACCGGACGATGCTGCGAAATCAGATGCTCGGTGTTTCGACGGGTTTTTGTGGAAGGGGCGGGACCGAGCGAGTTTGCGACGCTGAAGTGGGGGGAAATCCGTTGCAGCCTTCCAGTCTCTTCGGGGATCGAGCGCCGCGCAGGAGTGCAGAGGAGCTTGCACGTGTGCGGAGTGAGGCTTCCGAATCGGTCGGGAAAGCGAAGACGAGGAGGTGCCGAGACGCTGGATCATATTCGGGAAGTTAGGGCGTCGAGGGGAAAGGTTCTCGTCACGTCCCACGCGAGATCTATGGGGGCGGAGGTCGCAGGGCGTCCACCAGACCGCTTCTGGGTCGGGACGCACCGGTGGGTAGGAACGACCGCTGCCGCCGATCCGTCCGCTACTGATGCTAGCGGTACAGTGGAGAGTCGAATCGGGATGCAGGACGGATCAGTGGCAGATCCCAAAGAACCGTCGTCCGGATCGCCGGAGCGCCTCAAGCGGTGGGGCGGCCTCATCACGGGCTTTGCGTACACCTATTCACGGGCCCTGCAGGCCTCCCGCGCCGAGATCATCAAGGCAGTCGACGGGGAGGGAGCGATTGATACGATGGTCGTCGTCAATGGGCACCGCGGGACGGACCACAGCGGCCGCGCAGTCAATCGCATCCGTTCCGACGAACATCCGGACCGGAACGGGGTCGATCGGGTGCTCATCGCTGTCACGCCGGAGCAATTCGAAACGCTCGCAATGCGGGTGGGGGCGACGGTGAGGAGGAAGGGGTGAGGGACGAGGGACGTGGATTCAGCCCGCGAGTCGATTGGGGTGTCTTTCTGGGTTCGCGATCAGCGGCTATTCCGCCTCGTTCCACAGTGCGGGCATGGGGCGACGTAGGACCAGCACGCCCTCCAGCAGGGTCCGGTCGTAGTTGATGAAGCCGTGCGCCGTGTAGACATCGGTGGGGCTGCAGTCGTAGAGCAACTTCACCTCCCGATCGTGCTGCCGGTGGTCGGTTGTCAGAATGGCGCCCACGAGACCCGTCGTGCCCCGGCCCACGAACACGTCGAGCGGTTCTCCGTCGGTGCTCTGCGTGTCGTTGACGAAGCCGTAGTCGAGCGGGTAGATGACAGAGGAATAGTCGGGGTGGGCCGTGGTGCGGGGCCGCTCGATGGTGACGCCGTTGGACGCGATGCACTGCGCCCAGGCGTTCCACCGAAGCCGCTCGTGGACCAGCGGGCGGAGGGCCTGGAGGTCCAGTGGCGGGAAGCGGAGTTCACGCTCGGGCACGAGGGCGGGACGGTCGGGGAGAAGGGAAGAACGCCGACGATCAGGGTCGGTTAAGACGGGGGATTGTCGAGGAGGTCGGTCACGCGGTCGATGAACTCCTCCGCTTTGGGAAGCCAGGCGCGGAGCTGATCGGGATCGGGGTCGAAGGACGCGTCATAATCGCTTTCGAGGC
>JBDGQN010000183.1:6258-7820 GCA_042219055.1 Salinibacter sp. | reverse complement strand
GCCAGAAGAAGCCAGAGGCCGTACCCGAGCGGAAGAATCATGAGCAGGGACGCCATGTCGACGAACGCCCACACCAGTCCCAGGACCCCTTTTGCGGTCGGGGCCCAGCGGGCGTCCAGCCAATCGTACATCACCCATCCCACGTACGCGGTGGTGAGCCCGAGATAGAGCATGTAGGCGAGATGGGCCCGCTGGCCCGTGCTCAGATACACGGCGGGGGCATACACCAGTTTGATCGCGGCCTCCAGGAAGACCGTGTGCCCCACCAGAAATGCGCCGAGGGCCAGCGCTTCCGCGCCCCGACGCAACTCGTCTCCGAGGAGGCGCCAGAGCGCAAGGGCGAGGAAGCCAGCCAGCAGCAGGTTGGTGACGATGCGTGCGCTCTGCGCCTCAAAGACGTGCCAGGCGATCTGTTGCACCTCCCGAATCACAGCCGGCGTGTCGTCCGGTGGGGTCGGCGCTTGGCTGGACAACGAGGCCCGCACCCCAAGCCACGTGAGTCCCCGATCGACGCCGTAACAGAGGACCACGGCCGCCAGCAGGTAGCGGCCCGGACTCATCAGGCGCTCGTGGGCCCCACGCAGGTACGCCTGCAGCGACGAGCCCGAATGCAGCGTCAGGGCTTTCAGCGTCGCCCAGAAGCCTCGCTCCACGTCCACAAACTCGCGAAAAAAGCCCCCGATGACCTCCGCAGTGGAGAGCTCCCGCCCCGCCTTGTGCCCACATTGTGGACAGTAGTTGCCCTTGAAGGTCCGCCCGCAGTTGGGACACGACTGCACCTCCGTCTCTGCGGAATCGGCAGACACAGACTCGTCGGGGGCCTGAGCATCGGTCATGAAAACGTACGAGCAGTTTGCTATCACCGTCCGAGCACAAAACGCATACTCCCCCCCGATGCCGGGCCTCCGGCACGGGGCCGCCAGCGCCTCGTTCCTGCAATACAGAGATGGCCGCCCGGGCGATTGCTCTCGTCAGTGTCGCTTCCGCCACGTCCAGGGCGGCGTAGGGGTTGGCTGCGACCACAGCCCCCGGCCGGCCGTTCGGGCCTTCTGTTCCGGCCGCTGGAGGGTCGTGTCGTTCGGAGCGTGCAGCGGATAGTGCCAGACCAGTCCCCGACGCAGGAGCAGCTTCGCGAGGCTTCGCCCCCGCACCTCCATCCGGGCCACGATGCGACCCTTCGGATCGACGAACTGGACATCGATCCACGCGCTCTTTCCGTCGACGTACCCCCGCACGGCCCGGGTCGCCGCGGTCCCGTACGTCTGTCCGGGCTCAGGCGCGTCAACCCCCCAGAGGTGCACCGTCACCGTGTCTCCCGCCGAACGCCAGACCTCGTAGGTATCCCCGTCGACGACCCCCATCACCGTACCGGTGAAGTCGTCCCCCGCGTCCACCTGGGCCGTGGCCCCCAGCGGACAGATCAGCAGAAGAAGCATCGTAACCAGAGCACCGCGCATGGGTCTCGTCCCCATTTGATGAAGAGAGGACGCGTCTCCCAACTCGGCTCCTCCCTCCCCCCGACGCCCGTCATTGCTGTGGTGTTGCTACCTTCACCCATAGAT
>JBDGQN010000183.1:5572-6248 GCA_042219055.1 Salinibacter sp. | reverse complement strand
TCGGCCCCTGTTGGGCTGCGGACTGTTGGCGACCGCGTCGCCCCCGGCGCCGGCCTCGCGGAGAGCGTCCCCGCCGCCCTCGTCCTCGGCCCGTCACGGAGGGGACGCCTCGCCGACGGTTCCGAAGGGTCGACTCCTCCTCCGACGGCGTCTCCACGCCGACGGTGAGGGTCTTCCCGAGGGGGGCGTGAAGCCCCAGGTCCGAATCGCCCGGCCCTGCCCCGGCCCGAGCCACCGGCACGGCAAGCTCGTAGACGAGAGAACCAGTCTCCATCGTCGCGTGCACCCGCAGTCCGGACGCAAGACGTGCAGGCATCCGGCGGCGGATCGTGTCGTTCCGAATGAGGGCCAGGTCCGACGGAAACAGCTGATCGAGCGAGGCCGCTGTCCCAGTCCCTTCCGGGGTCGACTTCTGGGCGGCGCGCTGGGCCCGAAGCGCGATCGGATACTGCACCCCGTACGTGCGCGCTTTCGTGGCCGCCGGGTCGATCCACACGATGAGTCCGTGCTTGGCCACCGAGCGGAGCAGCTCCTGGTCCGGAATCAGGAGCGCCACGTACAGAAGGCTGTCGGTGGGCACGACGTTCATGGACACCGGAGAGTCCCCGACAGGGCGAAGCGTCCCGTCCCACTCCGCAAGGGTCCCGTCCACCGTGGGGGCCTGCGAGACCGGCTG
>JBDGQN010000183.1:662-5562 GCA_042219055.1 Salinibacter sp. | reverse complement strand
GACGAGGAGCCCCCCACCGAGCAGGATCAGAACAAGGCCGAACGGGACCGTGCGCATAATCGGACGGAGTGAATGGGAAGATCAGCGTCTCTCCCCCAACGGAGGCTCTCCGGAACGGGTCCGGAGCCGAGGATTCTGAACGGGACGAGAAATTCCCGGCGGTCCCAATCCGGCTCAGGACCTTCCATCTTTCCAACTCCTGTAACAGTCCAGCGGACACATGCGTTTTGACAGTGCTTTGTTTTCCGCTCTTCGGATTGTCCATGACCCTCACTCCCCCGCGAAGAATTTCGATCCCGCCATGCAATCCCTCTGGACGTCTGTTCTGACGCTGCTCCTGCTTCTCGCTGCCGGGCCGGAGGCCGCTGCCCAGTCGTCGGCCCCCTCCCCGCCCGTCCCCACCCCTGCACAGCCGTGCGCGTCCGACACCACTGAGCCCGAGGCCGCCCCTGAAGACGTCGACTGCGAGCCGTGGGAGTGGACCGGATCGTACGTCGGCGACCACGTTGACGACTACGTGGGGGCTGACGACGAATGGAGTTACCCGTACGAGCGCGAGTCGGTTCTCTATCTACAACCGGGTCGAGGGACTGGTGCTCGGCATCTGGCGCGAGCCGCTTTCGCTCCGCGACCCGGACGAGACGGCGCGCATCTACGGACAGGTCGGCTACGCCTTCGGGCTGAAGGACATTCGGTACACCGTTGGCCTCGAATCGAAGGTCATCCGCGACCCGGAGACCGGACTCAAGATTGGGGTGTCGTACCAAAAGCAGACCCTGACCCCCGACCGCTGGAAATCCTCCTTCGCGGAAAACTCCCTCGGCGGCCTTGGCCTGAGGTACGATTTCTTCGACTACTACGAGGCGCAGGGCCTCGCTCTCTATGCTGTTCAGGCGTTGCCCCACAACCTTCGCCTGACGGCCGGCTTCCGGGCTGAGGAGCACCGCCCCCTCTCCCGAAACGTCAAGTGGTCCCTCTTCGACGTGGGGACCTTCCGCCCCAACCCAGCAGCCGAACAGGACCGCCTGCAGGCCGGGGTCCTGAGCCTAAAAGGCGGCAGCATTCACGATCACGACGATCTGCCGTCCGGCGCGGCGTTCCGGACCGCGGCCACGATCGGAACAGCCTTCGGCGGCGACTTCCACGTGAACCGCTACGAGGTGGACGGGCGCGTCTTCGTATCCCTCACCCCCGATACGCGCCTCGGACTTCGCCTTCGCGGCGGCTACGCCACGTCCGGCGCCCCGCCCCAGATGCAGTTCACCCTCGGGGGCATCGGCTCCCTCCGCAGCTACGACCAGAACGCCCTTCGCGGCACCCGCATGCTGCTGGGCAACGTCGAGTACCTCATCGACGGGGCCACGCTGGACAACGACTTCCTCGAAGATGTCTTCCTCGTCGGCCTCTTCGACGCAGGATGGGTGGGCCAGCCCGAACAGTCCGTCCAGCTGGACGACGTACGGCCCTCGGCGGGCTTCGGGATCGGGCTCGATGAGCGGCAGATCCGCCTCGACGTGTCGTGGCCTCTCCGCAACGGCCCCACCACCGGTTCTCGCCCGTCCGTCTGGCTCCGCATCACCCCCAACTTCTAGCGAATGCGGAGTGTGGAGTTGGGAATGGGGAGTGTCAGAAAGGACTCCCTCCGCCTCTCGCAGGACCGCTGGGATCAACGCTCCCCCAATCTTCAATCTGCTAATTTTCCAACCTTCAACGTCACCCCGTCCCCGTCGAGCCGAAGCCCCCTTCTCCGCGCTCGGTCTCATCCAACGCATCGACCTCTTTGAGATCGGCGTGTACAATGGGTCGCGGAACGAGTTGCGCAATTCGGGCCGGGAGATCAAGGGGAGGAGCCTCCGGATCCACTTTCATGAGGGCCACGAGAACGGGACCTGTGTACGTCCGATCAATGACGCCAAAACTATCGGCCATCATATAGCCGGTTTTGCTAATTGAACTCCGCGGAACCAGGTCAAAGTACCATCCATAGGCAGGCTGCACTTTAATCCCCGTCGTAAAGAACTCAACCCGACCCACTTCTTTGACTTTTTCGAGGATGGTCACGTCATACCCAGAATCCGAGGCGCGCTCTTTGAAGGGGACCACCGCCTCCTCTTTGGTCTTCGTCCACTTAAAATGAAGCTCGCGTCCATAGCGCCCCCCCCCTGAAAGAGCTGGCACCCAGAGGGACCAGTCGACGTAGCGCTCGTATTTTCGCTGAAGGTAGTGGGTTGCCCCCTCGTAGAGCTGGTGCAAAAAGTCGAGGGCATTGTTCCCGTACCATTCTATTTTTTCCTCCTGTGGATCGTGATAGCATGCAATGGACGTTACGTCCATAATCGCGGCTCGCATTCGATCCGAGGCCGTCGTAATCGAGCACCGAGGCCCGCGTTCTGTTGTAGGAGCGGGAACCGAACCGTCGCCGTCGAAAAAGCCACGCAAAAAGGCCCATTTCAAGTCATCCGAAGAGAGATCGGGAAAAGCAACAGTTTTGCTCTTCGGACCCGGCTCGACGTCGAGCCAGCGACAGACGTCACGAACGATCTCCGTCGAATTGATTGTGAGACTTGCCAGGTCGCCATCACGCATCGACTTGACCGGCAACTCCTCACAGATGAGGTCGCGCAGGTTCTCTAAAAGCGCCCGATCCTCGGGGCGAATGGCAAGCTGAACGCGTCCCTCCCGGATGGACCCGTCGCTTGCAATCCATCCCAAAAGATACGCCTCTCCCTCCGTATCGACCGTTTGATAGAAAGAATCGTCCAAGCTTTTGTATTTTGCGTTTGGATTAGAGCGTCCCATAAATTTCAGTTCTCGTGAGCAATACAGACAAATCAGCCTGCCGTCGTTGCGCTCGCGGTTCCTTTCAGCCGCTCGGCGACTGATCTGATAGCGCCCCCTACAGCGATCCGAGACCCCGAAATCGCACTGAACCTCCACCTTCTGATCACGCCGGTCCATTTCTGAATCTCCATTACCTGTTTAGTAACTGTCCCTTCTTAGGAACTGCAGAGTCGACAAAGGAGACGCAGAGGAAATGTTCTTTCTCCGGGGCCTGCACCTCCTCTCCCCCTCCACACTTCCAGACCTCCACACTCATTCGACATCACCCATGAGCCCCTTCACGAACGGTGACGCAAGGAGCGCAAGAAGGCCGCCCCCACCAATCACGATCGCAACGGCGCTAAAGAGGGCACTCGGCGCAAGCGTGCCGAGTTGACCGGCAATCAATCCCGCAAACAGATTGCCGAGCGCCGCCGCCACGAACCAGACCCCCATCATCTGTCCCACGCGGTTCTCCGGGGCAAGCTTCGTCATCGACGAGAGTCCGACCGGAGAGAGACACAGCTCGCCGCTCGTGTGCAGGAAGTAGGTCACCACCAGCCAGGCAGGTGTGACGGGCTGCTCGGCGGTGGCGTTGGCCGCCCCCCAGGCAAGCACGAAGAAGCCGGCCGACAGGCCGAAGAGCCCAAGCGCAAATTTCACCGGGATCGACGGATTGGCATTCTGCTTCGCGAGCCACGTCCACATTGCCCCAAAAACGGGTGCAAAGACGACGATAAAGAAGGGATTGATGTTCTGAAGCATGCTTGCTGGCATCGTCCAGCCGCCGGTCATCTGGTAGGACACCCAGCCGACAAAGCCGAGGATGAGGGCCGAGAGCAGTCCGACCCCCACTTTCCCCACGTACCACAGGTCCTCGCGCCGAAAGATGCGGAAACACACGTACCCGACCGGCACGGCCAGAATGAAGACAGGCAACAGCGACGTTGTTTGCTGCAACAGCCCGTAGGGCCCGAACGCCCGGTCTGTCAGGTCCTTCGCGAAGATGTTGAGCGAGGATCCGGCCTGCTCGAAGCCCGACCAGAACAGCGCCGCCAGGAGAAAGAGCCAAAAAATGACCATCAGGCGTTTGTTCTTAAGTGTCACCTGAACGGTCGACGAAAGGAGACGGGCCAGACAAACCATCAGAAAGAAGAGAACCGCGATTCCGACGGCAATTTGCGCCCCGAACACGTACAGCTTCTCCCACGCAAGAGTCGCTAGGTCATCTTGGCTCATGTCGGCCAGCGTGAGGACCTCCCCCTCCGACATGTCCGACACGAGGCCCGTGACCTCGTCCTCGCCCATCCCCGCCACGGCCCCCACGGACTGACCCGTCACGGACTCCAGCCGCTGGGCTTGAAAGCGATTATTCAGCACCATCTCCTCGATCTCCCCACGCACCTCCGAAACGGCCGCATCCTGAAACGAGCCCAGGTCGAGGAACGGATACGCCCCCGCAAACGCGACGGCTGCGACGAGGAGAGTGGGCAGCATCCAGGAACGCCCCAGAATTAGATAGACAAAGAACAACAAAACGATGAGGATGCCTGCAACCCCAAGGAAACTGGCCAAACCCTTGAGGGTCAGATCGATGAGGCCCGAGCTCATTAGAAAGCCGAAGGCCACGATCACCGCCGCGGTCGCTGCCGAGAGCAGATAAAAGTTCCGGGCCCGCCGCGAGATCGTCTCTTCGTCCTCGTCTGTCGTGAGTGTTCCGGCCTCCCCAAGATACTGGAACCCGAGCCGATAGGAGATTAGGCCGAGGAGCATTCCGAATCCGGCCAGCGAGAATCCCCAGTGCCAGTTGTACCCCTCCCCCACGAGGCTACAGAACGTCGGCCCTAGAATGGCCCCAAAGTTGATTCCCATGTAGAAAATGGAAAACCCGGCGTCTCGCCGCGCTCCGCCTTCCGGATACAGGTCCCCAACCATCGTGCTGACGTTGGGCTTGAGGAGCCCCGTGCCCACTACAATAAACAGCAGCCCGACAAAGAAGGACGGCTCCTCGGGAAGTCCGATGAGAGGCCCCGCCATGGTAAAGTGACCAAGCGCGATAATGCACCCCCCAATGAACACG
>JBDGQN010000183.1:289-574 GCA_042219055.1 Salinibacter sp. | reverse complement strand
TGTCCCCAAATGTTGTCGGCGACCCAACCGGCGGGAAGCGCCAACACGTAGACAAAAAAGGTGTAAAGCCCGTATATGGCCGTCGCTTTTCCGACGTAGTACCCGAGACCAGGATTGGCTACTCCGGAAGCGGCAGCAACCATGAAGAGGACAAGGAGCGCCCGCATGCCGTAGTAGCTGAAGCGCTCCCACAACTCAGTGAAAAAGAGCGTGGCGAGGCCGCGGGGATGGCCGAAGAAATCTTGAGTCTGCGCTACGGCTGCGGCCGAGGGTTCTCCCGGTGCA
>JBDGQN010000183.1:0-279 GCA_042219055.1 Salinibacter sp. | reverse complement strand
CAGTCGCACCTCCATTCTTCAGTGACTCGTCGGACGACGGATCGCTGGCAGCCATCTAGAACCTGGAGCTCGATGAGAAAGACTCACAGAGGGACACCGCACAGTCACGGCGTCACAGAATTCTTATGAACGCTGAGAATATAGCGGACGTCCCCCGCCTCTGTCTAATTCTATGTCTAAATTCACGGTGAGGACGAACCGGGGATTGACTCTATCGTTCGGCCTGATAGATTTCATTCGAGTCGTCCTGGGGTCTCCTCAGTCTCGTTCTCCTTGCGG
>JBDGQN010000182.1:0-4386 GCA_042219055.1 Salinibacter sp. | reverse complement strand
TGTGCCTGCCGGGCCGCCATTTTTTATTGGTTTATCGGCTCCCTGAAGAAGGGAGCCCCCGATCGACAGCGTCCAGCAGGTCGCGCACGCGGCGTCTGTTTACCCCGAGATCGTAGAGGCCGACGCGGCTCGCGCTGCGGACGTGCAACGTGCTCGTGTCCCCCTGAGACGTGACCGCCACCGTCACGTCGTCCCTGAAGAGGAGGCCTACACGGTACACCGCCGAGGCCCGGAGCGAGTCGGAGGCTGTCCGGTGCGTGGTCGGACCCAGTGTCTTCAGGGCCTGCTGCGCCGCGTCGAAGAGCGTAGAGGCCGGAACCGGGTAAGAGCGCGAAGCAC
The DNA here is from genome assembly GCA_042219055.1 of Salinibacter sp. Classification (GTDB taxonomy): domain Bacteria; phylum Bacteroidota; class Rhodothermia; order Rhodothermales; family Salinibacteraceae; genus Salinibacter. Next base: position 4,047 of record JBDGQN010000182.1, on the reverse strand, counting down.
GCACGCAGTTGGTGGGCGCGTCGCACGCGGGCAATGGATGATTGGCGGCGGGCGGGGGCAGTGCAGGGACCGACACCACGGTGCTGCAGGCGACCAGGGCGGCTCCCGTGAGCAGGAGGAGGGCCACCTCGGACGAGGGCCCCCGCGACGCTTCGCCGGACGGAAGGGAGACGTTCACGGAAACGGACCTACTGCTCCGTCAATCGTGATTGTTCGGATAGGAGACGCGATCTCAAAACCCATTGGCAGGTCGTTTCGAGCGAAGCCGAGAACCCTCCCAGATGCCGGCGATCCGCTACAAGATTTCTCGACTGCGCTGGGAGCGGAGCGACCGAGTAGTCTCCGGGCTGCGCTCGAAATGACGTTCAGTGTATTGGGTTTTGAGATCGCACTGCTACTGCTAGATTGAGCCTTGACGGCCCACTACTGTCGGGCCTCGGGGGACGACGACTGCGCGGCTGCCTTTTGCTTCAAGCCTTTGGCGTTGTTGTACTTCGAGGGGCACTTCACGAGGATGTTTTTGGCCACGAAGACCTTTCCTTTCGCGCGTCCCTGCACGACCACTTGCTTAGCCTCTTCAAAATTGGCCGGCTTGGGATTGTTGTATCGCACCTTCCGCACCGTTCCCGTCTGGTCGCGCATGTAGAAGGTGAAGACGTTTTGCGCCCGGTCGTAGTGGGTGGGGCGCTTCTTCGCCCACGTGCCCACCACGTGCGCCATGGCGCCGGTGCGCGCGGCCTCCTGAAAATTCATGTAGCCGCTGACCTGACTGCCGAAGTTCAAAAGAAGGACGGTTCCAAAACCGAACATGGCGGCTAGGCCGATGATGGTCTTCCACTTCATGGTGCAGAATCAAGCGATTCTTTAGCGGTGAAGTCATTTCGACCGAAGGGGAGCGCCAGCGCTGGGAGCGATAGCGAGGGCCGAGTACAACGAGGTCATGCTGCTTGCAGCACGAGTACTCACCGGGGTGCGACCCGAAGCGGAGAAATCTCCCAGAGTCTCCTGAAGCGACGGAATCGAGGCATTTTACCTGATTGAATGCTCACCAAGCCGAATCGAAAGGGCGTCGGTCCCGAAGAAACCGAATGAGGAAGCAATCGGGGCACGGAGCAGGTGAGAACGAACAGCTACTCGTTGTCTGAAATGTGCCGGTCGAGGCGCCGTTCCAGGCGGTCAATCTTGCGATCGGTCCGAAACAGCACCGTGAGGAGACCGAACCAGATGAGGAGGATCACGGCGAGGACGACGTAGATCTTACCGTTTTGTCCCATGATGCGGTCGAGCCCCGAGGGCTGTCGGGACTGCTCGGTCGGCTGTTCGGCCCACGTGCTGTCGTAGGCCGAGGTGGTGTCCGGACGCTCCTGGGCCGGTCGGAGCGTCGGGGCGTCGGACGGGCGAAGCGGATGAATGGTCATCGGGGCAGCGGGCGGGTCGGGCGCAATCAGCAGAGGTCGAGAGTCAGGCGAACCGGACGGCTACGAGTCGGGAGCCTCGTGCAGCCCCGCCGCCACCTGCTCCCGCTGTTCCCCCCGCAGGACCTTGCGAATCCACACGAGTCGAACGCGTTGCGTGTACAGCACCCAGCAGAGCCCGAGAAAGCCAAGCACGGATGGGTAGAAGATCCATCGCATGGCGGGGGCGAGGTCCGTGGAGCTAAATGCGGGACTTCCCTTCCCGCCAGGATGAAGACTCTGCATCTGTCGCGGCAGAATGTAGAGGAGAAACGGCATGGTCACGACCGCGAACAGGTTGTAGACGGCCGCGATGCGTCCCCGGGTGCGGGGCGTGTCGATGGCGTCCCGCAGGACGAAGTACCCGCCGTAGATGAGCAAGAGGACCGCCGCCATGGACTGCTTCGGGTCGAAGTTCCACCAGATGTTTGTGCCCTCGTACCACGTGAAACGGGCCCACACGATGCCGGTGATGAGGCCGAGGCCCCCGAAGATCAGTGCAGTGCGCGCCGCCGCTCGCGCCCGCATGTCACGGATCCGGGTTTCCTGCTGAAGATATCGGGCCGAGTGGTACGCCGAGACGAGGGTCGCTGCCATGAGCGAAAACCACATCGGCACGTGGAAATAGAGGTTCCGCGCCGACTGCTCGAGAATGTCCAACTGGGGAATGTCCCCCAGGATGCCTGCGACAATGACGCCCGTGATCACCACGGCGACCCCTGCGCGCACGATGCGGTACAGCCGACGATTGACCGGACGGGCCGTTTGGGCGGGGGAAGGCATGACGGAAGGGACTCGGCGGTCGAGCAAACAATGTCTGGCAGTGATACGCCGGGGAAAGTGGGGGCTTTCCGGGCCGGGACTGAATTCGCTCAACGTTCAAAGCGTATCGCCGGCGCGGAGTCGGACAGACCGGAACGGGTGGTCGCTACTCGGTCCATACATGGTCGAATAGCACGACGGCTGCGGAGATGGTTGCCCCGGCAAAGCCCACGAGGGTCAGCAGTTCGTCCTGGGCCGTGACCCACTGCCGTCCGAGGAGGGCCTTCCGGGTAGCGCCGACTCCGGAGACGAGCAGCGGCACCAAGAGCGGCAGGAGAAGGACGGGCAGAAGCGGCCCACTCCGGGAGGCCCGTGCCACGAGCGCCGAGAGGAGAGTCGTAGCCCCCGTAAGGCCGAGCGCCCCGAGGGCCAGTGTGGTCACAAACAAGCCGGGGGCTCCGACGGAGGTACCGAGGAGGAGCATAAACACCGCCGTGCCGACGAGTGTGAGCAGGGCCACAAGGCCGAGATTGAAGAGCAGCTTGCCGGCAAAGACCATGCTCGCCCGTGTGTGCAGCCGGAGCAGGAGTGCCGTTCCCCCCTCGTGCTCCGCTATGAACGAGCGTCCCAGTCCAATCGACGCCGCGAAGAGGAGCACGATCCACAGCAGGGCGGCCTGCACGCGGGCACTCATGGGCTGCGGTCCCACGGCAAACGCGACGAGGAGAAGGGCCCCAAGAGCAAAGAGCAGCAGCGTGTTCACGGCGTACCGGCTGCGCAGCTCCACGTGCAGGTCCTTTCGAAAAACCGCCCAGGCACCGGCGAGCCAATTCATTGGGACGAGAGGCTTATGAATGATGCAACGATTCGTGTGCGGCGATAGCGACTCCCCCTTCGCTTCGCTATGCTTCCTACGCATCGCCTCCGTAACACTTCCCCATCCTGTCGTCATGACTGTTTCGTCGGATGCGATTCTTGGCACCCTCCTCGGCACCGCCGTCGGGGATGCGCTGGGCATGCCCATCGAGGGCCTCAGCCACCAAAACGTGCGAACGTACTACAAAGGCATCAAGGAGTACCGCGACGACGACCAGCGCGGGGACCTGGACGCCGGGCAGTGGACCGACGACACCCAGATGACCTTCGCGCTGGTGCGGGCCCTCACCGCGCACCCCGAGGCGCCAGGGCAGTGGCCAGGGGCCGTGGCGGAAGAGTATGTACGCCTGCAGGACGACGCCCGACGGTGGGGAGAAACGACCTCGACCGCCGTCGACCGCCTGGTAAACGGCACCCCGTCCTCAGAGTCCGGGGTTCTCGACCGGCCGACGGACGGCGCAGCCATGCGCGCAGCCCCGCTCGGTGTGTGGGCGGCCGTTCGGGACGTGGATCGGGACACGGCGTTTGCGGCCGTACGGGCGGTGCTGGGCGTCACGCATCGGCATCCGGCGGCTCTGGTGGCGGGGTGGGGACAGGTCGTTGCCGTGCGGACGCTCCTCGGCTGGACGCCCGACGGGGTCGACCGCTCTGCGTTCTGGGAGGTGCTCCTCGACGCCACCACCTGGGCCGAGGCGCAGCTGGAGGCCGACGACCGCGTGTCGAGCCGACTGGACCAGCTCACCGATCAGCTCGACAGCTTTCCCCTCGACCTCCGCGACGCCTGCGATGGGGTCGGCGTGCGGGCGGACGAGGCGTGGCCCTTTGCCTGTGCGATGGTGGCCCGCCGCCCCCATCTCCTCGAAAACACCCTCCTCTCCGGCATCAACGTGGGGGGCGACGCCGACACCACCGGCGCCATGATGGGCGCACAGCTCGGGGCCCTTCACGGCTGGGC
>JBDGQN010000181.1:0-14012 GCA_042219055.1 Salinibacter sp. | reverse complement strand
AATGCGTGGCGCCCGCGTGCTCCGTACGCTCTCCCCCCCACACTCCCTTAACCCCCACGCTCCTTTGCCCTCTCGCTCTTCCTCCAAACGCTTCCGCACCCCAGCGGGCCAACTGGCGTACACCGACGTCGGCACGGGGCCGCCCGTCGTCTTTCTCCATGGAAACCCGACGAGCGCCCGCCTCTACCGCCACCTCATCGACGCCCTGGCCCCCGCGTACCGCTGCATCGCCCCCGACCACCTCGGCTTCGGCCGGTCGGCGGCGCCCCGGAACGCGTCGTACTCCCCCCCGGCCCACGCCACTCGGGTGGAGATGCTGCTCCGCACGCTGGACCTCTCCCACATCACGCTCGTGCTGCACGACTGGGGCGGCCCCATCGGTCTCAGCTACGCCCTCCGCCACCCCGACACGGTCCGGCGCCTTGTACTGACGAACACGTGGGCGTGGCCGCTCACCCATCGCCCCCTGATTCAGGCCGCGAGCCGGCTCCTCGCCACTCCGCCGGGCCGTGTTGCCGTCGAGCGCTTCAACGCGTTCGCCCACCTCGTGATGCCCGCCACCACCGGCCGTTCAAGCTGCTCTCCGGAGTGGATCCGCTCCTACGCCGACGCCCTGGACTCCCGCCCGCGCCGCCACGCCTGCTGGGCCTTCGTCCGGGCACTCCGTACCGAAACGCAGTGGCTCCGGGCGCTGTGGACCCACCGCGGCCGGCTTCGCAGTTGCCCCGCGCTTCTGTGCTGGGGCGAGGCCGATCCGGCGTTCGGACCCGAGCAGTGTCGCCGTCGCTGGCAGGGCCTGTTTCCAGACGCCACGGTGCATCGGTTCGCGGACGTGGGGCACTACGTGCCGGAGGAAATGGGCCGCGCTCTCGTCGAGCCCGTCCGGCAATTCCTCGACACCACGACGATCTGACCGGCGGAGACGTGCGGAGCGCACTCTGCCCTTACCTCGACGACGAGGCAGCGTGCGCGTCGGACGCGTCCAGAATCGGCGTTCCGGGGTCGGTCATGGAAGGGAGTTCCACCGTAAATACACTTCCCTCCCCCTTGGTGCTCTCCACCTCAATCGTGCCCCCGAGGAGATCCACCATCCGCTTCGTGAGCGCCAAGCCCAGCCCCGTTCCCTCGTACTCCCGTCCCAGGCCTTCGGACTCCTGCTTGAAGGGATCGAACAGGTGGGGCTGAAACTCCCGCTCAATGCCGACGCCCGTGTCGCGTACCCCAATCCGAACCCCCTCCTCCATCGGTTCGGCCGTGACGCCAATGGTCCCCTCCTCGGTAAACTTGATGGCATTCTGAACGAGGTTATTGAGGATGCGGTAGAGGAGCGTGCGGTCGGTCTGGAGCGTGTACCCGTCCGGCACGTCCACCTCTACAGTCAGCTCGTCCCTCTCGTCAAGCTCCGCGACATGCCGATCGAGCACCTCCTGCACGATGGTCGCCACCCCCACCTCCTGCACGAGAATGTCGAGCGTGTCGGCCTCAATCTGGGCCATGTCCAGCACCGACTGGAGGGTCTCCGACAATCGCTGGCCGCTCTTGAGAATCTTGGCGGCAAACCTTTCGTGGGGACCCTCCGCCTCGTTCACGATCAGTTCCGCGTAGCCGGTAATGTTGGTGACGGGGGTGCGGAGCTCGTGGCTCATGTTGTTGAGCAGATTCGACTTGAGCCGCGCCATCTGCTCAGCTTCCTGCTTCGCGATGAGAATTTCTTTCTCCCATTCTTTACGTTTCGTGACATCGCGCACGGCGCACACGTGGACGGTCGTCTCGTCCGTCGTCACGGTTCGTTCCTCGATCTCGACCGGGATGGACCGTCCCTCCTCGGGAACGAGTTCGGCCTCGGTGGGCGCCTCAGCCTCCCCCTCTACCTCCTGTGCGGGGTCGTTCGGCGTCGCCGGCAGCACGTCGGCCACGTCTCGTCCCACGAGAGCCTCCCGGTCGAGGCCCACCATGTCGGCCAAGGCCGTGTTGACGTCAATGATTTCACCGTCGGCCTTGTGGAGGGCAACCCCTTCAGCCGTCGCCTCGGCCAGCCGCTGAAACCGCTCTCGGCTCTCGGCCAGCTCCCGGGTGCGGCGCCGAACGGCGGCCTGCAGAACGAAAATGACGATGACGGCGAGAAGACCGCCCCCACCGAGGACGTAAAGCGCCGTACGGAGATCGGACGGCATGCCCCCCACTCGCGCCAGGTCGCTCCGGGAACGCGGTTCGAGCTGATAGTACTCCGTGTAGGGTGCATCGAAATCGTGCTGCCCCACCACCCCCGTCACTGTAATGTCGTCTCCTTTCTCGAAGCGATCGATCCCGATTCGCCCCGTGTGTCGGTTGGCAACGAAGACCGTCAGCCGCGACGAGGTGGCGTCCGTGCGGCCGCTGAGGAGAAGATATTCGCCTCCAGCGTTCGATCCCGTCGAGGCAACATGTCCCTGCACCTCCACCAGTCGCCCTTCGTACTGCTCTCCTATTGCTGCCGTCACTCTCACGGGAAGAGGTGCGGGAGAACGCGCAGGCCCGTCGATGCGCCGATAGTCGAGCCCCTGAAGCTGGGTAAGGCCGTACTCGTGGGCCACGATCCCCCGGACCCGAATACTGTCGCCTCGATTGATGGAGGCGCCCGCGGGCATCACCACATGGAGTCCCCCCGTAGAGTCTTGAAGCACGACCATTTCCGACACCGGCACCGCCAACCGACCACGTCCAACCACGGCCCGGCCCGCCACTGTCACGGTGTCGCCCACACGGTCCGGCACCCTGTCGTCGTTCGCATCGACCCGGACCTCGGAAATAGGAGCCGCCGTCCCCAGTGAAAGGGAATCTTGGACGCGGGGATGGGCCGCGCTATTCCCCGGGACAGAACCCAAAAGGACCCAGAGCCCTACGAGACATATGGACCATTCAACGTTCCAGGACACGCAAGTGGGAGGAAGCGTCACTTAGGTCAGTGAATTCGTGGAACTACAAAGGTGGGGATGGGCAACGAGAAATCCCAGTGCGTTAACCGGTATGCGCAAGATCCGATCCATTTCGGCGCTCCGGACGGGAAAATCGAGCGCCCCCGGCCCCAGTGTCGTGACGCAACAGAAGCGAGACAGCAGTCGTACGAGGAACTCCTTCGCATACTGTGCCCTGTCCGTTCCTGCGCCATGCCTCTCGTCGTGATCTTCATGGTGATTGTCATTCCGGTCCTGGCCACCTTCCTTTTTGCCGGGTATAAGGAATGGCTCGAGTTTAAGGCAAAGCATCAGGAGCTCGGCCCAGAATCCCAAGAGCTTCAGGCCCGGCTCGACGCGCTCTACGACCGGATCGAGGACCTCGAACAGGAGCGAAACACCCTCCGAGAACGCGTTCAAAACCTCGAAACGATCGTGACCAGCGAGTCCTGGATTGCAGGGCACGAGGACGGGGCCGAGGCCTCGTTGGAAGCGGCCCCGCTGGACGAGCTCACGCTCCCCGACGGAGCCTCTTCGGAGAACGAGGCGGAGCACACGGCCGAGCTCGCCCGGCGCCTTCGTGGCGAATAGCCCGGTGAGCGTCCCTCGCTACTGCAGCCTCAACCGGTCTCTTTTGGGAAAGAGTTCTCCGGATCTGACGGAAGAAGATTATCCCGGAGAAATTGGCCCACGACTGTCGACTTCGGTGGATTCGGGGAGATTTCTCGACTCCGCTACGCTCCGCTCGAAATGACTCTACCTCAAAGGGATTGCTTGAAACTGCACTACGGAAAATCCCGTGAAGGGATTGCGCTTTCTCTCGACGTACGGCTACCTTACAGTCTGTTCTTTTGCACACGCTGCGGGTTCTCGCACCGGCACCCCGCTGGGCGAGATGAAAAGGGAACGCCAGTGTAGCGAATGTGGAGTCGGAAGTTCGGAATGGGGGATACGATTCTGAACTCCGCACTCTGAACTCCACACTCGCGAGTCTGGGGCTGTCCCCGCAACTGTAAGTCGAACGCAAGATGCGCGTCGAGAACGATTCGCCACTCCCCGACTGAGTGGTTCTACTCTTGGGTAGACCGCTCGTCGAGGGGGAAGGGGAATCGTTGAGCGCATCCCGTCCTCCAGCGCCCCGGAAGGGCCGTGGAGCCGTCCGGTTCGATGAGCCAGGAGACCTGCCTGCACGCGTGCTGAGGAGCCGACCGCTGTCGGCTTCGCTCACTGCCAAGAGCCTCCGGGATCAGAGGTTTGTGGCGTGCCCGGCTCCACGATCCGCCCGTTTCGGGGACCTGTGTCCCTCGTATCCGTGGCGTCCCTCTCCCTGAGATCCGCCGATCGCGGGGACGGAGCAGCCGCCCAAACCTCCTTCAGAGGTGAGGGCTTTTTTCGTTTGCATGGCTGTTCCTGTCTTGCTTCTGGTTCTCGTCCCCCTGGGGCCCTTGACGGCCCAGGCCCAGGACGCTCCCCGCCCTGATACGACCCGGCACCCTCCTTCTGTCTCGGCGGACCCCGACTCGACAATCTCGATGTCGGTCACTCTCCCCGAGATCACGGTGAAAAGCGCCTCGGGGCGCCCCGCCTCCATTCCCACTGCCGCCCACGTCACGGCACTCGACTCGGCCACGATCGCCCAGAGTGGCGCCCAGTCGGTGGCCGATCTGCTGACGATGCGGTCCGGCGCGTTCGTAAAACAGTACGGAAGCACCGGCCTCGCCACCCTTTCAATGCGGGGCATGGGCGGGACGCAGACGCAGGTGTTGCTCGACGGCCTTCGTGTCTCAAACCCGCAGACGGGCCAACTGGACCTGTCCTTGCTGCCCACTCTTCTCATCGAGTCGGTGGAGGTGCAGCGCGGGACAGGCGCAGTGCGGCACGGCTCGGGCAGCCTGGGGGGTACCGTCCATCTCCACACGCTGGCGCCACAGACCGATCCGCTCGTCCGCGCGGCAGCGGGCGGCGGGGCCTACGGCGAGCGGTACGCATCGGCGCTGGTCTCGGGCGGACAGGGCCAGTGGTCCGGACTCGTGGCTGGCCGCTATTACCACACCGACGGGGATTTCCGCTATCGGAATCAGTTTCTGGTTCCCTCGCAGACGCTGCGACGGACGGGCGCCGGGGCCCGCATGACAACGCTCTACGGACGGGGCACGTGGCGGGGCGCCGAGCACCGGTGGAGCCTCTCGGGCTGGTGGACCCAGGCGCGCCGCGGCCTGCCGGGCCCAGCGAGCGCGCGGGGCGGCGGGGCCCGGCAATGGGATCAGTTGGCCCGGGTATGGACGAAAGGCACGCTCTCCCTCGGCACCGGCACCCTCACGCTGTCGGCACAGGGGCAGCGCTCGCGGCTCCGCTACCGCAACCCCCCCACTCGGACGGACCGCACGACGCGGACCACGACGACGGACGCAAAAGCCCGGCTTCGCTATCCCGTACTTCCCTTCGGCACTCTCACGGCAGGCACCACCCTCGGGTACGACCACGCGTCTCTGCAAGGAGGCGTGGACCGGCTGTCAGGGGCCGCGTTTGTGGACGCCACCCTGTCGCTCCCGCCCCTCCAGATTCAGCCCGCGGTGCGGCTCGACGCCATCGGCCTCAATGGCGAACCGGCCGTCGTACCGAGTCCCCGCCTCGGCGTACGTCTTCGCCCCTTCGCCTGGAAGGGCATTGCACTCCGTGGCCTCGTAAGCCGGGCCTTCCGCTATCCCACCTTCAACGAGCGCTACTACGATCCGGGCGGCACGCCCGGACTCCGCCCCGAGGATGGATGGACCGTGGAGGGCGGTGCGTCCGTCCGCCTCGCCAGGGCCACCACCTTCCTCTCGGCCGACGCCACCGCGTTCGCCACACGCCTTACCGACAAGATCGTGTGGCAGCCCAGCTACGTGACGAGCGGTGTGCAGGTGTGGAGCCCCTCCAACGTGTCTCGCGTCTATAGCCGCGGCCTGGAGTTGAGTCTGCGGGCTCGCACGCACCTCCGGCCCGATCTTACCCTCTCCGGCGGCACCCACTTTACCCACACCCGGGCCGAAAATCGGGCCAATCCCGACTCTCCCGCCTATGGGGCCCAACTGCCCTACGTCCCTGAGCAAAAGTGGAAGCTCTGGACACAGGTGCAGTGGCGTGGCCTTTCCCTCTCCGCAAGCGCTCAGCTTGTGGGCCCTCGGTACTACTCCACCGACGAGTCGAAGGCCCTTCCGCCGTACCAGATCGTTGACCTGCGGGCCGCTTACAAGTGGACGTTTGCTGCGGGCCGGCTTGCATTGGAGGCTCAGATCGAGAACGTGCTCGACCGCCGCTACGAGATTGTACGGCTCTATCCCATGCCCCCTCGCCATGCCACCGTCCGACTTCGATTTTCGTTTCCTTGTCCCCCCAACCGACGATGACCGCTTTCTCGAACTCTTCCTTGACTGCCTCCTTCCGTCTGCCTATGCCCCTCAAACGTCCCACTGCCTGGATTGCCGTCCTGACCCTCGCTACGCTCGTCTTTGCCGGGTGCGACCTGTTTGGGAGCAATGACCCCGAAAGCCGCGTGACGACGGATGTGGTGGTGGCCAACTCGGGCAATTTCAGCGCCCAGGACGGGTCTTTGACCCTGTACAGCCCCCTCGACTCGTCAGCCACACTCAACGACATCAACGTGGCCTTCATCAACAGCCTCACCCTCCACAACGATCGCCTCTACGTGGTCGACAATACGTCCTCCGACAATGCGGGACGCATTACGATCTTTACCCCCAACACACTGGAGCCGATTAACCAGATTTCGAACCCACGCCCGCCGCGTTCCCTCGCATTTCCGACAGAGAACAAGGGATACGTTACGAACCTGAGCCGCTTCGACGATAACTTTAACCCGAAACCGAGTACGGTATCGGTGGTCAACCTGGACAGCAACGAAGTAACGAAGCGCGTCGACGTGGGCCGATCTCCCCGGGGCATCGGCATTGCCGTCGGCAAAGCGTTCATAGCAAACGCAGCGGACAACACCCTCTCAGTTCTCGATGTGGACACCGACACCGTGCTGAACACGATCTCCCCGGGCTGCCCGAGGCCCAAGAGCGTGTTTGTGGACGAGGAGAACGAGGTGGTCGTGGTCTGTCAAGGGAGTAGCGAGCAATCTCCCGAGGTCCTCTTCCTGAATCCGGGCTCGGCGGAGGTCTCGGCGGAGGTCGTGGACAGCGTAGGGCTCGGCGCCCCGATTGGTTCGGCAAACGGTACGCAGTCGGCGTATTATTCCGAAGAGGCCGAGGAGTTGTATGCCGTGAGCGGGGGAGCCTTCGGAAGTGGCACCGGTGAGATCTTTCGGGTCGATACCGACGCAAATGCCCTTGCAACAACCCTCCAAGTGCCCCAGAACGACGGACTCATCGGCATTTCGGCGGTCGGTTACGATGACGTGAATCAAGACCTCTACGTGACGCGTCTGCCCGTCAACGACTCCGGGGGTCCTCTCTACACAGCAAACGGCACCGCTCTCGTCCTTGACCGGATGGGCAACGTCGTCACTCGCTTCAAGACCGGCCACTCGCCGGGCTACGTCGCCTTTCTTCGGGACCGGCAGTAGATCCTGCGTTGGCCTTCTCCGTCCGACCTTCTCCTCCCCTATGAACATCGACCGCTGCTACTGCTTCGACCAGACGTTCGCGCACCTGAAGGAGGTGGCCGAAAAGACCGATGCCGCCTCCGTCGAGGCCCTACAGACGCACGTCACCTTCGGCGAAAACTGTCAGCTGTGCCACCCGTACGTGCGACGGATGCTCGACACTGGACAGACGGTGTTCCATGAAGTCGTAGAGTCCACGGAATCGGACGCCCCGTAACCCTCCCCCCCCGTTCCCTGACTGATGGCTCGTTTTCTGTACGTCTTTCCGCACCCCGACGACGAGTGCTTTGGCCCTGCTCCCGGCCTTGTTCAGCAGCGGCGCGCCGGCCACGAGGTGCACCTCCTTACCCTCACGCGCGGGGAGGCCACGTCCCAGCGGGAGCGACTGGGCTACTCGAAGGCCCAGATGGCCGAGACGCGCTACCAGGAGATGCAGGACGTGGCAGACATCCTCGACCTCAGTTCCCTCACCGTGCTGGAATACCCGGACGGGGGCCTCGCCGAACTCAATCCGCTGGTGCTTGAAGATGAGGTCACTGAACACTTCCACGCCACCGAGCCGGACGTAGTGGTCACGTACCCCGTCCACGGCATCAGCGGCCACCCCGACCACCTCGTCACCCACGCCGTCGTCAAGCGGGTGGCGTGTGCGCTCCGGCACGATGGGACCCCCACGCCGCGTCGTCTCGCCTTCTACACACTCCCCCCACCTCCTGAGGACGCGGACCGCCCGTCTCATCTCCATCACTCGCCCCCGGACCTCATCGACTGCAAACGTCCGATCGAGGACTCGGCCCTCGCGACCGCAAAGGAGGCGCTCTACTGCTACGAAACGTACCGGCCCGTCATCGAGAAGCACAGGCCCTTGGAGTCAATCGGGACCCACATTTCGTACGAATGCTTTGGGGAGACCCACGACCCGCCCCTGTCGTCACTGACGGAGGACCTGCCGGACGCGAACGCCGGACCCACCCTCCCGACTAATCCTTGAGCTCCGCTCGTCATGCTCCTCCAAGGGGCAACGAGCCAACTTTCCGCAGATCGGTAAAGAGATTCGTTTTCAATTTGATAACGGTCCCGATCTTGCCCGAACGGAACGTGCAGACCGGGCCGACAGGTACGAGTCAGTGAACATCCCCTCTCTTCAGGTCATCCCTATGAGCACGTGTCGTTCGTCCCCAAGCTCGTCTCGTACGTCAGCCGCCTCGCCCTCAAGATTGGGGGCACGGTGGGCCTTGCCGCCGGCCTTGGCACGCTGCTGACGCCGGAAGCCGGGCCGGGGGCCGCCGCGCTCGTCGGGCTCGGGGTTGCCGGGATCGGCTATGCCGCGAGCCACCTTTGGCTCCACCGTCGCCTGCGCCACCTCCAGTCGATTCTGCGTCAAATCCGAAACCACGAATTCGAGGACCTGTCGCCTCCTTCCGGCCCGCAGGGCGACGAGCTCAGCACCCTCTTGTGGGAGGTCTACCGCACCGGTCAGAGCCTGGAAAACGAGATTCAAGAGCTGAAGGAGAGAGAAAGCTATCGGCGCGAGTTTATCGGAAACGTCTCCCACGAGCTCAAGACCCCGATTTTTTCGGTGCAGGGCTTTGCCGAAACGCTCCTCGACGGCGCCCTCGACGACGACACGGTGAACCGCACCTTCCTGGAAAAAATCCTCCATCATGCCGACCGGCTCGACAACTTGGCCCGCGACCTGTCGACGATCACCAAAATCGAGACCGACGAGTTGGACATGTCGAGCGAGGCACTGGAGGTCGGGGAGCTATTTGATGCGACCCTCGAATCCGTGGAAGTGAAGGCTGAGGAGAAAGGCATTACGCCCCAGCAGGAGGTTCCCCCGAACCTGCCGGACGTTTACGGCGACTTCGACCACCTGCGCCGCGTGCTGGTGAATCTGGTCGACAATGCCATTAAATACAACGAGGAAGGAGGAACCGTCCGACTCAAGGCCGAGCCCCGAGCCGACGAGGTCGAAATCCAGGTCGTCGACGACGGCATCGGCATTCCTTCCGAGGACCTCTCGCGTCTCACCGAGCGGTTTTACCGGGTCGATAAGAGCCGCTCGCGCAATCAGGGCGGCACCGGGCTGGGCCTCGCCATCGTGAAGCACATCCTTGGGGCGCACGACCGCACGCTCCACGTCGAGAGCACACCGGACGAGGGCTCCACCTTCAGCTTCACCCTGCCCACCTCCCCCTACTCCAGGCCTGAACCTGCGTGAAGACGCCTGATCGCAGTCAGGGTCGACGTAAAGCATGGGAAAGTTAAGTAGACCCGAACAAGTACATTAGAAGCAGTCCTTCTGAGCGACCGATGACCGCAGAGAGGAGGAAGTCGAAGCGCTGGGAACGCAGCGAGGGCCGAGAAAACGAGGTCATGCTGCCCGCAGCACGAGTACTCTCCGGGGTGGCCATAGACAGTCCGCCAAGCAGCTTCTGAACATCACGGCGTGAAAAATGAGCGTTCTCAGAGCGCCCTCGCTTCACACGGTGGCGTTGTGTCCCTGTACACCGACCCATGAATTGGAAACGGTGTTAGCCGAAGCATCTCCGCCGAGCACCAGATGTACCTTAAACAAATAAAGGATGAATCTACTTTTGGGCAACGTTTCTGACATCGAATCTTCTTACTCTTCACGATCCCAATCAGCATAACTCAGCGTAATTACGTCGCCGTTCACCGGCTCCCTTCTATCCCCCACCATGGAGAACCCGGTTGACCGCACGATCCGGCTCATGGCCATTGCCACGGGCCTCGTGAGTCTTCTCGTCTACGTCGTTTTTCATCTGGTCTGAGGAATCCTTCCAGTCGTTCTCGCTCGGACACCGGATCAGGGGACACGTATGGTTTTTGTGGAAATCCTGCTAGCCGATGAACCTGCGTCCACTCGCCTCGTTAGGCAGGCCGTCTTTTTTGGCCCTCACCCTCCTGTCCTCACGAGCCCATTCTTAGAGGTTCATGGCGGAACTGCTTGTCGTCGGCGATCGCGTTCTCATCGAGCCGCAGACCGGCGAGGACAAAACGGACACCGGTCTCGTCCTCCCCGCGTCCGTGTCGCAGCAGGGCGAAGTGCTGAGCGGCCGAGTCGTAAAAACCGGCCCCGGCTACCTCACGCAAAATCCCGAGTACAGCGAGAGCGAAACCTGGAAGGAGTCGGAAACGCCCGTTCGGTACCTGCCGCTACAGGCCGACCCAGGGGATTTCGCCTTCTTTATGGGCAACGAGGCGATTGACCTGCGCTACGAGGACACGAACTACATGATCGTCCACCACAACGCAATTCTGGCCCTCGTACGCGGCGACGAGCCCCCTGGTGAGGAGCCTTCGGACACGACGATCGACGACCTGGAGGACCTCTGGGACGAGGACGAGTAGGCGATCAGGTGTTGGTTATTGCCCAGATGTGAGGGATTTGTATACACTTGCCCTCACCGAGTCCGCGGTTCTTCTGCTGTCGACTTCGGCGGATTCGGGGAGATTTCTCGACTCCGCTCCGCTCGAAATGACTCGACCTCAAAGGGATTGCTCGAGACTGCAGGACCTTCGCAGGGGAGCAGAGCGGACGAGGATCGTCACGGCACTGGGGTTCCGAAACGACCTCATTCCCACCACGGCGGCTCTTCGTCGAGGGGGTCCGGCACCGTCGTTTGCGCCTCCCGCTCGTCAGGCTCGCCCGGTGTAGAAGGCGCCCGGGGCCCTTCAGTATGCTCTGGCAGCGTACGGAGTCGGAATAGGTATAGCAGATAGCGCCCCATCGTCACCTCGGGCATCTCGTCGAGGCGCTCCTCGATGCGCTCACGCTCAACCGTCTGCGTCTGGATCTTGTCTCGGGTTCGGGCCAGCTGATCGTCGACATCCTCGATCCGGTGCTGCACGTAGCGCTGTAGGCGCCGCTCCTGGGCCGGAGACAGGGACTCCGGAATCTCGTCGTCATATTTTTCCTCCAGCGCGGACCGCCACATCTTGAGCCGGGCCCGCGCCCGATCACTGATGCGTCGCACCCCCTCAATTGCCGCCGGCGTGGCCTCCGCGGCGGTGCGGACGCCGGCCGACTTGAGGCGCACGACGTGCTTGTGGGTGAGCCCCTCTACCTCCCGCACCTCGCCGATAAAGTGGTGTTTGAGACAATCGCGCAGAGCGTCGTGCTGGACCTCTCGGAGCCGCTCCTCGCGCCGCGATGCCATGGAGGTGCGCAATTCCTCCCGCTTCTCCTGCAGGCTGTTTACCTCGCGCTCGAGCTCCCGAATTTTGGATCCGATGCGTTCAGCCTCTTGTTCGAGGCGGCGCCGGCGACGGACGGGAGACAGGCGTTGGTACCACGTCCCCACCAATCCGCTCCCCGCCCCGCCCGCCACCAAGAGAACGACGACGGCGACGAGGGGCCATCCCGTGACGGCCAGAAGCAACGCGGTCCCCCCAACGCCTACCGTAGCCGGCAGGAAAGCCCGCGCAAATCCCGTCCGGGGGGTCGCTCCACGCTTTTCCCGGACCCGCGAGCGCGAGATGGACAGCCGGCTCGGCTCCAGCCGTCCGTTTCGCACCGCGGCGAGCGGCGGCACGTCCGAAGGGTCCACGTAGCAGGCCGTCCGGAGCGCGTCGACGAGGTCGCGCAGGGGATCGGTCTCCGCAAGCGTGCCGAACAGAGGCGAGTCGTCGGGCGCGTAAAAGTCGGCGTCGCGAAAAAGCAGGTTCTCGCCGGTGTCGTACTGGGCCCAGAGGTCGGGCCGCACAGCGCAGGCGCGCAGGGCCGTGTAGATGACGAGCCCAGCAAAGCGATCGAGGGACGCATCAAAGTCGGCGTCGGTGCGGTCGGGATGCTGGTAGTTGCGGTGGCCCACCTCTGCACTCGTCCAGCCGTCTAGTGCAGGGACGTACATGGTGTCGTAGTCCACGAGCCGGAGCCGCAACGCCTCGCCCGTCGCTTCCACGAGCACGTTGCCGTGCTGGAGGTCGCCGTGGGCCAGGGCCACCGCTTCGAGGTCGGCCATGAGGTCGGCCCACGCCTCGGCGAGCCGGTCCAAGACCTCCGGCCGATCGAGATACTCGTCGACGAACCGGTTTAGCGTTTTCCCTTCGGCCCACTCCATCTTGAGCAGCGGGTACGCCGTCCCGTCTACTCGCACGCCCTCCGGTTGATACGCAAACGCGACGAGTGCGTCGTGGTCGATCGCGTCGAGCGCCTCGTCGACGGCTTCGTAACGCGCCTGCTGATTGGGCACGTCTTTCAGAAAACACTTGACCGCGTACCGTTCGCCGGAATCGGTGGTGACCGGAAACACGGCCGCGAAAGCGCCGGTGATGGGCTGCGGCAGGCCGAGCGCGTTGGTGCGGGGCGTAGCACGTTGCAGCTCGGGGTCGGCAAAGGCCGCCTCGGGAACTTGAAGAGCCTCCTGGTACTCACTCGGCGTGGGATAGTCCGCCATGACGAGGTTGGTGCACACTCGCAGAAGTGATAGAGGATGCTAGACGAACGGGCTCCTCTATTGTGCCGCCCAGACGGCGCTCACCCGCCCGGGTCCAACGACTCCTCCAGCTCCAGCACCAGAAGGGTGCTGTCGTCGTTGCGGAGGTGTCCCTCGGCACGGGCCTCCGTCACGGCGGCCCGGAAGGCGTCGCTCGACCACGTCCGGGCAGCGGCTGGGGCCGGAAGGTCGTCCACAGGAGATTCCTGCTGCTGGGCGCGGAGGAGCCACGCGCCCACGGCGTCGGTGACCAGCAGAAAGGCATCCCCGCCCTGCCAGTGCCCTGTCGTGGCCCAGCACTCCTCGGGGGCCGGGTGTGGACGGTCGGACCGGCTGGGCAGCAGAACGGGTCGGCTCGTGAAGCCGTCCGGCGACGTGTGGGGCCACGTGCGACGGAGGGCGTCGCCGCGGAGGTGGAGCAAAAGCCCATCGCCGACGCTCACCGCCCGCCAGCGGCCGTCGCGTCGGAGCTCCAACCCGAGCAGGGTAGAAAAAGCCCCCTCCCGTGCCTTCGCCGCTCCGTACCAGGGCAACGGATCGGTCCGGTCGGCCCGAGCCTCCGTCCAGTCCGTCTGCCAGTCCGGGAGCGCCCCCACGAGAGCCTCCGGGGTTGCGGGAATGGAAGAGAGCCCCTCCGCCAGGATTTCGGCCCATGATTCGGCGAAAACCGATTCCGTTGCCCCGTCCGCCACGGCGGCCCGCACGGGCCACTTCCCCTCCTGTACGGCCGCCGCGTCCTCGTACTCGTCCATGCTGGCGCCCCCCTTCGGCATTGTCAGAATGCGGGACCGCACGGACGGCCGTTCGTCCGGCGATGGATCCGTCTGCTTCATCGAGCCCATGAACACACGTTAGGTTATCCGTCCGACACCGCGGAGCTCAGACAATCGACTGATCGGCACACACTCTTTCCCGTATTCCTCTCCGCTTCCCGTGCCAGTTACCGAAGATTGCTCGGCCGCGTCCCAATCTCCAGGAACGTGACCAGCGCCACCGGATCGGCGT
>JBDGQN010000180.1:6485-8042 GCA_042219055.1 Salinibacter sp. | reverse complement strand
CGCGGCAGCTACAGTTCGACGCGCTCGCCCCGGTCGGCCGCGTCGTGGATCGCTTCGATGGCCTCGAGGTCGACGAGGCCGTGCTCGCCGTCGGGGTGGATCGGTTCGTCGCCGAGGACCCGGTCGTTGCCCCGTTCGAAGGACGTGCCGTACGACCGGAACAGGGCGTTGAAGCGAAGCGAGCCGTTGATGTCGACGCTGAGGCTCGGCCCGTCGTCCTGCGGAGCGGCCGACGTGGCGTCCGACGTCTCATCGCCGGCCCCTTCGTCGTCGGATTCATCGTCCAGGACGACGGTCGGCGTATCCGCCGTATCGGAGGGGGGTGCGGGATCGTCGGCCCGGGCATACGAGCCCGGAAGCACCAGCCCGAGGGTGAGAACGCTGGCGAGAAGAGCAGTAAGAAAGCGATTCATACGAGTGAGGGTGTGTGGTTGAGAAGTACGAACAGAGGAACGAAGATGTCGGCGATCGGCGGGAGCCTCCGCCGTCCGTCACTGCGTGCAACTTGGGAATCGACAGGTCCCCCCTGGCCCACGACAGTGGTGCCACGCCCCCTTCCGCGGAAAACCCCCGGTCGCTGCGCGGCGACCGGGGGCCCGGGACGTCGAAAACGCTCGCGAAATTCAGGAACTGCTCTGGCTCGACGAGAAGGTGGCGTCGTCGGGCAGCGGCTCTACCGGCTGGTTGGAGGCGGCGCACTTCTCGGCCTGCCGCATCCACTGGTTCACGGCCTCCGGGTGGTTCTGAATCCACTGCCGGGCCGCCTCGCGCTTGCTCATGTCGCCGCGGTTCCGAAAGGCGTCCATGAGGCTTCCCACCTGCTGGTCGTTGGCCTCGAACTCCTTGAGGAAGCAGACGACCTTCTTCGGAAACTCGTCGATGAACTGGTTGTCGACGATCGTGAAGATGTCCTCGGGCTGGCCCCAGATGTCGACGTTGTGCCCCGTGTGCGCGCCGTCGACGTACTTGATGTCGTAGACATTCCACTTCCAGTGCGGCTTCCAGCCCGCTACGGCAATGGGCTCTTTGTTGTTGATCGCAGACTTCAGGGCCTGCCAATTGGCCGGGCCGCTGGCCGCCGTGACGCTGAACTCGTCGTCCATGTTGTACAGTTCAAGCGTATTCTTCATCTGCCCATTGATGGCCGCGCCGGACTCGATGCCGTTGAGCGTGCCGTCGAGCTCTTGCTGGTACTTCGATAGGTCGGGGAAGGTGTCCACCTCCATGTAGGTAGGTACCACGACACCGACCGACGTGCCCTTGTAGGTATACCCGAGCTTCTGAAGCGAGTCCTTCATGGGTTTCCACGAGCCCTGATGGGTGGTGGGGAGCCATGCCTCGTTAAAGAAGTCGGCGTCGCCCTGAGCCACAGACGAGAAGGCGATGCCACCTCCCTGCACCTCATCGACTTTGACGTTCATATTGAGGCTGTCTTCAAGGATGGCTTCCTGCATGTAGGTCATGGCCATTCCTTCGATCCAGTTAACGGTCACCATCTGCATATCCCGCGACACGCCCTGGTCTCCGGACCCTCCACCACAGCCAGAGAGGCCGGGA
>JBDGQN010000180.1:0-6380 GCA_042219055.1 Salinibacter sp. | reverse complement strand
CCGGATCCGTTATCGAGCCTGTCCGCCGGTGCCCCCAGCCCTTTCGCCGGCCGCCTGTGTGACGCGGTCCAGAAAGATGGCAAGAATGACGATACCCAGACCGCCCTCAAATCCCTTCCCGATCTGGAGCTGCTGGAGGCCGGCCACCACGGGCTGCCCGAGACCGCTCGACCCAATGAGCGCGGCGATTACAACCATGGACAGGGCCAGCATCACCGTCTGATTGACCCCCGCCAGGATGGTGGGCAGTGCCATGGGCAACTCCACCTTGAAGAGCAGCTGGGAGGGTGTAGAGCCGAAGGACTTTGCCGCTTCGATCGCCTCCTCCGATACCTGGCGGATCCCCAGGTTGGTAAGGCGCACGCAGGGCGGAGTGGCAAAAATAAAGGTGGCAATGACCCCCGGCACGGTGCCCAGACCGAAGAGCACCACGGCCGGAATGAGGTAGACGAAGGGCGGCATCGTCTGCATGAAGTCAAGAATCGGGCGAACGATCGTGTCGACCGTTTCGCTCTTAGCCGCCCAGATGCCAACGGGGATGCCCACCAGGAGGGAGAAGAGGGAGGCTGTGAGAATAAGCGCCAGGGTGGCCATCGTGACCTCCCAGTAGCCCATGCCGATGCCGAACGTGACGCCGAACAGGGTAAACTCAAGGTCCGAGAGCAGCCCCATGCCTACGAGCGTAAAGATTCCCACGCCCCGCGAGGCTACCCACCATGCCAGCCCCGTGAGCACCAGAATCATGGCCCAGCTCGGCAGAAAGAGAAGCGCCTGCTCCAGTGCCCCGGTGGTCGCGCCGATGACTGCGGTGACGGCGTCGAAAAACGGTTGAAAGTTGCTCTGCAGCCACTGAATAAGCGCTTCAAATGCACCACCGATGTCTAATTCCATAGTGTGATACGGATTGCTCTACTCTCAGCAGACTGGTTGAACGGAACTTCCGGCGACTCGGGACGGACGACGCTTAGGCAGCCTCCATTGCTTTCTCCTCGCGAGCGGTTTCCCGCGTCTTGCTCACGGTTTTGGCGTTCCGGGTAACTTCCTCCATCACGGCCTCCCGGTCCACGACGCCCTGCAGGTTGTCGCCACTGTCGTAGACTGGCACGGGCGCCTCGGTTCCCAGAACAAGCGGAAGGATCTCGGCGAGGGGCGTGTGGGGAGAGACAGATGCGTTGGATGCTGTCGCTTCTCCGTCCTGAAGATTGCGCATGACCGTACGCGCCGGGATGATCTTTGTGCGGTCCACGTTCTCCACGAAGGAGCGGACGTAGTCGTCGGCCGGCTCGGTGAGGATCTCGGTGGGGGTACCGATCTGGGAAATGCGACCGTCCTTCATGATGGCGATTCGGTCGCCCATCTTCAGCGCCTCGTCCAGATCGTGCGTGATGAAGAGAATGGTGGCGGACTGATCCCACATATCCTGCAGGTCGAGGAGCTCGTTCTGCATTTCTTCCCGAATCAGTGGATCGAGCGCACTGAAGGCCTCGTCCATCAGCAGAATCTCGGGATCGTTGACGAGGGCCCGGGCCAGCCCCACGCGCTGCTGCATCCCCCCGCTCAGCTCGCTCGGATTGCTGTCCTCGTATCCCTCCAGTCCCACGAGGTCGAGCGTCCGCCGTGCCTTGTCCCGGCGCTGTTCCTTTTCCATTCCACTGATTTCGAGACCGTACTCGACGTTGCCGAGCACACTCCGGTGCGGGAAAAGGCCGAAGTTCTGGAAGACCATCGACATCTTCGTCTGGCGAAGCTCGCGGAGCTGGTCGTCGTCGTACGCCGTTACGGCATCGCCATGGACGCGAACTGTGCCGTAGGTCGGCTCAATGAGCCGGTTGATGCAGCGCAGGAGCGTTGACTTTCCACTCCCCGACAATCCCATCACTACGAAAATCTCTTGCTCCTGCACCTCGAACGAGGCATCGTCCACGGCAATCACGGAACCGGTCTCCGATTTGACTTCCGCCTTCGATTTGCCGTCCCGGGCCAGCGTGCGGGCCCGCTCCGGATCTCCGCCGAAAATCTTCCAGAGCTCCTCTACCTCAATGACGGACATGGTACAAGCCGCTCTTACGATAGCAGCATGTGCGTAGGACAAGCTTCTTCCCGGCGTTCGTTCAGCCCGGGAACGGGGGGCATTGCTTTCCACACTCTCCCTTGACTTTGTCTGTTTAGACTATGGCGGAGAACGTGTTTAGAGAACGAGGATGCTTTCTGGAGATCTTCCCCTCTTTCATGCAACCTTGTCGATAATTCTGCGCACGGCTACTGCCTTATGGAGTTCTCAGGAGGACCTTGCGGGCTCCCCCCTGGATGCCTTCCTCCCTGGATGCCTGTGGAAAGTATACGGACAGGCGCGACCAGGAATTCCCCACACATCTCGTATACATTCTTGCTTGCCCGCGCTCTTTCGCTTCCGTACCGTATGTCCGCTACGAATGCCATTCACTTTCTCATTGATGACCGGAAACCTGCCCATGGAATCTGATGACCAGAACCACGTATCCCGGAGACGATTTTTACAATCCCTCGGCCTGGTTGGGGCCGTCGGGGCGAGCGGATCTTTGCTCGCGGCGTGCGGGGGCTCGGACAGTTCGAACGGGGGGAGTACTGAATCCGGAAGCGGGGGGGAAGGGGGAGCCGGCGCCACTGCGGACTGCTCGGACCTGTCAAGCCTCTCCGACGCACAGAAAAAGCAGCGCAAACAGATGGTAACCTCCCTCAAATACAAGAAGGAATCCCCGAAGCCGAATAAGAACTGCGGAAACTGCCAGCTCTACCAGAAAAAGAAGTTTGGATCGGGCTGTGGGGGGTGCCAGTTGTTCCCCGGCCCCGTTGCCCAAAATGGGTACTGCACCTCTTGGCAGAAGAAGGCCGCGTAGCCCCCTCTGCCGGAACCCTCTTCGCCTCCCGCCCCGTCTAGTCGGGTCCCGGACGGGGCATTCGTACGTATGGTTCTCCGCCACTACCTCCTCTCTACGGGTGAACGCCCTGACGTCCGAGCCGTACCTGAACCCGATGTATCTTCTACCAAACTGCCCACCCCATGCCCAACGATCGTTCTGCCAAGGTCATTGAAACCGTTGCCGACGGCCTGCGCCTGCAGGTGGGCGACCTACCCGGCGATTACGCTCCGACCCTCTTGAAGGCCGAGCCGGCCGCGTACGTTGTGGGCTTCGCAGTCGGCGTGAGCCGCGCAATGGACGAGCCCGTCGGCAACCACACGATTCGCACCTTAGAGCGCGGATGCCGGCAGGGCCTCCCCCGCGAGGGCGACCTTGGGCAGCGCCTGGCCGACATCGCGACAGGGATCGTCTTCGACGGAAGCGTGACCAACGACCCGGACCTCGCGATGCTCCGCGAACAGGGTGAGGAAGAGGGCCGGGCATTTGTAGAAGATCGCACGCCCCCCTCCTCCCTCGACGAACTGGTGTACGAGTGACGGCGTATGTGCGTGGAGAGGGCGGATCGGTCCTGCCGTGATTCGACCGGGGCAGCAACGTCGCTCCACGTCCGCCCCCTCCGCCCTACCCCACGCCCACACGCAAACCATGCCCTACCGCACGCCGGAGGACCGCTTTGAGGGCCTCTTGGATTTTTCGTATCCGCCGAACTACCTGGCCGTTCGGGACGACCTGCGGATGCACTTCGTGGACGAGGGAAACGGCCATCCAATTCTATGCCTCCACGGCGCGCCGACCTGGGCGTACCTCTACCGTCACATGATCCCGCCACTGGCCGAGGCGCACCGAGTGGTCGTGCCCGACTTTATTGGGTTCGGGCGGTCGGACAAGCTCACGACAGTCGACGACTACTCGTTTGCCCTCCACTACGACGCGCTGGCGACCCTCATCGAGGCCCTCGACCTCACCGAGATCACGCTCGTGGTGCAGGACTGGGGCGGGCTCCTGGGGCTAGCCTACGCGGCGCGACAGCCGGAGCGGATCGCGCGGCTGGTCGTCCTCAATACGTTTCTGCCCACTGGCGAGCACGAAAAAAGCGCTGCCTTCCTGGCGTGGCGTCGGTTCGTCAAACACACGCCGGACCTTCCCATCGGTCAAATCGTCCGGCGCGGCCTCTCGGCTCCCAACCGACTCTCCGAGGGCGCGGAAGCCGCCTATAAGGCCCCGTTCCCCACGCCTGCCTCGAAGGCGGGGGCCGTGGCGTGGCCCCTCCTGGTCCCCATGGAGCCGGACGGCCCGGTGTCCGACGCCATGCGCGAGACGCGGAAGCGACTGGCCGAGTGGACGAAGCCCGCGTTCGTCCTTTTTGCCCCCGAGGATCCGATTCTCGGCGGCGCCCGCGACTTCTTCCTCGACCTCCTGCCCACGGCCCGCGCACAACCCGACGTCACGATCGACGACGCCGGGCACTTTCTCCAGGAGGAGCAGGGGCCCAGACTTGCGCGGCACGTGCTCGATTTCGTGGCCCGAACCCCGTGATCGGACAGTACTGCAGTCTCAGAAGCTGTTCGGTGGATGGATGAGAAGCCGAGACATAGTGGGCGACGCCGCAAAATGGCGCCCAAACGAGCCTTGTAGCGGGGGCCGAGCGGGAGTGAGGTCATGCCTCCGGCGAGCTACCAGGCGAGTGCAGAAGCCATTCTGCGCTGGGAACGCAGTGACCGAGTAGTCCCCGGACTGCACGAGATCCACGCAGTCGCAGCGCTGGGAGCGCGGCGAGGGCCGAGAAAACAAGGTCATGCTGCTCGCAGCACGAGTACTCCCCGGGCTGCGGAGCGGAGTCGAGACATCTCCCCGAATCCACCGAAATCGACAGTAGTCGGGCAATCTCTCCGGGACAATCTTCTTCCGCCGGATCCGGAGAACGTTTTCCCAAAAGAGACCGATTGAGGCTGCAGTACGCCCCCGAATCACTCCTCACGGAGGAAATAGATGTAGTCTGTTACGGGTGGGGCAACGCCGGCCTCGCGCAGCACGAGGGCGATCTGGGCGCGGTGGTGCGTGCCGTGGTTGACGACGTGGCTGAGAATGTCTCGGAGGGAGGTCTCGTAGGCAGTCCCCTGGGAGTTCGTGTACGCAATGGGCTGGTCGAGGTCGTGGGGGGCGCGCTCGTGGAGAACTGCCTGCCAGCGCCGCGTCGTCGGTTCCAGCCGGTCGACACACGCCGACAGGTCCTCGTCGCTCCAGAGGTCCAGGGTGGCGTGGTCGGTGTTTTCCACCCGTCCGTACCACACGTCTTGCGCCCGGAGCACGTGACTGAACAGCTCCACGGCCCGCGTCGGGACCGCATCGGCCGAGTGTAAGGCCTCGAGGACGCGGTCGTGGGCCCAGCGGGTGTATCGGAAAAGCCGGTCGAAGTCGGTAGCGGTGCGGGACGGCGCGGCGGATATGGCAGCGTGGGGGACCGTCTGCGTTGGACGTAAGTGCCCCCCTCAACATTGGCGCTCTGACCGTCATTGTCAATCTTGATGCTTGCGTCGAAACGAACAGATTTCCGTCCGAGATTTCGCAAGTGTACTCGAACAGTCGAGCGCCCGCGTCGTACCCCGATGTGCTATGTTGGCAGAGTTCCCGCCACAGCCGTTCTGCCCGTTCTTTGAATCGACCTCCACGGCCCAACGCCCATGCACGAACTTCTCGACCTTCCAGACCCGAATCTCCTCGGCATTGCGCTAAGCGACACGCTCACAGAGGAGGACTACGAGGTCTTCGACTCCACACTGGCGGACCACCTTAAGAAGCACACCACGACGCGCGTGTTGCTTGTGATGGAGGACGTGCAGGACTGGACCCCCGAAGAGCAATGGGAGGACCTCGCGTTTGACATTCGCCACCTGAGGGACCTGGACAAGGTGGCAATCGTGGGCGACGACCTCTGGGAGACGTGGCTCGACAAGGCGGACGAACTCTTCCCCGTGTCCCGGATTCAGACCTACGAGGACCGGGAGGAGGCGCTCGACTGGCTCCGAGGGGAGATGGCCGTGCCGGGCCTCGGCCCCGGCAGTGTGCCCGACCCGGAGGCCGACGCGCAGAGTGAGGACGACCAGTAGTTTCCCGGAACTGTATCGTCCGCCCCGATGCCAGACGCCGATCTCACCGATACGGAGACCGCAGTGCTCCGGGCTGTGCAGTCGCAGGAGACCGCCGATCTTTACGACCTCTCGCGGGAGATAGGCGCAGGCCCGCGAGCGGTTCAGGAGGCCGTGCAGCGTCTCGCCCAGCACGACCTCGTGCACGTGTCCGGGCGTCACGTCCGATGCACGCGGACGGGGGACCAGTGGGTGCGCCGGCACGAGTAGTCCCCGACGACCCTGCAATACAAGTACGAAAGCCCCGCCGCATTGGCAGGGCTGAGAGAGGTCGGGAAGAGAGCCAACGACCGGACTCGAACCGGTGACCTGTCCCTTACGAGGGGACTGCTCT
>JBDGQN010000018.1:1493-5027 GCA_042219055.1 Salinibacter sp. | reverse complement strand
GCGCCATGCCAAGATCCGGGTGCGGGCGAGGCGGATCGGCAAGACGTCGCGGGCGTACGTGGTGGCCAACGGGACGTATCGGGGCGATCGAGCGCCGGATGAGCGGATTGAGCGGAATCAATTGCTGGAGCTGTTCTGAGAAAAGGAAAAGGCCCGGGTCAAAAGCCCCACGCGTCCTGGGGATTCCCCGAGCCCGATCGACTACCTTAGATCTACCATCATCGGACGGATTTGTCAACCTTCGGCCGCGACCAGCTCGTAGCCGTGATCCTCACGCGCCCGGCAGACGTGCCGCACCCACCGCTCCAGCTCGGCCTCGCTGGCCGGCCAGACGTAGCGCTCGTGGAGGGTCTCCGCGCCGATCCGGCCCCAGCGCCGGATGACGCAGGGATGGCCCCACAGGTCCTCGTCGATGCGGAGGACGTAGGTTCGGTAGCGGTTCGCAGCAGAGTCGATGGACTGCCAGGTGAGTTTGAGAAATCGATGGCTATGGCGAACAGTCATTGTCAATAAGCCACCCACATAATCTTTCCGCTGCTAAAAATAGCATATCGATTCTTATCAATAAAGCAAGACACAATTACCAGGCGAAAATGGACATCCCATCAACTGAAATGCATCCGATCGGCTTAGGGTGAACATCGAGAACGCAGACTTCAATTCGAAATTATCCACAGGTCTCCGTCTACACTACGGGCTCTGCACGTGGGGCCCATTGAGGATCATCCCCCTGCCACGATTGACATCCATCCCGAAGGGTATTGACTCTCTGACGACATGACATTACCATCAAATTCGCGGTTTTGCAGTTATAGTTCAACGAGTTCTGCACAAAATGAGCTATCTCAGCCAATCGTCAAATGTCTGCTCGATATAGGTGGCGACAGCTGTGAACAATCAACATCATTGGCCATGATAGGAGTTCACGGTTGAACTATCGCTCAGCACTGAACTACTGTCGCGAGGTCGGCTCCCTTCTTCGCAGCGCGGGAAAGACTGCCTTAAAGGAGCTTGGCCGAATGGCCCGGCGCCGCTATTACGCTGTTGTGCGTCGCTCGGTAAAACGAGCCTTGCGTGACGCGTCGCACCCGTATCATCAGCCGCTGAAGCGGCTATTCCACAAGCACATCGGCCAATCAACAGAGCCTTACACGGGTAAACTCCTCAATAAACACACTAAGTCCCTAGAAATTTCTCTAGAGGAGCGTCATACGCTACGGGATACGTATGGGATCGAGTCGATCCGCGATTTGGTGGACGTGGTACTCGAGTCCGCTCAGGACCAATCAGACCGCGACCTTCCTCATCCCACCGAATCCGAGGAATCTGAAACTGTTGAAGAAGCCCCTCCCGAAACGAATGACAATACCACCGATCAAGATTCCAGCGAACGATCCGATGGCTCGGCGGAGGGTGGCGAGGGCATGTCAGCGCCTGGTCCCGACGACACGACGCCGACGGACGCGCCAGATGTTGAGGAACCGTCAACCGGCAGTGCTGGCCAAGACCCATCGCCGGATACCGAGGAGTCGTCAAGTCAAGGCGATGGGCGTCCGGATCCTGAAGATCGAGGAGGTCGACCTCGCACAGAAGAACCAACGCCCCCGAGTCCGACCCCACCTACCTCGCAACGTCCTCGGATCGAAATTCAGTGTGTTCCTGAGGGTCAGGAATGGCAACTTGTAGCCGCGTTGGAGAGCCCGAATGATGACCAAGTGGAAGCCTTGGCTGTTCACCAGGACGGGCAGGAATTGGAGCCAGCCGACCCAGAGAACTTGAGCTGGCGTCTCAACGGAGTCACAGGAACGATTAAGGCGAAGATGGAGTCGAACCAGGAACCGATCACCAAGACGCTCGATAATAACGGTCATCTGGCCTTCAGACTTGCTACTGATCAAGGGCGATATGTGGAGAAACCAACGCAGGGTCACTACCTGGTCATTGTGCCGGATTCATGGGAGCGCGATGAGGGATTGTCCGGCTCGCCCGCTGTGCACCCTGAACCCTGTTCGGTCCAGGGCTATAAGGCCCATTACTTTCATCTAGACGAATCAAGTTCCACAATTGCTTTTCACATCCCTGAGTATGGACGACATATCATCGATTCCAGGGCTCCAACCTTCTCCATCGCCGGCCAACGTGTTGAGGACGAGATCCCGAAAAGGGGAGAGCTTTTCATTGGCGATGTTCCCAAGATACGGGCAAGCAACGCTGGCGAGTGGAGCAAAGTAAATGAAGTCGTTGTCGGAGAAGAAGGGCCAGGGCAAGGTAGATGGCGTCAAACGATATATCCGGATCCCTCCGCTCAGGAACAACCGCTCCCCCCTGAGCTCCAGGATCGTGAGCTCGGATGGTACTTCGTCCGGTTCTATGACGAGAATAAAGATCTCATCGATAGTGAAAGCCGCCATTTTCGCTACATAGCCAGCATTAACCGTATTGATATCAACAAACCGTCACCGGTTCCCACATCTTCGGGTGGACATACCCAAGCAAGGATTGTGTTCCATCACGAGCCGGATTGTCGCATCAACTGCGACAATGACCACGTCGGGGTCCAGGTGAGGGGGAACCATGAGGAGACTGTGGCCGAAGTCCCGCCGGATCCCGCGGCGGATGTTGCTCGCTTCCGTGTATCGGCCAGCGAAGGACGATCTGTTGATATCGCCCTTGCCATGAAACGACTGTGGTGGGCCGTGGGGACCGAGGATGGTGAACCTGAGCAATGGACGGATCAACTGGTTGCCTTGTCCAAAGCCGACTTTCGCGCTGCCTCAAATCGGGCGCTGTGGATACGCCTCCCCCAACCTGGGCGGCTCGAGCAAATGCGGCTTGGCTTTTCTAGCGAGGAGAAGCGAGCTTATAAGGCGAAGAAAACAGATCGAACTATGTGTATTCCACTGCGTGACTTTGGTGAAAGTGCCGCTTTGAGAAGTGTGGGTGAGCATGCGTTGACGGCTCGTTTCACGGTTGGAGAGGAGCAACATTCGCTAGCCATTGCATCGATGAAACTGAACGCGTCGTGCACAGTCGATAATTGCGAGTTTGAATCTTCCGATACACAGGATGTCGTGAATCATGTTGTCGAAAGCCATACTGATAAATACTTCTTACCACTCACGTATGAAGAGCTGCGTGAACGTATGCACGGCTTGCCCAGTGAGATTCACCGTTGCCCTTACTGTAGCTTCTGGGTTCCCGGGGAGCACTATCTTCCAGAGGATAGCCCGACAAGTGAGATCGTACAACATTGCGATGAGGAACACCCCGACAAGAAAGCTAGCGACAAGGTTGTCAAGGATGTCACGGATATTAGCGATATATATCCGAATATTTCGACCATTTATAAGTGTAAAATCTGCCATGTTGAGTTCTCCAATCCGGATGCCGAATCGAGGGAACGTCACCTTATCGATCAACACAGCGATGAGCTGTACGTGCTTATCTGACGTGAGAGGGACATGGATCTAGCTGAACTGGCGGACACCGTCGAAAAGCGCTATCGCCGATACCTGCAGACGACGTTCTACTTCC
>JBDGQN010000018.1:950-1408 GCA_042219055.1 Salinibacter sp. | reverse complement strand
AGCGCAGGCCCCTTCCTTGAAGCAACACCGGTCTTCAGGAGGGGTCAATCACCGCAGCAGGTCTTCGACGACGTCATGGAAGAGGGCCTCGACGAGGGCTTTGTCCAAGCGCTGGCTGAGACGACGCCCCAGCTGTACGCGCATCAAGAGGGAGCCATTCGGCGAATCTTGGATGAGCACAATGCCATCGTGGCGACCGGCACCGGCAGCGGGAAGACGGAAGCGTTTCTCTACCCCGTTTTGCTGGAGCTCTACCGCGAACATATGGCGGGGACATTGGGATCCGGCGTGCGGGCTCTGGTCCTTTACCCGATGAATGCGTTGGCCAATGATCAACGCGAGCGTCTAGGGGAATTATGCAAGCGGTTCCAGGATTTGGGGTCCTCATTCGGCTTCAGCTTTGGGCAGTACATCGGGACGACACCGAAACATGAGACGGACCGTTGGCGCAACGCGAA
>JBDGQN010000018.1:0-940 GCA_042219055.1 Salinibacter sp. | reverse complement strand
TGGAAGTATCTGATCCTGGACGAGGCCCACCAATACCGTGGAACCCGCGGCATGGAGATGGCGATGCTGCTGCGTCGTCTCAAGCGTCGGCTGCGCGAGGGCGGTCGGGATGGCCCCTTCCGCTGCATCGCCACGAGCGCCACGTTGGGCAAAGGAGAAGAGGACAAACCGAATATCGCCGAGTTTGCCACCACGTTGTTCGATGAACCGTTTGATTCAGACGACGTTCTTCTGGGTCAGACCAAGCCTGTTCCCGACGGATCGGGGACGGCGTTTGACACGTCGATCTACCAGGAGCTGAACCGAGCCTACGATGAGGACGTTGCCGGCTTCGATGAGCTTCGCCTGGACGCCCTTCCCGAGGAGATTGCTGGCGCTGTGACCCCCGCCGGCGATCTCGCAGAGGACGCAGGCCGGCTGCTTGAGCTCGACCAACGTGCTTGTGAACTGCGGCGGATTCTCACGGAAGAGGGCCCGGTGAAAGTTGACGAGTTGGCGGATCGCCTCTTCCCTGGACTGGAAGCCGATGATCAACGTTCGGCTTTGGGCGAGCTCGTCGGGGCGCTCTCCAAGGCGGTTGATCCGGAATCGCAAAGCCCGCTGTTGTCCTCACGCTACCACTTCTTCCTTCGCTCGCTGGAAGGGGCGTTCATTTCGCTTTGGCCGGAGAAGCGAGTCCATCTGGATCGTGGATCCTCTGATGAGGAGTCGGTGACGTTTGAGGTTGCCTTGTGTCGAGAATGCGGTCAGCACTACCTCGTGGGAGCCAAATCCTTCCAAGGGAGACAGCTTGGTGAGGCAACGCGGGATCCAAGCAATCCCGGATTTGGGGCGAGCTTTCTGCGGCCCATTGAGGCGAGCGAGCTCCATCACCTGGATGAGGATGAATCCCGGCGCCAGTACTGGCTGTGCGCCCAATGCGGGATCGTCGACAACGACG
>JBDGQN010000179.1:0-7581 GCA_042219055.1 Salinibacter sp. | reverse complement strand
TCCACGACTTTTCCGCTCGAATTGTCGGCGTCCTCGGTCTGCTCGCAGATCGCGACCCGGAGGCCGGCCCGGATGAGCTTGGGCAGGTGGCTGTCGAGGGCGTGGTGGGGGAAGCCCGCCATCGGCACGTCGTCGGCGTCGCCGTTGTTGCGTTCGGTGAGGGTGATGCCGAGAAGGCGGCTTACGGTCTTGGCGTCGTCGTCGAACGACTCGTAGAAGTCGCCCATGCGGAAGAGCAGGATCGCCTTCGGGTGGCGCTCCTTAATCTTGTAGTACTGCCGCATGAGGGGCGTGCGCCCGCGCTGCTGAGTGGACTGCGCCATACGTTTTGCGTGGAGGGTTGAGCGTCGAGGGTTAAGGGTGGAGGGTTAAGGGTGGAGGGTTAAGGGTGGAGGGTGGAGAATCGAGGGGGAAGCGTTGAGCGAGCTGGAATCAGGGCCTCATCCTCTTCAGGTCCTCTCCCCGCCGGAATCCAACGGGTTTCCGTAGCCCTTCGGGAGGACGCGGGGATACAAGGTAGATGTGCATCGCCCGAATCACAACGGTCCGAGACGCAGATATGAAGGAGGTCTCCCGCCCGTCGGACCACCCGTGGAATGTCACAGTCGGCCACGCCGTTGGCGGCTCAGTCTAACCAGACGCTCCTGAAGGGCTCGCTTCTGGGCGCCGACCACATCCTCCGGATCCGCGTCGGGGGCGTCGGCGAGCGTGCGGTATGCCTCCGAGGTCCGGAGACGTTCGATGGAAGTGTCGAGGGTCGAAACGGCCCGACGAAGGGCTGCTTTGGAGGGGGCCGACGCGTCGGCGGGGGCGGAAGGGGGCCGAGGGAAGCCCCACTTGTCGAGGACGTCGGCGATCGCACGCACGGCTGCCGGACGTCCAGCATCGTAGGCCGATTCGAGGGCCTGAAAGGTCGCAGACGCCTCCTCGTGGTATGAGTCGGGCACCGCGTCCGGGTGGCAGAGCTTGGTAGCACGACGATAGATGGCCTTCAGATCCTCTTCGCTTCTCGTTCCTGGATCGGGGGTCCGGACCCGATGCTCTCGGAACTTTTCGTAGGCCTCCTGTGCGTCGTGGTACGCGTTTCGGAGTTTCGCGCTCCGCATGCGGGCCTGCGCGGCCTCTTTGAGGCGCTCCATCTGAAGACGAAGGACTTCTTCTCGGAGCGGCGCCACCTCTGCCTCCATTCGGGCCTGGACCGATCGAACCTCTTTTTCCAACTCCGCTTTTTCTTTCAAGCGGCGCGCAAGGGTGCGTCGCAACTGTGCGAGATCGGACGTCGGCATGGTTGAGGACGGACCGGCTCGTGTCCACTTTCCTCTTTTGCAGTTAAATGCTACACTACGAGTGTGAGATCCGAACTCGTCCCCCCGTCTCGTCCGTAGGTGGCAGGCACGAGCGTGTGTCCGCTCTTTTCCTCTGCATCCTCCTCTCCTCCCCCTTCATGCACGACGCAATTCTGATTCCGGTCGACCTCTCCAGTACCAATGAGCACGTGCTCGAAACAGCCCAGGCACTGGCCACGCCCGACCGTACCGAATTTCAGCTTCTGCACGTCATCGAAACGCTCCAGGACGAGGACGACGCGATGGACGACTTTTACCAGGAGCTCCAGGAGGAGGCCCAATCCAAAATGGAGGCGTGGGCCGAAGCAGTGGCGGACAAGGGCTTCGAGGTCCAGACCACCATCGTCTACGGCGACCGCGGACCGAAGGTGACGGAGGTGGCCGAGACGAACGAGGTGGACCTGATCGTGATGCGTTCCCACACGATCGATCGCGACGACCCGAGCGCCAGCGTGGGCACGGTGAGCCATCAGGTGGCCGTCTTTGCTCCCTGCTCGGTGTATCTGGTCCGTCCGTAGTACGCCGATCGTCGATGCGCCTGGGCGCGAGACAAGTCGGTCGCACCGCCCCCCTTCACCCAAAACAGCCTCCGTCCCCTTCCGGCGGTCCTCTTTTGAATTGATTGATGTGCTGACCCACGATGGTCTACGGCATTACCGGCAATCCAACCAAGGACGCCCTTTGGGATCCCCTCTCCGAACTCCTGCAGCGTCTTCAGGACGACGGGATCGACTACTGGATCCACAAGCCGATCGCCGCCGGTCTCATCGAACGCGACCTGTTCGACCCGGCCCTCTGCCGCGACCACGCCGTGGCCAACATTGCCGAGGCCGGCGACCTTGTGCTTTCGTTCGGGGGGGACGGCACGCTGCTCCGCACCGCCCACCTGACGGGCCCCAACGACACCCCTCTCCTCGGGGTCAACATTGGCCGTCTCGGTTTCCTGGCCGACATCGAGATCGAACAGATCCACGACGCCCTCGATGCCCTGGAGGCGGACGACTACCGGGTCGAAGAGCGGCTCGTCCTGGAGGCCCAGCTCGGCTCCCATTCGGCGTTCGACACCGAGTGGGCCCTCAATGAATTTGTGCTGGACCGCAGTGGGGCGGCGGGCCTCATCCAGATCGAGGTGGAGGTCGACGGCACCCCCCTGAACACCTACTGGGCCGACGGCCTCATCATCGGCACCCCGACCGGCTCCACGGCCTACTCCCTCTCCACCGGCGGTCCCATCATCACCCCGGGCGTGGAGGCGGTCATCCTCACCCCCATCGCCCCCCACACCCTCACGGTCCGCCCCATCGTGCTCCCCGCCGACGCCACCGTCCGCTGCCGGGTCCTGGAGAACGACCAGCCCTACGTCTTCGCGGCGGATGGTCGGAGCACCATGTTCGACGAGCACGGCCTCGAGTTTTCCGTCGAACGAGCCGACCACACGGTGAACCTCGTCAAGCTGCCGGGCCAACACTTTTTCCACACGCTCCGATCGAAACTGATGTGGGGCGTGCGCCGTTCGGACGACTCGGATCATCGAGGAACGCCTCCCTCCCGAGACCGATGACGGCCGCAGTGAATGGGGCATGAAACCCCGCAGTCGGTCATTGACAGACGCGGGCGGAAGCGATACGTTTCCGGGTACTGTTGCTGCTCGTCCCCTACTCCGCGATGGGCCAGGTAGCTCAGGTGGTAGAGCAACGGCCTGAAAAGCCGTGTGTCGGCGGTTCGAATCCGCCCCTGGCCACTCCAAAACGCCTCTCAGCTCGCCTGAGGGGCGTTTTTTTGTTGCTGGTCCCGCACCGGTCCGCTCCGATCCATGACGCTGTTTCTGGTGAAGGTGATCGATTTCCTCGTGGAGCCGCTGGGGTTTGGATTGGCCGTCGTGCTCCTCGGGGGCGTCGTCACGCGGTGGGCCTGGAGGACCGGGTATACCCTCGTCGGAACGGGAGTCGCGGTTCTCTGGCTCCTGTCCACACCGTGGATGGGCAAGGCCCTCATCGGCTCCCTGGAGGCGTCGTTCCCCCCCCGACCGGCGGACATGGTGCCGACGGCCGACGCCATTGTTGTGCTGGGCGGCGGAGTGGGGCCGGCGACTGCGCCGCGCCTGTACCCCGACCTGAACGACGCGGGCGATCGCCTCTGGTATGGGGCTCGCCTCTACCGGGCCGGAGTGGCCTCGCGAGTCCTCGTGCCCGGCGGTCGGCCCCCTGGACGCGTGAACGCTGGGTCCCCCGCCATGAAAACCCTGCTTGCCGACTGGGGCATCCCGGCGGACTCGATCGTGGTAGAGCCCCAAAGCCGCACGACATACGAAAACGCGCGCCTTACGGCCCAGCTCTGCCGCGAGCGGGGCCTCGATGAGATCGTGCTCGTCACCTCGGCGTCGCACATGTGGCGCTCCCTGGCTACGTTTCGCACCACCGACCTCACGGTCCTCCCAGCCCCCACCGACTACCGCGCCGTCGAGCGGCCGTTTACCCTCCTCTCCGTGCTGCCGGACGCCAACGGCCTCTCCCTGAGCACAGCGGCGGCGCACGAGTACGTGGGTTACCTCTACTACGAACTCCGGGGATGGATTGACTGACGAACGCGGAGCCCTCCCCCTTCTCGGGATCAACCTCAACGGCGCCGTCTGCGCTGGATCGATCGCCCCGTGATGGCGACGCAGACCCACAGCCGGGCCCACACAGTGACAAAGCCGATCACGGATCCGATCAGTAGGGCTGGACGTCCGGCCAGTAGGCCTCCGGGACGGAGCCGCGTCGGACGCGGGGGCCTCAGGAAGAGGACGATTCGTTCGGCCCGCCGGTCTCGTTTGCGCCAATGCCCTCCAGGGCGCGGAGGGCCTCGGCGGGCACGGCGAAGACGACGGTGTTCGAATCGTCGCTGCTCAGGCTATTGAGCGTCTGGAGGGTGCGGAGGTGGAGTGCTCCCTCTTCCTTGTTGAGGGTACTTGCGGCGTCGGCCATGTTTTGGGCGGCCTCCAACTCGCCCTCCGCCTGAATCGTGACGGCTCGCCGCTCCCGCTCCGCCTCGGCCTGGCGGGCAATGACTCGCTTCATGTTCTCCGCCAGGATGATGTCCTTCAGCTCTACGGACTTCACCTCAATACCCCATGGATCGGTGGCCTCGTCGATGATTTCGCGGATCTGGGTCGAGATGCGCTCCCGCTCGGCCAGCAGGGCGTCGAGGTCCACCTCCCCCACGATGTTCCGCATCGTGGTCTGTGCCAGTTGCTGCACGGCGTACATGTATTCTTCGACCTCCAGGATGGCCTTCTTCGCGCTGCGGACACGGTAATAGATCACCGCATCGATCTCGACGGTCACGTTGTCCCGCGTGATGCTTTCCTGCCGCGGCACGTCGACGGCCTTCACGCGCATGTCGACCCGTTCCCAGGACTGGATAAGCGGGATCACTGTCCGGAGGCCCGGTTCCAAAACGCCCACAAACTGACCGAGGGTAAACTTGACGCCCCGCTCGTATTCCTTGACCACCTTGAACGTACGCACGAACAGGAGTATTCCAACAACCGCCAGGACCCCAAGGGCGTAGACCGTAATCATGGAACCAGGAAAAAGGAGCGAGTGGGAGATTGGAGGCCCCGCCCCTCGGACTCTTCACGCGACGCGACTGCGGCACTCGTGAGAAAAATAGGCCGCAAGAGGTAGAACCCCAATCTCCGGCGGTGGTCCCCAGGTCCCCTATTCGGCGCGTCTCGGCGCGGAGAGACCTATACCGGATACTGATCGGTCACGTAGTTGCGGAGCTGGAGGGCTTCGGACTTGGCGGCCTCCGAGATTTGGCGCATGCAATCACGCACCGAAATGATGTCGTCGAGCGTCCCCTCCTCGTCGACCACCGGGAGGTGACGGCATTGAAGTTCGGTCATGAGGTCGAGACACTCTTCGAGAGGCTTCTCCGTACCGACCGTAGCAACGTCCGGGGTCATGACCTCTCGGACCTCCGTCTCGTCCGAAGTGCGCCCCTTCAGGGCAATCTTGCGCATGTAGTCGCGCTCCGTGAAGATGCCCGCGATGCCGTCATCGTCCATCACCACGATCGACCCAAAGTCCTTCTCTGCCATGCGGTCAATGCATTCATAAACCGTGGTAGTGGGTGTGGCAGTGAGCACGTCGGTCTTCTCCCCGAGGGTGCCCTTCATGCGAAGAACGTCCCGAACGCGAGTGTCGATGAGTTCGTCGTGCGAAGTCATGGGGGCAGCAGGAGGCTTTGTACGGACTGGGGAGGGCGCGTCGAAAAGGAGGAAGACGACAGCGTCACGTTCGCACGGCCAGGCCGAACGTTTCCCGCTGTGTCTGCGCGTAACACGGCCTCCACGCTTCGCCACACATGTTACACGGCCGCCACGATCTGCCGGGCCGAGCGCTACTCTACGCGGACCCGCGGTCCCGACAAGACGGTGAACCGGCGGCTTCCCGGCGTCGCAAACAAAAACCGAGTGCCGTAGCGCCCGCGGGTCCCCGGGACGTGGAGCGTGCCGTTGAACGGACGTCCCCGCCCCTCCCCTTCAAACGCCTGATCCAGGGGTTCCCCCACCGGCACGAAGGCGTACCGCGTAGGCGGTCCTCCAGCCTTTACGGGACGGACGGTGACGGAGAGCGAATCGCCGGCAGCGAGGGTCCACGAGAGTGGGGTCTCGAAATAGGCCCAGACGGTCGCAAACACCTGTGTTGCCTTCGTGACCGATGGCGTGTGCGTCACGCAGACGCCGAGGTGCGTAAACGAGCGACGCAGGATGTTGGCCCGGTGGCCGGGGCTGTCCAGCCACCCCTTCATGGCGGCTCGTCCCCAATTCTCCGCCCGACGGCCGTCTGCGTGTCCCTCAAACACGTTTTCTCCAGCGGTGCCAATGAGTCGGCGATGCTCGCGAGCCACCCGATCACTCGGGAGCCGACGGTCGGCGTCCTCGTGGCTCATGTAGTCGTGGACGAGCATGTCTTGATTGTGCCAGCAGGCGATGCGGGCGAGCGTCGTGTCCGTCGACAGCGGGGACCGACCGCGTGCGGTTCGCGCACGGTTGGTGCCGGCAACAATCTTCTCTGCGGCCGCGCGCCGGTGTCTCCCAACCCCAGCGTGCTCGTCGGCGGCGGGAGGCTGAGAGGGGGTGGCAATCGGGCCGGGGGACGCAGCCCCCGGCGGCGCCGGAGACGCGGGATTGGCCTTCGAGCCCTTGTCCGTGCGCGCCGCAGGGGACTCGGGACGTCGACTTCCACTGCACCCTACCGCCCCAAGCACGAGGACGACGAGAAGAAGCACTCCGCTGAAGGACGCCGTAGAGCGGATCCGCGAGGGACCTGGTTCCAAATACGAGACGGGTTGCATTGGAGGGATTTCCATTCCACTGGGGAAACGATCGTTGACGGGCAGAGCCGCGGTCGAATTCCACTAAACGCGGCAAGAGGAAATACTATGCGGTCCGGTCCGGCGTTTCCCCCTGCGGACGCCCCAACAGGCGCTCCAAGACTCGGATGTCTACGATTTCGTCCTGGCGGGTGGGGGAGAGATCCGCGAGCACAGACTGCTACACGGGGGAGGAGCACCTCGGCCACGCGCTCCGCCTCGGTCCGTCCCGTCTGAAGGTCAAGCAGAAGTTGCGCGATCACGCCGGGCGAGTCCTCCCTCGGCAATGGTCTCTGGGTCGTAGTCGGGACGCGTCTCCACCTGCACCGCCTCCATCGGGGCCGTGGTCATGTCGAGCGTCACCTGGAAATCTTTGACCATGTCCCGCCCCTGGTCCGAAAGCCCTCGGACCCGCCGGTGCCGGGTCCGCAAACCGCACTCAGTAGGCAACGTGCTGGGGGCGGGGCCGACGCTCGACGGCGTCGGACAGGGCTGCGTGGAGGGCCTGGAGCACCACCGTGTCCACCGCGCTGGGCGACGGCTCAGGTAGAACGTCCCCGGTGCAGAGAAGAAAATACGCAGGAGCAGGCATACGGACTCGCGGCATTGGGCACGAGAGGAAAACGGTCCTCGGCCAGAGGGGGAAGCGCACTTCTTCAAAGAGAGTAGGCCTCCCATTCGTCCGCGTTAAGAGCAGGCAACAGTTCGTACGCCGCGGCCCCGAAAGTCGCCCGTGCCACGCCTTCCCGTGTGAGCGTCCATCCCGCGGTACAAACAGCCGGTAGGGAGCCTTTCCGTCAGTCCGCACTTTGGGAAGATGGAGTCATTTTCTTGGAAGATTGGCCTATCGATGAAGAAAAGCGCTTCCTATTCT
>JBDGQN010000178.1:0-4293 GCA_042219055.1 Salinibacter sp. | reverse complement strand
CGGTTTCGAGACAGGATCTGAAACGCGGAATCGGGGGAGTCTATCCACTATCACCGCGGGCAGTGACTTGCTTCGTTTCCCACCGTTTCTGAGACAATTCGTAGCCTCTCATGATACGGTTGCAGATCCCGCGACAAGAATCTTATACACCGAAAAGAGGATTCCTAAGCAGCTACTAGGAGTCAGGCTCTGCTCCATGCGTGAATGCATTGTCGAGCATCTCCCGGACGTGATCGTCGGCGAGCCGGTAGTAGACGTGCCGTCCCTCGCGGCGATGCGACACGAGACGCGCATCACGGAGTACTCGGAGCTGGTGACTGATGGCCGACTGGCTCATGTTGAGGGCCTCCACGATGTCATGGACGCATACCTCTCGGCCCCGAAGAAGGCACAGGATGCGCAACCGGGTCTCATTGGCAAATCCCTTAAGAAGGCGGGTCGTCTCCTCAGTTACGGATGCCGTTGGTAGGTCCTGGGAAAGAGTCGCCTCAGCGCCACAGGTGGTTTCGAGGGGATTGGAGGAATCTTCGGCCACGTTAGAGTTCATAAGCAAACGTCGTGCGGGTCGGAGAAGGATCTGGACATTCGCTCAATACGTGGTCGCTCCTTCAGTTCCCCGGTCTACGGAAAGCCTCATTATCCGTTACGAAGAGTATCCCTGGAGACGAAGTGCATTTCCCATCACAACGAGCGTCGATCCCTCGTAAAGAACCACGGCAGGTCCCCAGAAGCATCGACCGCTCGTCAGTACCCACCATCTACTGCCCCTATCGGTGGATATCGAGCAGATGGAGTCGCAAGTGACCAAAGAGGTCCCGCCACGTCAATGCCTCTGATGAAGTTTAGTCCTTCCGTGGAGACCCGGCTGTGCGCGTGGCTCGTTCGCCCTGATGAGCAGTAGATCCATTTTAACGTCGGAATGCAGTTCGAAGAGAGCCGGACCGCCTTCCTGATCGCCTGCTCCCGCACCACAAAACGTATTCGTGAGGAACGTGCCCGAACAGAACAGGGGAGGCTACCGGACTGTCCCTTGCCCTCGAAGCCGGTCCCCCATCTTCTGTTGGGCGGTGCCCGGGGGTACCGAGTACGGATCGTTGGGAAGCTCTACGCGCTTCAGTACAGGATACCGCGCCTTGTACTCGGACGGCTTAGGGGCGCCTTCCGGGCCCTTTCCCAGCACGAGTACCATGGTGCCCGGATCCAAAAGTTTGCCCTGAGCGGAGGAGGGACCCATGTATCCCTGGGTGGTCTTCCAGGGCTCAGCCCAGTCGTAAATCCACTTCGCATCGGCGTCGATGAGACGCACACAGCCGTGGCTCGTCGGGCCGCCGGTGGGCATCGAGTACTGGTGGACGTGTATGCCACGAGAGAGGTGGAAATTGAACACCCAGCGCATCTTCCACTCCTCCCCGGGCGGGCTTTCCGTCGAGATTCGCTTCTTCTGCTTCCAGTTGAAGTTGAACCGCCCGTTCGGGGTGGCCGACGAGTCAGGATCGCCCGTGTTGACGATGCCCCAGCGCTTGAGCTTGCCGTACTCGTAGGCGGCAAACGCCTGGACGGTCTTGTGGATGATGAACAGCTTCTTGATGCTGTGGGCGCCGGGGTAATACCGAGGAAACGGGGAGTAGGCCCGAAAGTCGAGTCCGAAGCGCGTGGGGACGACGAGCGTGTCCCCGAGAGGGGTGTTTTCGATGGTCTGGCGATTGAGCAGCTCGACGAGCTGGGCCCGCTGTTGGCCGAGCTCCGTGTCTCCGTGTCCGAGCCGCGTGTAAAATCGATTGCGGGCGATGACACTGTTGCCACTCGGGTCGTCGAGGACCGCGTATTCGTAGTACACCTCGGGCAGGTCGTCGAGGTTTTTGACTCGCCTCGATAGGATGTCCTCGAGTGCGTACTGATTAAAATACCCCTGGGCCGAGGCAGGCGAGCCGGTGCCCGCCACGGCGACGATCAGGCCGAGAGTCGCGGCCAGGAATTGAATGCTGCGCATAGGGCCCGTGGGAAACAGTGTGTACGAGTCCGTCCAACAAAGGTCGGACGAGAGAAGAATCAACCCTGATTGACGAAGACAATTCCTCAGGCGGAAACCGGAAGCGCCCCCCTACGAGGCGGGCGTCCAGGAATTGCAGTAGCCCTCCGCGGCGACGGGCCCTGGAAAGAGTTGGCAGCCGCCACAGCCGGCCCCGTACTCTTTTTGACGGTAGAGCTGGCAATTCGAGTAACGCCTCTTCTCCTTTGGGGAGGTTTCCGTATACTGCAGGGATTTTACCATTTGCGTTCGCCGCTTCTTTTCCTGCTCAGACAGTCCGGACAGGTCCGAACAACTGGCCGAGGCCGCCGCCCCCTCCGAGGATCCAGAACTACCGGAGGAGTCTCCCGAGCCTCCACAGGCCAAAAGAAGCGACCCACTCAGGCTCGCCATTCCGGCCAGGCCAAGCGAGCGCAGGAAACCGCGACGGGGGAGGAGTTCCGAGTCAGAGTCCATAAGTGAACGGTTCATTTTACAAGAGCGTACGATCAGGGCGCGCCTCCCCAAAAGTTGCTTGGATCCACCCCGTCGAAGACTGCGGATCCTCATCTATGAAGCGTGGGACGCCGATGTGCTAAGCTTCGTATCCGAGCAGCCGGAGCGCATTGGCCACGACAACGAGCGTCGATCCCTCGTGAAGAACCACGGCAGGGCCGATGTTGAGCCCAAAAATTGTGGCCGGAACCAGAAACGCCACCATGCCGAGGGCCACCCATAGGTTCTGCTTGATGATCCGGCTCGTCTGCCGGCTCAGCCCGACGGCAAAGGGCAGGTGGCCAAGCTCATCGGCCATTAAAGCCACGTCGGCTGTCTCCAGCGCCACGTCCGACCCTGCGGCTCCCATCGCGATGCCCACCGTCGCGTTGGCCATGGCGGGGGCGTCGTTTACACCATCCCCTACCATGGCCACGTCCTCTTCTTGGCTAAGTGCCCGAACGGTCTCGACTTTGTCGTCGGGGAGGAGGTCCCCGCGCGCCTCGTCGATGCCCAGTTCTTTCGCCACCGCGTCGACTACGCGCTGGTTGTCTCCGGAAATCATCACCATTCGCCGGATCCCAACGCGGCGCAGCCGGTCGATCACGTCCGCGGCGCCCTCGCGGGGCGTATCGGCCAAACCAATCACACCGAGATAGGTCTCTCCTTTCCGCACGACCATGGTCGTCCGCCCCTCTGATTCCAGGGATTCTACCGTTTCGCGGAGGGCCTCGGGAAGAGGAGACCCGTCGACCTCGTCGAAAAGCTCTGCTTTTCCCACGTGCACAAGTAGCCCGCCGATCGAGGCCCGAATGCCCCGGCCCGTGATGCTTTCCATCTCCGTGGCCTCCTCAAGCGGGCGGTTGCCGAGGTACTCACGTCCATGCCGGACAACTGCCTCCGCCAGCGGATGGTCGCTGAGCTTTTCGGCGGCGACGGCGGCCTGGAGAAGGTCTTCTTCGGAAGTCCCGTTGTAGGGGCGCACGTCTGTGACGCGGGGCTCGCCCTCCGTTAGGGTGCCGGTCTTGTCAAACGCGACGGCGCCGAGGCGCCCAAGCTGTTCGAGCGGCCCGCCGCCCTTCACGAGCACTCCGCCCTGTCCGGATCGTGCGACTCCGCTGAGCACGGCGCTTGGCGTAGCGATGGCGAGGGCGCACGGGCTGGCGGCCACGAGCACCGCCATCGCGCGGTAGAAGCTATCGGCAAAGGTCTCCTCCAGGGGGACCCAGGCAAAGAGCAAGAGCACGACGAGGCCAAGAACGGCGGGCACAAAGATCCGCTCGAACCGGTCGGTGAACCGTTCGGTGGGGGACTTCTCCGCTTCCGCCTCCGTCACCATCTGCACGACCCGTGAAAGGGTCGACTCGCCCGCCCGCTTCGTCACGCGCACCGTCAGTGCCCCGCTCCCGTTGATCGTTCCGGCGTACACTCGATTCGCAGCTTCCAGGTTGGTCGGGTCTTCCACCGCGTCGGGGCGCTCCACCGGCGCCTTGTCTACAGGCACGCTCTCGCCCGTTACTGGGGCCTGATTTACGGCGCTTTCGCCATCGGTCACGAACCCGTCGGCAGGGATCCGTTCGTTGGGTTTCACGATCACGGTATCTCCGACCTCCAGGTCTTCAACTGGAACCTCCTGCTGGGTCCCGTCTCGTTGGACGAGGGCCGTATCGGGGGCCAGGTCGGCGAGCGACTCGATAGCCTGGCGGGCGCGGCCCATCGCGTAGTGCTCCAGGGCGTGGCCGAGGGAGAAGAGAAAGAGCAAAAACGCTCCCTCCAGCCACTTCCCCAGC
>JBDGQN010000177.1:2080-4109 GCA_042219055.1 Salinibacter sp. | reverse complement strand
CCGACCGAGTGACGTTCCGAGAAGCGGAACGCTATTTGGACGAGAAGCTCGCCAACTGGCCGCATATGGAGAGCCCGTTGCCGGAAGAAGAACTATCATACGATCCAAGGCGCATGACACCAAGGATATATGGAATGACGAAGTTCCAAGATCTCTTTAATGTACGCCAAAAGCTTGTATT
The DNA here is from genome assembly GCA_042219055.1 of Salinibacter sp. GTDB lineage: Bacteria > Bacteroidota > Rhodothermia > Rhodothermales > Salinibacteraceae > Salinibacter. The sequence goes on along the minus strand of JBDGQN010000177.1, from coordinate 3,928 downwards.
CACGGTTTTGCTAGAGACAATAACAAGAAAGCACGTGTACTTATATAATGAATGCCAAGCACTTATCACGGCCGGCGAATTAGCCTCTTGCGATATTAACCTGGATCATTTGTGTAAGGCAATAATTGGTTACCAAGGGATTATAATTGGGAACATGCTTGATTTGGGTAATTCGCTCTGTAGATGGGAGCCCATAGCAGAAGCGATCCGCAATCTTTTTGGTCGGCAAGCCATACCTATGGTTTGGGATTACGGTGAGACCAATCCTTTAGGTGGATCCAGTGGGTCACTTCAATTATGTGTGAATCGCCTACGAAAGCTTATCGAGAGTGAGAGCTTCCAAACTCGTTCCGGCAAAGTAGAAATGTCTTCTGCTACCACCCTTCCATTTCAAGATAGCTCGTTAGACGCAGTATTTACTGACCCTCCTTATTACGACAATGTGCCATACTCTGCGCTTTCAGACTTCTTTTATGTTTGGTTGAAACGTATATTGAGCGATACTTTCACTGACATATTTTCGACTCCCGTAGTACCGAAATCTTCTGAAGCTATTATGGAACCAGCTCGTCATGAATCAATCGAAGATGCGAAGTCTTTCTTCGAAAGTACGTTAAAATTCTCTTTTACAGAATTTTATCGAGTTCTAAAATCCAACGGTATTGCAAGTATAATTTACGCCTACAAAACCACCGATGGATGGGAAACCGTGCTCAAAGGGTTAATAAATGCTGGGTTTGTTGTGACTGGTTCATGGCCAATACATTCTGAATCTAAAACCCGTATTCGAGCAGCTCAATCTGCCTCGTTAGCATCATCAATTTACATGATTTGCCGTAAGATCCAGCGCGAGCCAGTCGGCTTCTGGAACGACATCCAACCGCAGGTCAAGGCCCGCGTCGAGGAGAAACTGGAGCAATTCTGGAACGCCGGCATCGCCGGCGGCGACTTCTTCATCAGCGCCATCGGCCCCGGCATGGAGGCGTATTCCCGCTACGACCGCGTGGAAACCTACGAGGGCGAACCGGTCTCGGTGCTCCAGCTGCTCCAATACATCCGCGGCGTGGCGACGAACTACCTCGTCAATCGGCTATTGAAAGAGGCCTCGCCGGAGTCGATCGACAAGGAGGCCCAATTTTATCTCACCTTCCGCTGGACCTACCAGGACAATACCGTCCCCTTCGACGACGCCCGCAAGATCGCCAGCGCCGAGGGCGTCGACCTGGAACGGCTCTGGGAAGAGACCGGCTTCGTTAAGAAAAGCGGGGCCAACGTCAACGTCCTCAGTCCTAGAAGGCGAAACGAGATCGAGTCCCCGGCCAACATGGTCGACGCGCTCCATCACGCTTGCCATCTGTGGGAGACGGGGCAGTCGGAGGCCTTGCAACGATTCCTGGGCGAGAGCGGCTACGGCCAACGTAATGCCTTCTGGCAGTTCGCCCAAGCCATCGCGGAATGCCTCATGGACGGCAACAAGGAAAAGCAGCTCTTGGAAGGCCTGTTGATGGGCAAGGACAAGTACGAAGACGCCACCGGAGAGCAGCGACTCATCGAGTAAAGGAGTGCCAATGCCATGACACCGTGGTACGAGATCGCCCGTCCCCATGCCGACATCCGTGCCGGCGACTTCAACCAAGACGTGTTCGCCGCCGACCTCGGCGATGTCCGACGGGGCCAGGCCCCCGAGGACTACAACGACCCCTATCTCTTCTTCAAAAAGACCTATCTGACCGGCGGGCTGGAGAACCTCCTGCACCAGGTGTATGGGCGGCTTGCCACCGGCAAAGGCCCGACGGTCTTGGAACTGCAGACACCCTTCGGCGGCGGCAAGACCCACGCGCTCCTGAC
>JBDGQN010000177.1:0-2070 GCA_042219055.1 Salinibacter sp. | reverse complement strand
TCTATCACTACCTCCAGCACGGGCAGGCTGTCCAGTCGCTCTTGCCCGATGGGGTCGACCCCATCGACGCTGCAACAGCAACGATCGTCGGCACGCACCTCAACCCGAGCGAAGGACACGAATCCGACGGCATCCGGCGCCACACGCTCTGGGGCGAACTGGCCTTCCAGCTGGGCGGGGCTGACGCCTATCGGCAGATCGAGGCGAACGATCGGGACCGGGTTGCCCCCGGCAAGGAGACCCTGCGGCCCATCCTGGAAGCGTACGAGCCGTTCACCCTGCTGTTTGACGAGGTTCTGGAATACGTGGTGCGCGCCCGCGGCGTCGACGTCGGCACCGAGTCCACACTGGGCGCGCAGACGCTGTCCTTCCTGCAAGAGCTGACCGAAGCCGTCGCCAACACGAGCCATGGCCTCATGCTCGTGACCCTGCCCTCCAGCGAACTCGAGGACTTCGGTGAGGCCAAACAGCGCAACCTTGACCAACTGGAGCGGGTCTTCGGCCGCATCGAAAGCATCGAGATGCCGGTCCAGGGCGAGGAGATCTACGCCATCATCCGGCAGCGCCTCTTCGAGCCCGTCCACGACGAAGCGGCCGTCAAAGAGATCGTCGACCGTTACATGGCCAAATACCAGGACCACAAGCAGGAGCTGCCGAACAAGGCCAGCGAGGGCGATTACCGCCGTCGCATGGAACAGGCCTATCCCTTCCATCCCGATCTCATCGACACGCTCTATGAGAAATGGGGCGCGTTTCCGAGCTTCCAGCGCACGCGCGGCGCTCTACGCCTGCTCGCGAACGTCGTCGAGGACCTCTATCAACGCGAGGAGCCGATTGATCTGATCCTGCCATGCGACGTCAATCTGGACCCGGCCCCCATTCGCCGGGAGTTTATTAGTCACATAGGGCAAGAATACGAAAGCGTCATCGGCTCCGACATCGCCGGCCACGAGGCGAAGGCCCCGTCCCTGGACAGCGCCAACCGCAACTGGAAGCATTTGGGCTCGCGCATCGCGACCGCCATCTTCCTGCACTCGTTCACGCCGAATCAGAGCGATCAAGGGGTCCCGGTGCCCTTCATCAAGCTGGCCGTGCTGCGGCAGGACTCCATCCCCGCCATGGTCACCGAGGTCCTGCAACAGCTTTCCAACGAACTCTGGTATCTGAACACCGAGGGGGAGCGCTACTATTTCTCCAACGTCTTCAACCTCAACCGCGTTGTCGTCGACAAGCAGGGCGTCATCCAGGCCGCCAGCGTCCGCGAGGAGATCGAACGGCGAGTCAAGCAACAGCTCGGCACCAAGCTGCGCAGCTACCTCTGGCCCCAGTCCTCCGACGACATCCCCGACAACCGCGAACTGAAGCTCGCGGTCATCGATCCGGAAAACCGGCCCGATCCGTCCCAACTCCAGGACTGGCTCCACCGCCGGACCAGCTCGTTCCGAACCTACAAGAACACGATCATCTACGGGCTCCCCGAAGGGGATCGGCTGGCCCGCCTGGACGACGCGGTTCGACGTTATCTCGCCCTCAAGGAGATCAAAACGGAGATCGAAGAGGATCGCCGACCGGGCATGAGCGAGAAGCGCTCCGAGGTCGAGCGCCGCCTCCGGGAGACTGAAAACGACATCCCCCAGCAAGTACGCGACCTGTACCGCACGGCCCGACCGCCCAGCACGCGCATGCTCACGGCCAAGTTCCTGAACAATCAGGACGCGATTCGGCTGTCCGACCTCGTGGAGCAGTTCTACAAGGATCCGGGCCTGCCGCTGCTGGCCGACGCTCAGTTGATCGCCCAGGCCGTCGCGCAAGGCGTGCAAGAGGGCGCCCTCGGCCTCGCCTCAGGCAGCCCCGACGCCATCGAACCCAACTCGGTGCGTATCAACGAAAGCATCCGGGCGAACGACGTCCAACTGACCGAAGACTATCTCTTGCTCACCGCAGAGCGAGCGCAAGCCGAGCAGGCCTCAGCAGCAACGGAGGAAGCGTCGACCGCCCCCTCGGAGACGGACGATGTGACCGACACCGAGCCCCAACCGGCCGAAGCGGGACGAACACCCCGCTCCGACG
>JBDGQN010000176.1:0-5556 GCA_042219055.1 Salinibacter sp. | reverse complement strand
GGAGCACCTCGGCGATGGAGCTCATGCCGATGCCGCCAATGCCCACCATGTGGATCTGGCGGATGCGGCCCAGGGCCGGTTGTGTGCGAAGTTCAGCCATCGATGTCGGACGCAATCTGCGTCGCGGATTGAGAATTCGGTTCGTGTCGATTTCCTGTAGCCGCGGCGGCGCCGCGACTGTACGACAGATCAAATGCGATTACTTCATGCGGTAGCGATCAGCGAGGGTGAGCACGTCGCGGGCAATGGTGTCGGCAGCGTCGGGGCGGGCGCGGTCCTGAGCGGTCTCCGCCATTCGGGCCCGGGCCTCGGGGTTGTCGAGCAGTTCGCCAACGGTCTCGGCCAGCCGCTCTTCCAGTTCCGCCTCCGGAAGAAGGAGAGCCGCGCCCGCCCGTTCCAGGCTCCGCGCGTTTTTCGTCTGATGGTCCGCCGTCACGTTGGGCGAGGGCACGAGCACAGCCGGCGTGCCCGTCACCTGGAGTTCGCTGCAGGTGAGCGCGCCGGCCCGGCAGACCACAAGGTCCGCCGCGGCGTACGCCGCTCCCATCCGGTCGATGTACTCGACGGTCCGGAGACGGGGCCGATCATCGATAGTATCCGCAATGGTGTCGTAGTAGCGTTGCCCCACCTGCCAGACCACGTGCACGTCGTCCTCCTGCAGGAGGGCGTCCAGGTGGTGCTCCACCGCCCCATTGATCGCGGCGCTGCCCAGCGAGCCGCCCATCACCAGCAGCACGCGTGCGTCCTCGGGGAGGTCGAGCTCGGCGCGGGCCGCCGCTGGCTCGGTCTCCCGGAGCGACCGGCGCGTGGGGTTTCCGCTCAGCGTCGCCCGCTCGGCCGGCACCCAGTCCTTCGCCTCGGGAAAGGCGAGATGGATACGCGAGGCGAACCGGGATAGCAGTCGGTTCGTGAGGCCCGCATAGGCATTTTGCTCTTGAATGAGGAGGGGCCGCCCCCGCAGCCATGCAGCCAGCAGTACGGGTCCGGAGACGTAGCCGCCGGTGCCCACGGTCACGTCGGGATCGATGGCTCCCACCAGCCGCCAGCTTTGCACGAGCCCCTGAATCACCCGAATCGGCAGCAGAAGATTCGAAGCCGTCGCCCGGCGCTGGATGCCCTGTGCAGTGATGGGGTGAAGGGCGTACCCCGCCTCCGGCACCGCCCGCGCCTCCAGTCGGTCCTGCGTCCCCGCAAATACGATCCGGGCATTCGGGCGGAGCTCCCGCACCGCATCGGCAATGGCGATCGCCGGGTACACGTGTCCTCCAGTGCCACCGCCGACCATCAAAATGCGCGGAGACCGAGTATTCATCATTCGGAAACATTCTCACGTAGAGCCGTCCCGCCGGGACGGTTCTCTACAAACATTATGTAAGATTATTGAGTTTGTATTACCCAAGATGATACGCATCATTTACCCGAATGCGGCCCGATCCTGCCGCACCCGCTCGGAGGTTCGGGAGCCCGTGTGCCGCGAGATGTTCAGCAGCACCCCCACCATGATGCCGTTGACCAGGAGGGACGTGCCGCCGTACGAGACGAACGGCATGGGAAGCCCTGTCACCGGAAGCAACCCGCAGGCCACTCCCGCGTGCACGAAGCCGTACGTCACAATCATCGTGGTGAACCCGACCGCCAAGATGAGACCCAGCGGATCGGGCGCGTCCCGGGCAATGCGGAGGTATCCCCGAAAGAGCAACACGCAGAACCCAAAAAGAAGCACGAGCGCACCGATCAGGCCGTATTCCTCGGCGATGATGGCGAAGATAAAGTCGTTGTAGGGGGCCGGCAGAAAATCGCGCTGCACGCTTTTCCCCGGCCCCACCCCCGTAAGTCCTCCCATGGCAAAGGCCATTCGTGCCTGCCGCGACTGGTACCGCTCTCCCGTCGCGTTCATCACCTGCGTCGAGTCGGTGTTCGCAAACAAATCCATGCCGAGGTAGGCCTCCACGCGGGCCGCCCGATCCGGCGAGGTTGCAACCATCCCGAACGCCATCACCGCCCCCAACAGGCCGAGCCCGAACAATTGCACGACACTCACCCGCCCCACGAAACACATGAGCAGCACCGAAAGCAGCACGATCGAGGCGGTCGAGAGGTTGTCGAGCCCGATGAGGACCACAGTCAGCATCACCCACACCAGAATCGGCAGGAACGCCCGTCCGAAGCTTTTCACGTAGTCCTGCTTTTTCACCAGAAGGACCGCCACGTAAAAGACCAGAGCCAACCGCGCGAGCCCCGACGGCTGAAAGCCGACGCCCGCAATCCGCAACCAGCGATCGGCCCCCGGGGAGAAGAGGCCTACGATCTTACCAACCAGCAGCAGCACCAGTGTCCCTACCAGAATCATCCGGCTGTACCGGGCCAGCGTGCGGTAGTCGATCAGACTGACGCCCCCCATCGCCCCGAGTGCGATGCTCACGCGGATGAGGTGCTTCACCAGAAAATGCACGGGCTCCGTTCCCACCCGCACCTCCGCCAGGTACGTGATGGCGCTGTACACGGCCACCACGCCGGCCGCCGCAAGGCCGAGCACGACCCACACCACGTACTTGTCCGCCGGGGCCTGCCCGGTGACCTTATGTCGGAGGGTTTGAATGAAACTCATCGAACGAGGCTGCTGCGTTGGGAGGTCATTGGTTCGGGTTTGGTGCGTAGTGCGTATTGCGTAATTCGTCCGTCTGTCCGACGTGATACGCAATACGAAATACGCACTACAGCAGTGTCTTCACGAGGCGGCGAAAGAGGGTGCCCCGCTCTTCGTAACTCTCGTACATGTCGAAAGAGGAGCACGCTGGACTCAACAGCACCGCGTCGCCGGGCCGAGCAACGTCCTGTGCCCGACTCAGTGCCTCCTCCATGGTCTGTACGCGACCGTGGGCGGGGGCCTCCGTGCCGAGTTCTCGAGCCACCGTGTCGGCACTCTCGCCAAGTGCCACGACGGCCCGCACCTTCTCGCGGACGAGTGGCTTGAGATCCGTATAGTCGTTGCCTTTATCTCGCCCCCCTGCAATCAGCACCACTGGCCGGTCGAAGCTCTCCAGGGCGTACCAGACGGCGTTCACGTTGGTCGCCTTCGAGTCGTTGACGTAGAGCACGCCGTCGATCGTGCGCACCTCCTCCAGCCGGTGCGGAACGCCCTCGAAGCCGGACAGGCTCTCGCGAATGACGTCGCTCTCGACCTCCATCACGCGAGCCGAGACGGCGGCCGCGAGCGAGTTGTACACGTTGTGGCGCCCCCGAAGGGCCAGCTCGTCGCGGTGCATAAGTGGTTTGTCCTCGTCGTCGATTCGAAGAACGATGCGGTCATTGCGGAGCCCACCGCCGGCCTCCGGCACGCCCTCCAGCGTCATCGCCAGGGCACGAACCCCCTGCGCCTCACTCGCTCGTAGCACGGCGTCGCGGACGCGGTCGTCGTCGCGGTTGTACACCACCACGTCGCCCGCTCCTTGATTCTGAAAGATGTTGTACTTGGCCTGCGCGTAGGCATCAATGTCGTGGTCGTAGCGATCCAGGTGGTCGGGCGTAATGTTGAGCAGCACGCTCACGCGGGGATGAAACGCGTCCACGTGGTCGAGCTGAAAGCTGGACACCTCCAGCACCACCACGTCCGCCGGGTCCACGTCGAGCACGTAGTCGGAAAACGGATATCCAATATTGCCGGCCACGATGGCCTCTCGATCAGGCTCGTCGGCCATGGCCTGCCGGAAGACATAGCCCGTGAGGCTCGTCGTGGTCGTCTTGCCGTTGGTGCCGGTGATGGCCACGATCGGGGCATCGCAGAACCAGGATGCGACCTCGATCTCGGAGTACACGTCGATCCCGGCCCGTAGCGCCTGCTGTACGATGTTCGACTGCGTGGGCACACCGGGGCTGAGCACGAAGAGGTCGGCGTCGAGGGCGCGCCGTGTGTGTCCCTCGAATTCGTAGTTGACCCCGGCTTCGTCGAGCACGGCTTCGGTGCCCTCCGGCGGGGGCCCCTGCTCGGTGAGAAACACCTCCCCCCCAGCCTCCGCCAGCAACTGGGCCACGGCCCGCCCGCTGCGCGCGCCGCCCACCACGGTCGCTCGTTTTGTGCGGACCTCGTCGGGTCTCATTTTGGGATTAGAGAGCGTTTTCACGTGTGTTTCTGTCTTTTGCAGAGACGTCCCGCCGGGACGTCTCTACGGGTGATTATTTTCACATAAACCCTTGTAAAGTCATCGGATGCGGAGCATGAGGAGGGCAGCGATCACGGTGATGGCCGTCACGATCCAGAATCGCGTCACAATTTTTGCCTCGTGGAGGCCGAGGGCCTCATAGTGATGATGCAGGGGCGCCATTCGGAAGACGCGTTTCCCCTCTCCGGTGCGGCGCCGGGTGTACTTGAAGTAGCTCGTCTGCACGATGACCGAGACTGCCTCGGCGAAGTACACGATGCCGAGCACCGGAAGCAAAAGCTCTTTGCGCACCATGAGAATGGTGCTGCCCACAGCCCCGCCGAGGGCAAGGGCTCCAGTGTCGCCCATAAAGACGGAGGCCGGATAGCCATTGTACCAGAGAAAGCCGAAGCAGGCCGCCGCCACCGCCGCCACGAACACCGTCAGCTCCCCAGAGCCCGGCAGGTACATCACGTTCAGGAACGTCGCAAATTTGACGTTGCCGGAGATGTACGCGAGCGCAATCAGGCCGAGCGAAACGAACGCCGTGACGCCCGTCGTAAGGCCGTCGAGCCCGTCGGTTAGGTTGACGGCGTTGGAGACGGCCGTGACGATGAACACGACCACCGGCAGGTACACCACCCATCCCAGGTCGACGCCCAGGTTCCAGAATCGGAAGAGGTCATAATCGACCACCTGATTCTTCAGGAAGGGCATGAACGTGTACGTGTTGTAGGCCGCAAAGTCGGGGTGAAAGTAGAGCACTCCGCCCACGAAGAGGCCGACGGTTATCTGCCCCGCGAGCTTGTACCGCGGACAAAGCCCCTCTTCCCACCCCTTCACCGTACTCAGGTAGTCGTCGACAAAGCCGACGACCCCGAGTCCGCCCATCGCCACCAGTGCCAGCCACACGTACGTGTTGGCGACGGCGCCCCAGAGCAGCGTGGCCCCGCCCACGGCCAGAAGAATAATAATGCCGCCCATGGTGGGCGTCCCGGCCTTGTGGACGTGGCTCACGGCCCCGGCCGCCTCACCCTCGCGCACCTGCTCGCCGAGCTGCTGCCGCCGTAGCCACCGGATGATGCCGCGGCCCGCCCCCATCGCGATGCCGAGCGCCGTGATGGACGCCAACGCCGCCCGCACGGTGATGAACCGAATCACCTGAAACCCCGGCGGGTGATAGAGGCGCTCAATGTAGTCGATGAGGTAATAAAGCATCGCGTCGCTATGCTCCGCGGTGTGTAGGGCTGGAGGTATGGACGGATGGACGTGCGGACGTTTGCTCACTTCCACACCTCCAGACGTCCACACCTAGCGAGAAAAATATTGTCGAGCGACCTCGCGGTCGTCGAAGGGGTGCGTTTCGGTGCCGATGGTCTGGGTCGTCTCGTGGCCCTTGCCGGCGATGACCACCACG
>JBDGQN010000175.1:0-7051 GCA_042219055.1 Salinibacter sp. | reverse complement strand
GGTGGTGGCGTCGGAGACTTCAAGAGGTTCGTCGTAGACATAGTGCCGCCGGTTGATGTCGTAGTGGACCTTGTTCTCGAGTTTGCCAACTACGTCGCGAATGATCTCGTGGCCCAGTGCGTCGATCGTCTCGACGCCGGCATCGTCGAGGGGCAACTTGTACTGGACCGACTCGACGAGCTGAATCAGATCTGGCAGGGTGGCAGGGCGTAGATCGCCATTCTGGTCCCGCGCATACAACGCCAGCTTTGCCTTGTCGGCGGCATCCCGAATCGTGCGGGCCCATCCTGCGTGGTCGAGAAAAGGTTCGAGGGTGTCGTACAGCCCCCGGCTGTCCTCCTCGTTGTGCAGTTTATAGCGAACATTGTGCCCCTCCGTCTCCCGATCGGTGCGATAATCCAGGCGGGTGCGATAGCTCTCGAAATCGCCCGTCTCTCCGTCTTCCCCATCGAGATGCTCGTAGCTGAACGTGCCGTCGTCGAGCACAACCTTCACCCACCCAATCTCCTGTTTTCGGGACTTGAAGATCGGAAGGTGCTCCCGGTATGTCTCAAATTCCACCTTCTCATCCCCGAGCTTCATGATCGTCGGATTTACGCGGAGGGTGAAGCTGGTTCGGGGCTTCACCTCCTTCTGGATCTCCTCGATGAATGTCTCCAAGTAGCTCCGTCGGAGGCTGAATACTGTCAGGGTCTCCAGGCGTCGGATCTCATCTTCAATATCGTCCCCAAGCGCGTAGTAGTCGTCGATGTGGGCCGGAAAGAGACGCTTGCCGTCGTCGTGCGCCCCATGCAAGCGCACGCCGCGACCGAAGATCTGGATGATCTGATTTCCCTTGGAACTGCCCAGATTGAGAAGCCCCGTCACCGAGAGCCGAAAACAATTCCAGCCCTCCGAAAACTTCCGACTACCGACGAGCACGTTGATGGGGCTTTCGGGACGATCGACGTTCTGAAAACGATAGCGCTCGTCGGTGATCGCATCTTCCCGCTTTACTGCGTCGAGGTCTTCGGTGTCGAAGTCCCGAAAGAATTTCGCCGCATCGCCGACGTTCACGATTCCCCATTTCTCGCCGTCCCCGTATGAGAGCAGAAGCTCGTCCTCCACACTGGGGTTGCGGGCCAGAACGAGCGGGCCGGTGGTGTCGCCGTGGAAGACGTCTCCAAACCCACGGCGCTCCTCCGCATTCAGCGAGGCCAGATACCGGATCACGGTCCCCACGTCGGAGGTTTCGTTCTCCGCCGAACTGCTCGGATCAACCGTTCGCCCCATGAAGGCCGCCAGCGGGCGCTGGGGAAGGTTCTCGGGAAAGTATTTGTTGCGCTGATCGGTGTCCAGATCCATGAGCGTCTGGTAGGCCTCCATCTTCTCCTGGAGCACCCCGAAGCACTCATCAAGGTTGTCCTTCTCCTCGTCGATTACGTCTTCCCCGATTCGCTTGAAGAAGTAGTCCTTCCCGTACCCGTCGCGGTAGAAGCGGGAGTAGTTGTAGTCGTAGACGATGGCTTCCTCGTACTCTTCTTCAATTGCCCCGCTCCCGATATTGTGGTAGGTGGCGGAGTACTCGAAAAGAAAGCTGTTGCGGGCATTGAGGGCGTCCCGGAGCTTCTTGAACTCGCCTTCCTTCGTCGCTCCCAGGCCGATGTGCCCCTCGTCCACGAGCACCAGCCGCTGCATGGTGTCGTCGTCGATTCGATAGTACTCGGTTTTCTGCTGTAAGAGACCCTGCGTCGTATCAATCAGCAGATCAATGCGGTCGTTGTAGCGGCGGTTGAGGGCCTCCACGTACGGCTCGAGTTCCCGCTCGTGCTGCCCGATCAGATTCTTGCTGGGCGTCGTGAAGAGGATCTGCAAGGTGTCGAAGTCGACGCCCTGCCGCTCCAGGCGGCGGAGGTGCTGGAGAATATTGAGGTGCATCACGAGCGTCTTTCCACTCCCCGTAGCCATCCAGTACGCCAGCATGTCTTGCGGGTCGACCTCGCCGCTGGCCTGCTCGCGGAAAAAGTGCTCCGTGAAGTAGAGGGCCAACACCTGGTAGTAGCGCAGGTCGTAGTTCTCGTCGACGTGGGTGTTGTACTCGTCGACGAATCCTTCAATGCGATCCAGCAGGGTGTCATCGAGGCTGTCGACGGCGTACTCCTCGATGAGCTGCTGGGTTTGCTCGTTGCGCGGTTTAATCTGGTTCTTTTCCAGCAGCTCACGTTCGTATCGTTTGGCGAGACGAGGAGTCATGTCAGCGGGCGGATCAGAGACGAGAGACGGAAACGAAGAACGGGATTGACTTACGTCCAGGAGGTGCCTGCATCGAAGTCCTCGGCGGTGACGACGCGGAGGTTGAGGCGGGGTTGTTCGAGCTCGCCACGCTGGACATCAAGGTTGACGTGCAGAACCTCCACCCCCTCATTGGCCTCCAGAAGGTCGCGCAGAACGTCGGTGTCGTCGGTTCCGGTTTCGATGGGACGGAAGACCACGAGGTGACGATCGCTCCGTAGGGTCCGGTACACGCGGCCCTCACGGTCGTACCGCCGGCGCTGCCGGACCGGAAGGCCCTTCAGGTAAGCGTACGTTTCCAGGAGGTCCAGGATGGATTCTTCTTGCTGGGGACCGTACTCGATCGTCTGGTCGAAGGGGGCGCTCAGGTTGAGGCTCGTGCGGAGGGCCTGTTCTTGCGGGCGGTACAAATAGGTAAGAGGTACCTCGTCCGGCAAGGTCTCCTCGTCGGTCTCCAGGTTGTTGAGGACATCCTCGTACTGCTCCAGCCGCTGGTACTTCACGAGGCCCTGCGTGCCATCCACGTCGCCCTCCGGCGATCCCTCATCCCAGTTCTCCGAATACATGGCCCGGCGAATGCGCTCCTTGAGCACGTCGTCAAAGTACTCGCCCATCTCAACCAGGATGAACCGCCGATCGTCGGCCTCCTCGTCCTTGTTAAGCCGCATGACGGCTTGCCCCGTGGTGCCACTTCCGGCAAAGTAATCGAGGACGAGCTCGCCGGGGGAGACCTGGAGCACGCGCTCAATGAGAGACACCGGTTTCGGGCTGGGGAAATCGCTTCCTCCGAAGAACGACTTGACCTCGCGAATCGCTTTCTGGGTATGCCCTGCCTTTTCGTAGTCCCACACCGTACGGGGCACAACACCAGGCACCTCACTCAGGAATCGCTTGTAGCGCGGCATTGTGTTCGTCCCATCTACTCCCCACCAGATCCGATTATTCTCCTCATGCTGCTCATACAGATCCTTCGTGTATGCCCAAACCCTTCCATCTGAGGGCCAAATTTCTTCGCCAGTGTTCGGGTTTGTGATGGGATAGTAGAGGTTCGGGCGTTCTTCCTTCGACTTGTTTGAAGTGTAGTCTCCCGACATCCACGGGCCACGCGGATCATCGTCGGGATTGGTATATGCGTCGTTCTGTTCTTCAGTCCGAGGTAAACGTTCAGGACGCCACTCTTCTTTATCCTTGGCGTACGTGACAAGGTAATCGTGGTCGTCGCTGAAGTACTTCGCGTCGTTCGCCGGAGAAAACTTCTTCTGCCAAATCACAGCATTCACGAATTGGTCGGCTCCGAAGACATCATCCATCGCCATTTTAAGACGCGCCTGCTCGCCGTCGTCAATGCTCACGTAAACGGCACTCTCATCGTCCATGAGCGTTCGGCCCGCGTCGAGCCGATCGTTCATCATGCTGAGCCAGGAGGAGTGTCGGAATCGGTCCTTGTAGAGAAAGCCGTCGCCCCCGGTGTTGTATGGTGGATCGATGTAGACGCACCGCACCTCTTCCCGGTAGGTGCGCTCAAGCAGGCGGAGAGCCTGGAGGTTTTCACTGTTTACGAGCAGGCCGTCGGCCTCCGCCTCCAAGTCATCGAACTGTGCGAGTAAGTCGTCCTTGAGCCGTTCGTCGAAATGAGCGGTATCCACCGGCAGCGTCGGGTGGTTTATGACCAGCTGCATCGGATCGGCGGGCGGCTCGACCTCGAAGGTGGACTCCCACTCTTGCCTCTGCTTCGGCGCATCGACGATCCGTTCCACGAGGTCTCGAAGCGTGTCCTTATCATCCACAACCTCGTCGATCTTGCCGATGCTCACGAGGTAATCGGTGTCGATGACCTTCTTCTTGAGCAGAAAAAGGTGCTTCTGGAAGTCCTCGACCGTCGCGAGGAAGTCAATGATGCGGCTCGCCACCCGATCGAACGCCCTGGCAATGACGACCGACGTGTTGTCGACCTGCATGTTGAGGACCGCCTCCAGGTCGGAGAAGATGACGTTCTTTACGTAGCGGTCCTTTTCGCGGGACAGGAAGCGGCCGAGGTGCTTGTGGATGAAGTAGTCGGAGTCCTGCCCGATGTAGAAGGTGTTCAGGTTTTTGTCGAACGTGTAGAAGCGGCGCGGAAGCGACTCCGGGGTGGCCTGCTCAATCTTCTCCGTGAGGGCCGCAATCCGCTTGTCGTCGTTCGAGCCGAGGTCCTCGAAGACGTCGCGGTGATTCTTGACCAGGCGTTTGCTGTACTTCTCCGGGGAGAGGCGGAGGGACTGTCGGCCCGACGCGCCTTTCTTCTGGCCGCCGGACACCTCGTCGTAGTCGCCCTCCAGATCGGTAAAGATGGGCCGCTCGCCCCGAAAGAGGTACGTCTCGTAGTCGACCTCGTCCCCGAACACGGTGTCGTGAAGGCGCTGAAAGACCTCGGCCTTCGGGGTGGACTCCTCCGCCAAATGGAAGACCACGCGCCACGTGCCGGCCTCTTGCCCGTCCTCTGCCTGTTCAATGCGGTCGAGCTCGTAGTGCTTTCGGTCGTCCTTGTTGGTGTTCTGGGCCACCGCCACGTCGTCGGCCCGCTGCTCCACAACGTACTTGATCCGCTCCCCGTCAATCTCAAACGCGACGGAGTGGAAGCCCTGTCCCGTCTTGATGTAGTAGCTGTCCTTGTGCTTCCAGTGGAAAAGCACGTCGGAGCCGTCGTAGTCGGCCTCGTCGGGGTACTCGACCTGATAGGACTGGAGACTGCGGTCGTTGTACCCAAAGTCCCCTTCCCGGTAGTAGCGCTGAAAGAAGCGGAGAATGTGGTTGTAAATACGGGTTTCCAGATCATCAGCGGCCCCGTCCGCCGTCGCTTCGCGAAGGGCCGTCAGCAGATTATTTTCCTCCTCGGGACTCTTGTATCGAATGAAGTTCTCAATTTCATCCCGATTCGCTTCCAGGTCGTCCAACAATCCAATCTCTTCTTTTCCACCCTTCTCCTTCACGAAAGAGGTGACCCGTGAGGCGTACTGCTGGCGCTGCTGCACCTCGACCTCCTCCAAAGCCCCCTCGACGATCTCCGGTAGCTCTTGGTCGATGAATCGCTCAATCTCCCGGCGCTTGAGCTTCAGCACCTTGTAGATGCCGAAATCCAGCTCTGTATCGTCGAACTGGAACATCTCGCGGAGATGTGCCCGAAGGTCTTCAAACGCGTCACTAGGCATAGAAAAGGGAAGATTTGTGAGAGCAGCATTTTCATCATAGGGGACTGGCCAATCCGAAGCAACGCCTCTACAGCGAGGATCGACTATCACAGCAAATCCTCATACCAGGCCCTCTCCCGTTCAGTAGTTTCACTGAGTTGGCCTGCATACCCTGATTCTGGAGAGATGCAGTTATCCTCCAAAATGCAGAGTAGAAAGCGCGCCTCTTCTTTCGTGTCCGGCATCGGCATAGGGGTCACTCCATCGGGAAGCATTTCAATGTGATCCTGGCAAATGTGCATGGGCGGGAAGCTCTGAAGAGAGAAACCGACGCTGGGACCGTACAGACACATCTCTCGCCCCTACTTTAACGTTTGCCCGGATTTGAACCCTGTGAAGGTGGGAGTTACAATGAAAGTCCCGATACCCGCTCAGCGGGGGGCCAAAGGCGTACTTCTGGCCCCTTCATTGTCTCCCTCTCTGATCATCTCTCCAATGTCATGGCCTCATTCAGCTTCCGCAAGGTCGACGGTCGCTACTACGCCCGCATCGCAGAGAAAGGACGCTCCCCCGAGCGCAAGTCCTGGCCCCTGAAGACCACCCAGAAGATGAGAGCCCAGCAACGTCTGAACCGTCTCCGGGAGGCGTTCGATCGAGGCGACTGGGATCCGTGGGAAGGCGGCTGGCTCGCCCCGGAGCCCGTTCCCCTCGAGGACGCGATCGACGAATTCCTCGAGGCGAAAGATCATCTCCGTCCCCGAACACAGGACACCTACGCCGGCATCCTCCGCCGTTTCCGAGAGGAAATGCCTCCAGGCTCTATGCTGCAAGACGTTGTGTCCGATGACCTCAAGCGATACATCAGAGCGTCGGACATCACCAGCGCCACACAGCACAAGCGGTTTCGTCACCTCCGAGCCTTCTTCAACTGGGCCGTCGAGAACGATCGGCTGGAGTCGAATCCGCTGGACGACATGACGCCGCCGAAGAAGGAGGAGAAGGAGAAAGCATTCCTTCGGCCGGAGGATGTGAAGAAGCTCCTCTCCACCATCGAGACGCACGTCCTCGAAACCCGTGATGCACTGGGTCAGATCTCAGACTTGAAGTGGCTCTACCGCATGATACAGGTCGCCGTTGCCACCGGCCTTCGCCGGGGTGAGCTCGTGGCTCTCCAGTGGGCAGACGTTGACCTCAAGGACCGAAGCATCCACGTCCGTCACCGCGGCGACTTCCGGACGAAGGGAAACGCCGAACGGCGCGTGCCCATCCGCGGGGACGCCGAAGAAGCCCTCGCACAAATGCACGAACCCGGCATCTCTGGTCCCGTCTTCACCGATCGAGACGGCGAACCCATCCGGCCGGGCCGCGTGACCACCCGGTTCAAAGACATGGCCCGGAAAGCCGACCTGGACGAGCGCATTCACTTCCACAGTCTCCGGCATACGACCGGCTCCTGGCTCTCCATGCGCGGCGTCCCCATGCGACACATCCAGTCCATCCTCGGCCACTCCGACCGGAACGTCACCGAGAAATACAGTCACCTCGCCCCCGAAACGCTCGATCGCGCGATGGAAGAGACGTTCGGTGAATAACTGTACCCTACTCATCAGCAT
>JBDGQN010000174.1:836-11629 GCA_042219055.1 Salinibacter sp. | reverse complement strand
GATCTCCCATCCGGGTCACGAACTCATGAATGAGTCGCTTGACACAGGCCGCATGGCGGCTACCGATCGGCGACATTTCCACGATCTCCCCATCGATCAGCTCCACGCGATCGTCCTCGTGAAAGATGCCAGCGCGGCCCATCTGGTGATACTCCTCAACGGTGAAGCGATGGCGTTTCACATCGGTGCCCATAGCTAGCCTCCCATCTCATCGTACTTGGCTCAGCCTGGAGCGTCCAAGCGCCGGTCAGTCCTCCAGAGCCTCCGCGTGCCCCTCAAGCCAAGCGGCTATCGCCTCGTCATCCAGATCCTTGCGCTCGATCTGGAGCACGAATGACACGATCTCATCAGCTTCAGCCGAGAGCGAATAGCGATTTTCCTCGACCATCGTGTGCATGGCCTCCCATGCCGTCCGCTTGTTGCCATCCACAAACGGATGGTTCAACACGAGAGATTGACCGAGGACCGCCGCCTTGTGGAACAGATCGGGATAGAGGTCATCGCCGCCGAATGTGGCTTGGGAACGCTGGACAGCCGAGTCGAGTAGGTGCCAATGGCGAACGCCTGGAGACCTGTCGGGGCGATCGAGGATGCGTTCATGGATCAACACGACCTCCTCGACCGTCAAGTATCGCATGCCACGGCCTAGAGTTCAGAGAGTCGGTCCAAGGCCTCTTGATCCTCGTCCAGGCGCGCATCCAGTCGTTTGAGGAACTCCAGCCGCTCCAGCTCGTTGCGGCGCTTCTCAATCAAGAGATCGACGGCCTCGCGGAGCAGTTCCGCCTGCGGCACCTTGGTCTGCTTCGAGAGCTCCTTGAGCGCCTCGATCTGGCGCTCCTCCAGCTTGGCGGCGTAGGTCTTCACGCTCGATCACCTCGGATCCAAATCCGGGGCGAGATTACTTGCGGGGACTAGTGAATGCAAGTTCGCTCTCGAAGCGGAATCACCGGCTGGTGACTACGGCTGCGTCCCCGTCTGAAAGTCAGTGATCTCCGCGTTCGCGGCGTCGCCCAGCGTCAACTGGGCCGGATCCCACGCCACGTCGGCCGCGCCGCGGCTGAAGCCGGAAGTCGTTGCAAGCGGAAGCGTCAGGATACGCCCATCGGCCGTGCCACCGCGCGTCTGCACGGCCACGACCTGAACGTGGCCAGAGCCGTTGTCAATGTCGCGGGCAAGGACGGTCCAGCCGTCTGCCGGTTCGACGCGCTGGATGCGGAGCACGTCCCCATTGAACGACAGCCCATCGCCGCCGACCTCCAGCGCCGCCACGCCGCCGTTCGGCATGTTCTGGACCGCAATGTGGATCGCCTCAGACGAGACGGTTGCCTTGATGCCGACGGCGTCGTCGGGCAATGCCGGGATCAAGCTGGGACAGCCTGTCATCACGAGCGATATCGCGACCAGTCCGGGAGTCAACAATAGCAGTCGGTGAGCTCGGTCCGATCTGCGCAGCGCGAGCGGCAGGGCGAGGCCGAACAGCGTTAGCCCCGCCAAGGCTGCGGCCGCTCCCAAGTCGCTCGACAAGCCGAGCGTCGCGCGAGCGATCGTCTCGGCATCGTCGCGCCCCACGCTGCCGTCGCCGTCCACATCGCAGGCCGATTGCTGCTCCGACGAGAACGAACCAACGCCCTTCGCGATCTGGAGACAGATCCGAGCATCGATCGCGTCAGCGGCCCCGTCATCGTCCGGGTCACCGTCGCCGGTTGGCGTTCGATCGCGAACGTCTACGGTGACGGTCGCTTCGTTGCTTCTGGCTTGGCCGTCGTTGGCTACGTACGTAAAGCTGTCCTGCCCGA
Organism: Salinibacter sp.; assembly: GCA_042219055.1. Taxonomy (GTDB): domain Bacteria; phylum Bacteroidota; class Rhodothermia; order Rhodothermales; family Salinibacteraceae; genus Salinibacter. Next base: position 9,833 of record JBDGQN010000174.1, on the reverse strand, counting down.
CAAAGCCGGGATTCGGCGTGTAGGTCACCATCAAGCCCACATCGGATAGCGTCCCGTTGGCTGGCTGCCGCATGATCTGGAACGTCAACTCGTCGTCGTCGACGTCCGTCGCCGACAACTCAATCTTAACGGCGGTCCCTGCATCGGTGGTCACGGCCGCCGGTTGGGCCACGGGTGGATCGTTCACGGGCTCGACGGTCACCGTGGCCGTGGCGAATTCGCTCTGGGCGGATCCATCGCTCGCCCGATAGGTCAACGTGTCGGTTCCGTGAAAGTTTGGATCGGGCACATAGTCGATGCGGCCGTTGGTGAGTTGAGCGGATCCGTGGGACGGCCTTTGCCGAATCTCGTAGGTCAACGTATCCCCGTCCGGGTCGGTGCAGTCGAGGTCGACGGTGACCGCTCGATCCTCCTCGGTGCGCGCGGTGACGTCGACACACGTCGGCGCCTGATTGGTTGGCGTAACCGAATTGACCGCCTTCGGGGTGCCGCGAATGGCGTTGCCGTTCGCGTCCTGCCCGTTCTGCGCGCTGCCGTCGTTCGTGGCCCAGTTGGCGTCATCGCCCGATGCTGCCGGGTCGATGCGCTCCATCGTGGCATGGGTGCTGTTGTCGCCGGCGGGCCAGTCGCTGCCGTCGGCGTTGGCCGTGCTGATGACGTTTCCCGAAGAATCTTTCAACGTAAGGGACTCGCCGCTGTTGCTGAGATTGCCCGTGTAGAGCTTATCGGCGTCGACGTCGGAGACGGTCTGATCATCTGTCCTCTCCAAGAGGTAGAAGCCCTCCGCCGAAATGGTTCCATCCAACGTAGGGGCGGGTGAGCCGTCGTCGGAGGCCAGGGTCCATCCCTGAAGATCGATCGATTGGTCGGTCGGGTTGTAGAGCTCGATCCACTCGTCCCTCGCACTCGCCTCGGTCCCCAGTTTGAGCCCACCGTCGACGGCCAAGGCACCGACGCTCGGGTCCTCTGTTTGCGACCGCGTTCGGCTTCGAGTTCGGCTGGAAGGCCGTCGCAGACGAGGCCGGCAACTAGGCTGGGGCGCTCATGCTAACGCGTCCCCCAAGCTGATCAGCAAGCCGTCGGCTCACGTACCTCGCGCGACTGAGACTACCCATCCGTTTATGGTAAAATGACCATTATCAGATCGAGAAAGGACGTAGCGACCGACCGTGCATAGACAACTGGTGCGGCGCCTCAGGCGACTTAGCGCCCTCTTAGGGCTCAGTGTCGCCATCCTTGCCGCGTCGCTCGCCGCGCAGCCGCCCCACAACGCAACGCCTGGCCTCGACTACCCGTTTCGCGACGGCCACTTGCTGGTCCGGTTCAAGGCCGGTGTGTCCCAAGTGGACCGCCAGAACGCCCACGCGGCCATTGGCGCGAAGGTGGTCAAGGGCTTCAACGTCGTCAACGGGCTCCAGTACGTCCGCCTGCCGGCCAATCTCTCCGTCAAAGAAGCGATCACGCGTTACCGCCGGCGCCCGAACGTCCGCTACGCCGAACCCGACTTCATCCAGCGGCTCCCCGATCCCGAGCGTTCGCCCGTGGGCGGGCAGGCCACGCCGAACGATCCCCAATTTGACGACCTTTGGGGGCTCAACAACACGGGCCAGACGGGCGGGACGAGCGACGCCGACATCGACGCGCCTGAAGCGTGGGATATCCAGTCAGGGAGCTCGGAGATTGTCATATTCGTCATCGACACGGGCGGCGACTACACCCACGAGGACCTGAAGGGCAACCGCTGGACGAACCCGGGCGAGACGCCGGGCAACGGGATCGATGACGACGGCAACGGCTACGTCGACGACGTCTACGGCATCGACACGGCCAACGGCGACAGCGACCCGATGGACAACGACGGGCACGGCACGCATATCTCCGGCACCATCGGCGCGGTCGGCGATAACAATACAGGCGTGACCGGCGTCAACTGGGAGGTGGAGATCGGCTGGTGCAAGTTCCTCGACGGCGGCGGCACGACCGCCGATGCCATCGAGTGCCTTGACTATGTTCGCGATTTGAAGGTCAATCACGGCGTCAACGTCGTCGCCACCAACAACAGCTGGGGCGGCAGTGCCTTCTCCCAGGCGCTGCTTGACGCGATTCGCCAGCACCGCAAGGACGGCATTCTCTTCACGGCCGCAGCCGGCAACGCCGGCACCGACAACGACGCCAACCCCTTCTACCCCGCCGCGTATCGAGCGGCCAACCTGATCAGCGTTGCGTCAACGACCGACTCGGATGCGCTCTCCGATTTTTCCAACTTCGGAGACCGCACCGTCGACCTGGGCGCCCCCGGCTCGGCGATACTGAGTACGACCTTGGACGACACCTACTCCCAGTTCTCCGGGACGTCGATGGCGACGCCCCACGTCACGGGTGTGGCGGCGCTTCTCAAAGCCCAAGATCCTAACCGCAACTGGCGGGACATCCGCAATCTCATCCTGAGCGGCGGCGACGACGTGGAATCCATGGATGGCACGACGGCCACGAGCCATCGGCTCAACGCGGAGGGCTCGCTCGGCTGCGCCAGCGCGCCGACCGAGGCGATTCGTCGGCCCATCCCCGAGACCCTAACGATCGGGCCGAACGGGTCGGTGCTCTTGGAGTACCTGAGCGTCGACTGCGCGGGCCCCAACGGGCCCGCGAGCGTCGCCGTCAGTGGCCCGTCCAGTAGGACGATCTCGCTTGCCGACGACGGGTCAGGGGCCGATCTCGCGTCCAGCGACGGCACGTTCGCGGCCACGTGGACTCCGAGCTCGGCGGGCCAGTACACGCTGACTTACCCGAACAACGAGACGATCACGGTCAACGTCCTGGAGCCCTACGATCACGAGACCGGGACTTATCAATGGCGCTCGATCTCAGGGACGAACCTGAACCTGACCGACGACGACTCGGCCGCGATCTCGCTGCCCTTCCCGGTCAACATTGGGGGCGTGGAGACCTCAACCCTCTACGCGCAATCCAATGGGGGATTGACCCTCAACAATACAATCATTAGCTGGTCCAACGCGTCGCTGCCGACCTCCAGCGTGGACAACCTCCTCGGCCCCTGGTGGGACGACCTGCGCCCGATCTCGGGGAGCTCCCAGAATGTATTTTGGGACACCGTCGGGTCATCGCCTGAGCGGGAACTCGTCGTCGAGTGGCACGACGTGCCGTTCTTCAACTGCGCCGACGACGAGTCCGTCCGATTTCAGATCGTGATCCCCGAGGCGGACAGTGCGGAGGCCGGCAACGTGCTCTTTCAGTATCGCGACACGACGGCCGGAGGCGGCTGCGGCAGCCACGACGACGGCGCGAGCGCCACGGTCGGGATCCAAGTTGGGTCCGGCACCGCGACCGAGTTCAGTCACAACTCGGCGGCCCTCAGTGCCAACCGGGCCATCTGCTGGCGGCCGTCGTCCAAGAGCACCTGTTCCGTATTAACCGAGGACATGAGTAGCGGTGCGACAGTCTTCCGCGTGGAGCGCCAAACCGGCAACGTGTTCGCCGAGGGCAGCTTCAATTCCGGCGGGGCCGACTTGGCTGAACGCATTCGTGTGAGCGAGCCGGTGGAGCCGGGCGACGTGGTGGCGATCGACCCTCAGGCGTCCGAGCGCTACCGCAAGACCCGCCAAGCCCACAGCGAGCTTGCGGCCGGAGTGGTCGCCTCGGACCCGGGCGTGGTGCTCGGGGCGAATGCAACGACCTCTCCATCCCCGGTTCTCGATCTAAGCCTGCCAACTTGGATCAGCTCGACCGTAACGATCAGCTCGAGCGTCAACTTCACGCTGACCGGCCTCGTCCCGCGTCTGGACGCTCAACCGCTGTCAACGCAACCGGTCATGGCGCTGATGGGCCAAGTGCCGGTGAAGGCGACGACGGCGAACGGGCCGATCGAGCCGGGGGACTTGCTGGTGAGTGCCTCCAAGCCCGGCTACGCAATGCGGTGTGATACAATGACAGCCTGTGAAGGCGCGATCGTGGGTAAGGCCCTGGAAGCCCTTGATGAGGATCAGGGGACGATCCGGATGCTGGTGATCCAGTAAAACCATGTTATTCCCGAAAGGAGGAATCATGTCGCTAGGAACGCAGACGCGACTCAAGCAGATCGGGGTGGCGATGCTGGCGCTGTTGATGGTGGGGGCGCTCACCACCGCCAGCGCGCAGAACGCGACGATCGCGGTGCAGAGTTTCCAAGATCGGATCCAGTTCCACGCCCAGACCTCGGACGTGGAGAAGCTGCAATTGGATGTGTTCGACCTGAGCGGCTCGACCGTCTACGACAGCGACTGGGCCTCGGGCCGCAGCCTCAGCTGGGGCCTGAGCACCGAAGACGGGCAATCGGTGGCGAACGGGGTCTATCTCTACGCGCTGCGGACCCAAGACGCCCAGGGCAACGTGGAGCGTTACGTCGGAAAGTTGGCGGTGCTGGACGGGAAACTGCAGAGCGCGGACCGGTCACCGCAACGCTCGCCCGAGGCGGGCTCGCCGAGTTCGCGCTCTGGCGGACCGGTGAGCGGGGCCCAGGCGGAGGCGGTATTCACCGGAATCCGGTCGACCCAGCAGTCGGGGACGTTCCCGGCGGCGCTGTTCCAGACCGATGACGCCACCGGCGGCGTCAGCTTCGAGTGGGGGCTGCATCCGGACAACTTCAATAACACGTGGGCAATGGCCGCCCAGTCGATCAACAGCTCCTCCAACGCGGGCGACTTCAAGATCCAGCGCAAGGTTTCGAGCACCTGGCAGGACGCGGACCTGCGCGTGGATTGGGACAACGGCAACGTGGCGATTGGCTCCGGGACCCAGAACCCTTCGGCGAAGTTAGTCGTGGGCAGTGACAGTGGCACCAACCTGATCGTCGCCAAGGACACGAGCGGCAGCTCTGCCCAGACGGTTTTCCGCGTGGAGCGCTCCAGCGGGGACGTCTTCGCCGACGGCTCGTTCAACGGTGGCGGTGCGGACGTCGCCGAGCGCATCGACGTGACGACGTCCGTGGAGGCTGGCGACGTGGTGGAGATCGACCCGAACGCCAGCGGCAAGTTCCGCAAGGCCCAATCCGCGATGAGCCGGCGCGTGGCCGGGGTGATCTCCACCGATCCCGGCGTGGTGCTGGGCAACCGATCTGTCACCGCCCAGGGCAACCAGCGAGACACCCGCCCGCTCCTGGCGTTGGCCGGACGCGTGCCGGTCAAGGCGACCGCCAAGTACGGCGCGATCGAGGCAGGTGACACGCTCGTGAGTGCGCCGATTCCGGGATACGCCCAGGTCTGTGCCAGCGACTGCACCGGGGCGGTGCTCGGCAAGGCGCTCGAACCGCTCAACGAAGGGACCGGCAAGATCACCGTGCAGGTCTCGTTGCGTTAATCAACCGTTCGTCTTGGCAGCGAACCAGGGACCAGACGGGGCGAACCAACGCCCGCCCCGTCTGGTCGTTTCTAAGACTGCTGGTAACGTTTTGAAGGAAAGGGCAGGCCAAGGAATGACCTGTGATGGCACGAAACGGCTCGGCACCGTAGCATTAGCAGCCACGGTGGCCATCCTTGTGGGGTTGATCGCGGTTCCAGCTGATGCCCAGTCCCTCGCAGCTGGGGTGAAGGGCAGCCTGCCCACGCCCGAGGTCAGCGGCTACGGCGGGGTGTTTCTGAGTCCGTCATGGTCCATGAGTTTGGGCGTCGGGGTGCAGTCGGCCTCAACTACGGTCGCGACCTGGGGCACGGTCTATTTGGCCGAGGCTCGCCAGCCGGTGGTTCCCTACGTGGGCTTCGGCGTGCGAGCCGTGTTGACCCAGCCGGTGCAGACGCATCTGATGCTGCTCGGCGGCGTTCAGGCCCGCCTTCCGGCGTTGAGCCCGCTGCGTGTCAGCGTGGAGGCAGCGGTGCTGCCCCGGCTTCCTGATTTGGGCCGAATCCCGATCCAGGGGAGACTCATTGCGGGCTTGCGATTCTGACAACGCCAAACCTTCCAGCGGCTTGCTACCGGCGCAGTTCCGATTGCGCATATCGTGCTGTCAAGCCTGAGAAGACATCTTCAAAACAAGCCATTGCAGTCTATTTAATACACCCATGGTAACATGTAGGCCAACTCTGTCAGGAATCATGGAGTGCTTAGGTTGAGCTCAACAATACACCGCCTATCGCCCAATCGGATTGCCCTTTATCCTCCATGAAGCCTGCTGAAAGAAAGAAAAGGGGAGGGTCACAATGCAGTGGAGAGTACGGTCAGCACTGCCGAGCCTCCGACTGATTGGCGTGCTCAGCTTGGTGGTGCTGTTGGCGGGGGCGCTCACGACCGCGAGCGCCCAGAACTCGGCGGTGGGCGTGCAGAGTTTTGCCGACCGGATCCAGTTCCAGGCCCAGAGCGAGGACGTGGAGCGCGTGCAATTGGAAGTGTTCAACCTGAGCGGGCAGGTGGCCTACGCCAGCGACTGGGCCCAAGGCCAGAGCCTCAGTTGGAACCTGCAGACCGAGACGGGCCGAGATGTGGCGAACGGGGTCTATCTCTACGTGCTGCGCACAAAGGACGCGCAAGGCGCGACCGACTAACATATCGGCAAGCTAGCGGTGATGGATGGAAAACTGCGCAGCGCGAGCCGCGCGCCAGAGCGCTCGCCGCAGCGGACGCCCGCCTCGGACGCGACGAGCCCGCGCTCCGGCGGGCAGGTGCACGCGGCGAGCCCGGCGGAGCTGGAGGTCACGGGGATCCTCTCCCGCCAGCAGTCGGGGACGTTCCCCTCGGCGCTGTTCCAGACCGATGACGCCACCGGTGGCGTCAGCTTCGAGTGGGGACTGCATCCGAACAACTTAAACAACACGTGGGCACTGGCGGCCCAGTCGATCAACAGCTCGTCCAACGCGGGCGACTTCAAGATCCAGCGCAAGGTCTCCGGGACCTGGCAGAACCCCAGCCTGCGGGTCGACTTCAACAGCGGCGAGGTGATCCTACCGAAGTTGACGGGCTGCGACACCATCGACACCGACGGCAACGGCAACCTCAGCTGCGGGACCGACGAGACGGGAGGCGGCGGCAGCGGTGATATCACCGCCGTCAACGCGGGGAAAGGGCTCCAAGGTGGCGGCACCAACGGTGACGTAACGCTCAAGCTGCGCACCGACTGCGCCAACAACGAGATCGTTAAGTGGGACGGCTCCAGCTGGACCTGCAGCGCCGACGCCGATACGGACACCGACACCCGCACCGACGTCTCCGACGACGGCTCCACGGTCGTGACGGATGTGGGCGACATCAACTTCAGCACTAACTTGACGGTCAGCGACGATGGCGATGGCACGGTGACGGTGAATGCCTCCGGCGGGGGCACGAGCAACGCCTGGCAGCTGGACGGAAACTCGGGCACGAGCCCGGGCACCGACTTCCTGGGCACCACCGACAACACGGCCTTGCAGCTGCACGTCAACGGCAACCGGGCGCTGCGCGTGGAGCCGTCGTCGGATGCCAACTTCACCAGTCCCAACTTGATCGGGGGCCATCCGGACAACCAGGTCGACGACAGCACCGACAGCACCCCTCCGGTCGTCGGCGCGACCATCGGAGGCGGTGGCTTAAGCGGTGTCGGGAATACCGTCGGGGATGACTTAGCCACAGTGGGTGGTGGCCTCGGCAACACGGCCAGCGGCGAAGCCTCCACGGTGGGCGGCGGCGGAGACAACGTGGCCAGCGGCACCGACTCCACGGTGGGCGGCGGCAGTGACAACACGGCCAGCGGTCGTTCTTCTACAGTGAGCGGTGGTGCAGAAAACGAAGCCAGCGGCACACAATCCACAGTGGGCGGCGGCGGATTCAACACGGCCAGCAGCTTTAGAGCAACCGTCCCAGGTGGTGCCTTTGAAGCGGCCGAGGATGGCCGGTCGTTCGTCTGGAACGACGGCACGGGGTATCATAGCATTCCCAACACGTCCAACGACGGCCTCTCCTCGAGCACGGCGGTGAACGGCGAGCCGGTCACCGGAGGCAACACGTTCAGCGTAAGCGCCACCGGCGGCGTCCGGTTCATCACCGGCTCCAGCAGCGTCACCTACATCTCTGGCGGCAGCACCGGCTGGTCCACCACCTCCAGCCGCGCGTCGAAGACGAACCTCCAATCGGTTGATCCAGCGAAGGTGCTGGAAGGCGTGGCCCAGTTGCAGATGAGCACCTGGGAGTACAAGGGCGAGGACGGCGACGGCGCGGGCGTGCGCCACCTCGGCCCCATGGCCGGGGCGTTCCACGAGGCGATGCCGGTGGAGCTGGGGGGCAGCGACGCCCACATCAACTCGATCAACCTGGACGGGGTCGCCCTGACCGCCATCCAGGCGCTGTATGAGCGAAATGAGGAGCTCGAGGAGACGGTCAGTCAGTTGAAACAATCAAACGCTGAAATGAAGGAACAAATGGAGTCGATGATGGAACGAATCAAGGCCCTGGAGGATCAGCTCGCGGACGACTGAGCTGTGGAAGAGCTTCCGTCATTGAGCGTCGCGGGCCGGGCTTCGGCTCGGCCCGCGACGCCTTCATTTGTGCCACCAACGTGTGTTAAACTGCCATGCATAATGAGATAGGGCAGGGCCAGCAAAAGATTTGAGGATGGCATCATGACGTCCGCTGAAGACCAACCTCGTCGACGAATGAGTCCATGGCTGACCGGCAGCTTAGCGGCCGCGATCGTGTTGGTTGTGGCGGCTACCAGCTTTTATGGCGGCTATCGGCTCGGCAGCGACGACGGCGGCAGCGAATATCAACAACGGATTGTGGGGGCCTGGAAACAGGGCGGCAGCCAGGGCAACGTCGCGTTCCAGTTCTTTCCCGACGGCTCCGTCGCCGTCGCTCGACTGAGCCCAGAAGGGGCGCAAGTCCGATTCCGGGGCCTTTACGAGATCGTGGAGGAGAACACCCTGCTGCTCGATCTGGTAGGGGCCAACCCGCCCGAGGGCGAGGCGCGCGTCGAGAAGACCTACGCGCCGACGACGCCGCCCCAGCAGTTCCGGATCGACACCCCTGGGTTGACGGCGATGT
>JBDGQN010000174.1:0-826 GCA_042219055.1 Salinibacter sp. | reverse complement strand
CCCGAGGGCGAGGCGCCTGCGCGCCAGACCCGGATTTTCCGGATCGAGTCGCTATCCGAGGCGGAGATGATCGTGGAGACGGAGTCGGGTCTGAGTCAGTTCCAACGGATGCAGCGGACGGTCAGCCAGGACCAAAGTCAAGGGACAAATCAACAAGGGGAGGAGCGATGAAGGGAATGGGACGAGCGACCCAGCGAGGGCAGGCTTTGATGACTCTCGTCCTAATCGCTGCTGCAACGGTGGCGATTCCCGTCATTGGTCAGGCCCAGGAGGATGTCGGCGTCGGCGCGGGGACGACGTTCGCCTTCGGCGTGGACGCCCGGGCGTTGGCGATGGGCGGCGCTTACGTGGCGCTGGCGGAAGGCTACAGCGCCCCATACTGGAACCCGGCCGGCATGGCCTCCCAGACGGCCTCGGCCGAGGTCGGGGCCATGAACGTTGATAAGTTCGGGCTCGGCATCCAGTTCAACTACCTCGGCGGGGCAGTGCGCGTGCCACAGGCGGGGCTCACCGTTGGTGGGGCGTTCCTCGGTTCCTTCGTCGCCGACGTGCCGGTGCCCGGCTCGGGAGGCCAGCCTGCGCGAACCGTCAACAACAACGAGATCGTGTTCCTGGGGTCGGCGGCGCTACGGTTGCCGATCGCGGAACTGCCCGTGCGGGTCGGCGGCAGCGCCAAGTACTACAGCCACACGCTGGCCGACGAGCAGGGCACCGGGATCGGAGCTGACTTGGGCGTCCAAGCCGACCTCGGTTCGCGACTACGCCTAGGGGCCTCGATCAGCGCCGCGGCCGGGACCTTGATCAACTGGTCGACCGGAGACGTCGA
>JBDGQN010000173.1:0-25160 GCA_042219055.1 Salinibacter sp. | reverse complement strand
AGAGCGGAAAAGGAACAGGCGCGTGTTTGTGATTTGAAGAGGGAAGTCGTAATTTGTTTTCCCACGGGTATCCAGATAATGTGTGGCGCCCGACTCAGTTGGAAAAAACGACTGCCTAGCATCATTATCGAGCTCGACCGAGACAGCGTAGTCAGAAGGAAGCTCATTATCCCCCGGCGAGCGCGCCTGAAGATGGCTCCCGAATAAAAAATCTTGAACGTGTGAAAGAAAGTAGTCAGGGTTGTCTCCATCATATTCTGTCCAGCACGTTTGCTCGTTGTCTTCGTCCGCAGACACTACCTTGGTGATGGTAGTATCCATGACGGATTGGGCTGCCCGTGTAAACATATCTGACCCCTGCCTCCTGCCTTTAGAGCTCTCGTGAAACGAGAATGGGACGATCAGTTTAATGGATGCCTCAGTGGTTAGAGGGGCTGGTCTTTGTTCAAGATTTCCCATGGTGGAATCGGAGCTATTGGAAGGGAAATTCCGTGTTAGTACTTATGCACTTGAGCTGAAATCCTCAATACACCATAAAAGCCAGATGACGCTTCAAAATCCGGTTTAAACGGTTCTGAACGGGGCGAGACCGGGGAATTCCTTCGGGCTGGGGGGTTCGTGCAGTCAGCTTCAAAGCCATTTGCGTCGATTAAGAAGGATTCCCCGCTGACACCTCTAAATAATTTGAAGGCTGGCAGTTTTTGTCGTGCACAGAGCCTGCAGTCTGGAAACGGCAATAATCAACATCCTAAGTTTACGCAAAACGATATTTGTGGCCTTTAAGGAGCGTTGGCGGTTCCAACTGTGGTGTTCTATCGTGTATAGGGAATAGAGCAACTGAGGATCTGCAGCCAGAACTACATAATCGCAGCGTTTGGCTGGGAGATCGCTCAAAAGTGCCGATTAAGGGTTGAGAAGCTGTTTGGTGGATAGATATTCAGCCGAGACAAAGCGGGCGACGTGCACAAACGGGGCCCGAACGAGCCCCGTAGCAGCGCTACCGGGCGAGTGTAGAATCCGTTCTGCACGAGATCCGCGAAGTCGCAGGCCATTGACAGTCCGCCGAACAACTTCCGAAAACCATGCCGCCGCGGGCGGTTTGAAGAGGGCTATCCAAATTCTCTCACAAACCGCCCTTGGTGACATGGATGATTCTGACAGAGACGACGGTGCAGATGATGCTGTCTCAGTGAATACGTTCATCCGCGTCTATCTGTTCGTTTGCAAGCGCTGGTTGAGCTAGTTTTGCGCCGTTGCCAAACGGCAGAGCATCAACTCCAGCCCGGATTTTACCGACGAAGAGGTTCTTACCATCTACCTCTTCGGCCTTATTCGCAAACGCAAGACCATCGAAGATATCCACGAATACGCCGAGGACCACTTTCCGGAATGGTTCCCCGATTTGCCTTCCTAAAAAGGGCATGTTCGGCGTCTAAACCGGTTGAGCACCGTATTTGCCCCGCTGACCGAGGTTGTGTCCAATAAGTTGTGTAATTGAGCTGGCTGGATAGAAAAAGCCACCACGTTCTGCCGGATTGTAAGTATATAAATGCAATTATTTATGTTTTAGAGTACCTAGAAAATTGGATTATTCGTACTCAAAACTTTAACACAATAAAATGAAAAGCAAAAAAGGTATAAAAGTAAAAATTTCTCCTCAGACGAAAAGAAAAATATATTTCGTATATGCAGTCATCGATTCTGGAAAAATGGATATTATTTCTGTAAATAAATATGGAATAGGAGAATATAGAGAAAGGGATAAATAGGATTTGTTTGTACATTGGAAAATATATCAAAATTAAAAGTCAGGTCAAGCAAAAGTTTAAGTGAATAGTTGTGGTTAGTCGGAGTGTAATTCTCGTTTCTTCAATTACTGAAAGGTACTTTCTTATAGGGTTTAGACATGGATTGTCCCAATGATCACTGCGAGGCACAGCTTGATGAGGTAACCGAGGGAATTTGGCGATGCCCAAGCTGTGATGAGGCCTGGACGGAATCTGAGCTTGAGGACGCGCGGTCGGAAGGCATTCCGTTTCCTGACCTGCCCAAACTGGACATAGCGGCGTGGCCGTCTTTCGTAGCAATCCCCGTCGACCAGTGGCTCGAAGAAGAGCATCCAGTCCAACGGTTGAATCGAATTACAGACGCCAGTGAAGTCCTGGTACGGTACGTTTGCTCGATCGCGGTTGCAGACTTGTTTGATCGCAATGACGGAAAGTTGCCGAGGGAATTGCGCGAATGGATTGCTCCGAAGGTAAAGCGCCCAACTTTTGGGGCCTGGATTGCGATGGTAGAGCGAATTATTAAAGCAGCCGACAACCTTCAATCACCACGGCGTGGGCCAAGCCGGTCCTTTGGCCGAGCCAAGACTGTTTTCAAGGACAGCATACTTCCCCTGCTGCGAGGAGAATCGAGTAATGTGCCTCCTGAAGGGGCAGTACTTCCATTGAGAAACCATATTGCGCATGCGGGCGGAGTTACTCGTGAAGAAGGAGAACGGTTGTTGAATGATGCTGGTCACGAGCAGCGGGCTCGAGAGACGTTTCTGGACATTGATGATTGGCTTTCGTCATATGTCGTACATTATGTCACCGACGACGGGGACTTTCGTCAACTTCGGGGACCAAGTGCTCAGCCGACGGGTGCAGGCCCATTTCCCAATGAACTCGCTGATCGGTTAGAGGATTACTGCGGTCGAGTTGTCCTTCGTGATCCCGAAGCCGAGCTCTTGGATTTGACACCTCTTTGTGGTTTTGGTGTACCCAAAATTCGTGGTGCTTCCGAGCAGGAAGGGCGGAACGAGCGAGAAGCTCCTGAAATTTATGTACGAAAAGAAACGAAGGCTCTGCGATACGTCCCTCTTGGAAGTGTCAAGTCCTATAGCGAAAGACATGGAGACGCAGTTGAGCGCTTCCGGCAGCTCTTCGACATAGAAGCAGAGAAGACCGATTTACTGGTTGAGCATTTTGGGGAAGAGTTACGGGAGGATGCTCAAGCACGGGTCGGGCGGAGAGAAGAACTTGATCATATCGTAACGACACTCAAGACGGCCATTCGGGAGGACCGAGATGGAATTTACTGGCTTTCCGGAAGAGCGGGAACAGGGAAGAGTGTACTAATGGCTGCTGTCGCCGCGCATAATAAGATTGGAGGAGAGGGTGACATTGATCTCAAGGGAGCTGATCCCTCTAGTTTGCTCCTTGTTCCCTGGCGGTTCAAGACAGGCGATGCCAGAAATTCGCGCAAGGCCTTTCTTCAATTCGCTGTTCATAGAATTCAAAATCACTCTCCACTGCCTTCAAGAGTACTTGACGAAAATATCGACATCTCTACGGCTGGAGAGGATGATTTGGCGAACCGACTTGCCGAATTGCTAGAGGTCTACGAAGCTCTTGAGCCGTCCGGAGATCATCCTAGAGCCCGAGCTCCACGGGTTCTCTTCTTACTTGATGGTTTGGACGAGATTCATCGGAAGGACGAAAGAGTTGCGGCATTGCCCTTCCAGAACGATCGAAGTAACGTCATTTGGCTGTGTGCGGGACGTCCAGAAGCTGGACTCATAAAGCGGTTCCGGGATCGTAATGAGGTGACCAATTTGTTTCCACCTACCGATAATAACCCTGATGGGGGACTCCCCTCAATGACAGCCCAGGAAATTCGAGAATTACTGGAGACAAAACTCGTCGGTGAGTTAGGTTATGAACTCCGCGAACTTGACGAAGAGGGTGAGGAATCAGGTGAGATCGAAAACCCATTTGTTGACGCAGTGGTTGAACGTGCCAATGGATTACCTATGTACGTCGAATTGGTGGTTGAGGACTTGAATCGCGGGGATCTGGAAATCTCCTCTGCTGTCAATCAGCTTCCAGATACTGTCCATCATTACTTCGATGATCTCTTAGAACGTTATGAATTAGGAAGAGACTCCGATATTCCTACTAGGGTGCTCTCACTTCTTACAGCTGCCGAGGCTCCGCTTGACCAATCAGCACTACAAGCGCTATTGGACGAGAATAGTGGACTTCTCCCTGACGAAAGTAGGGCAGACTCGGTGAACAGTGTAGACGAGGCGCTTGATATTCTCAGTCCAATGCTTCGGCTGGCTCCAATCCCTGATAATGATAACAATGATCCCGGATATCGTCTTTACCACGACACGTTCAGAGAACATATCGAGACGAGTGACCGGTTCACAGCTTTCGTCAGCAATGCAATAGAATCGCTCGCCGACGCTACAACTCATTGGAGTTTACCGGACCTTGAGCCAGCTCGGAATTATCTACTCCGACACGGACTCAACCATCTTCTTACTGCTAGACGGTCCAGTGACGCCAGCGAGTTGCTGTTCACACTCGAGTTTGCGGAAGCTGTATGCAAAATAGCTGGCCCAACTCAACTTGCTAACTTCTACAAAACGACTGCCGAACGTTTAGAGGCCCCAGATACTGCCAAGAATTTGCAATTGATGGGTCAGGCTATTGAGATGGATGTTCAATTTTTGCGTCGATGTCCTAGCCGCCTCTTCCAGCAAGTATATAACCGCTGCTGGTGGTACGATGCCCCAGAAGCCAAAAAACACTTTGAGGATCACGATGAGAACCCAACTGATTTGCATTGGAATCGAGAAGGCAGAAAGCTCCACAGCTTGCTTGATCGCTGGCGAGAAAGCTATGAAGAACAGTCTGAATCTGACTGGGTGGAGAGCCTTCGTCCACTTCCTAACCGACTAGATTCTCCACTTGAGTTCGTAATGCGCGGGCATGATGGAGGGGTGGAAACCATCTCATTCAGTCCGCAAGGTCGAAGGTTAGTATCAGGGTCTTGGGGGGAACCGACTGTAAGGATCTGGGATCTGTCATCAGGTACTCAAATCAGTGAACTACATGGTCACCAGGAGCGAGTGACGAGTGTGGACTACGGTCCCAATGGAGCTTTGGTTGTGTCGGGGTCATGGGACAAAACTGTAAAAATTTGGAATGCCGACCAGGGAAATGAATTGGCTTCGAATGACGTTCATAAGAAAAACGTAAGGTCCGTATCTTTCTGTCCGACTAGGCAAGAGGTTGCATCAGGTTCAGATGATGGAAAATTATATGTTTGGGACTACGAAAAGGAAGAAGTAGTTCATTGCTTCCAAGACCATGAGGGAGAGGTGACAACTATCGATTATGGTCCCGAGGGAGAAAGAATTGCTTCCGGTTCGACGGACCAAACAGTTCGAATATGGGATCTTACTAAAGATGGTGAGGTCTTCTCTCTATTTGATCATGAAGGGACTGTTCGAAGTGTGGACTTTGGCCCAAGTGGAAACATCTTAGTCTCGGGAGGAGATGACGGTACAGTTAAGATTTTCTTTTTATCGGATAACCGCTCAAATATTTCGTTGAAGGCTCACGAGGGTTGGGTTCAGAGCGTAGCGATTAGTCCGTGTGGAGGATATGTAGTTTCCTCCGGTCGGGATAAGAATGTCCGGGTGTGGGATATCGGCGCTGCCAAGGAAATTACTCGTTTAGAAGGTCATGACAAATCTATCAGCAGTGTTGATTTCGGTCCTGGAAATCGAATTGCTTCAAGTTCACGAGACAAGACCATTCGAATATGGAACGATATTCAGCAGGGAAAAAGTCTTGAAATGCAAGGGCATATACGGAAAATAGATGGATTTGCTTTTAAGCCGAACAACATGAGAGTTGCTTCATTTTCTCGCGATAACACCCTGAAGGTATGGAATATTAATACGGGCCGGATACTAATGAGCTTCAGGCATGATAGCTGGGTAACAGATGGCGCGTTTTGTAAGAAGCGTAATTTGCTCGTGTCTGCTTCTCTCGATCAAGCTATTCGGATATGGGATCTCGCAGATGAGTCCTTACTCGCAACTATCGAAGGGCATGAGAAAGGGGTCACTGCCGTCGCAAGCTCAGATAACGGAGAGCTGGTATTTTCGGGTTCTTACGACCAAACCCTTCGCATTTGGAAGTGGGAAAATCATGAAGAGGTTGCACAGTTAGGAAAACATCCGGGTCCGATCCGTAACATAGAAGTCGACAAGTCTGGAAGGAGGGTTTATTCTAAGTGTGACTCCCACGTGTTAGTCTGGGACACTACAACGAATGAACTCATTGAGAAAAAACCACGTTTATACGTCGACTACCAGTCCTCGAAACCTGCTACGGATGCGCATCTATCTGAGTTGGTTCAGAAGGAACAAGAGTGGGGTGAAAAGGCCCAAATTTTCCCGAAGTCGTTTGACCATATTGAAACGATGAACGAGCAATCAAACATATTAGTGGGGCGAAACGGAAAGTTCGTATACTTGCTAGAAGTGCATAAATAGAACTATCTCTGTTAATACGAAACTAACAATACACATATGTTTAATCTATTTAATAAAAATTGTATCAGTCCCAATATTCAGAATATTTAATCGGAGAAAGTTCAGATGCGGACTCACCAAGTCGTTCTACAACAGAATCTATGAAAGTTACAGTGTCGACTAGCTTTTCATCTGAGTCGTTATTATAAGTAAAAGGTAACCGAAAACCGTCTTCAATTGTTTTATGCCAAGCATTGTGAACTACTTTTGCAGTCGAATGGTGCCCAACGTAATCAAGCATTAGGAGCGTACTCCGTAAAAGTCCAGTGGGATCAGCCATACCTTCTCCCGCTATGTCAGGCATCGGGCCATGTCTCGGTCCGAAGATTCCGAATGTCTCCCCGACGTGTGCGATAGGCGAGAACTTTAGCCGACCGTTGAGCAGATGGTCCAAGACTTTGAATACTGAGGAATGAGTCTCAGTGAGTAAGAGCACATCGAACCTTTCAGGATGGTTAGCTAATTCTTCCGAAACTGTTGATAGCAAGAGGTGGGAAGAAGCTAGGGAAGAGTAATCAGTGGAGATTGAATCGAAGATGTCCGAGGCAATCTCATTATTCTTCCTGTAAGCGCATGCGACACGGTCTCGCTCGTGTGCAGAAGCATAGTCACATGCAAGCCGACAAAGGTGTCGAAAAGAGCCGGAACTGAATTCCGACCAAGCAGAGAAATCAGATGATCGTAAGGGATCTTCTCGGTCAGTATTTTGGTGCAGAAGTACGAGATCCACCTTCCGCGACTGGTCAGACGACGAGTAGGGATACGTTCTGAATTTCTGAACACTCGATTCTAAAGATAAAGTATTGGACAACTGGTTGCTTACTGTGGTAGTCTGCGGACGATATTGTGAGATATATGGTCCTTTCAAAAGAGCTTGGAACGAACGAATCTTTTCGGTCGATTCTGGAACTGAGGAAGAGTGGTGGTCTGGTGAAAGCGTACTACTCAGTGACCGCTTTTCCATGCGTAGGCTGGAATCTGCTTCGTTCAAAATGCGAATGATTCCTTCGGTCACTTCAGGGCCTACACCGTGGCCAGGATCAACAAGAACCTCCGTCCGATCAGTCGTCGATTCTGATTCCATGACAGATAAACAGGGTAAATATGTAGTAGAGGCAGATGCCAAAAGTTCTATCAATAAATAATGCTTTCAACATACGAGCGTGCTTCTTTGGCACCAGCACGCATCTGAGGAATAATACGACGCTTGACATCTGTTGGAATTCCACTCCGCTCAGGTTCTACACTTAAATATTTATCTAGGATTGGCTCTACTTCGATTGGAGCTAGCTCCTGAGTATATTCGTCTAGTGCCTGCCCCTCGATCCCTTTATGACGACATAACTCGAATGCGAGACGTGCCTCTTGCATTTGGCCGATACACTCGAAAGGCAATCGTTCCTCGAGGCCGAGCATTCTTCGAAAAGAAAGATGATTTTCTGGTAGGTCGAATAAATTTTCAGAAAACATATCATTAACTAACGAAACTGGAAGGTAAGCCATGTAGTTGGCCCATACGTACGCACATTTCGGGCACCGACAACACCAAGGCTTGTCTATATTGCAAGAATGTGTATTTGGTATTGCTTCATCGTGTCTACGAAGAAGGTTAAAAATTACTGGATCATAAATGGGTTTCAGTACACTATAGAACTGAAAGTTATCTAACAGATTATTTTGAATATAAGAGTTAAGAAGTCTCTCGGCTTCATAGGACTTCCCCCATTGATGGTTGATCTCTTCTCCAATCTCCTCCCAGTAAGCTTGGCCACGGTCAGCACTACGCTCATGGCCGAGTACAATAGATGTATAACCTTCAGACAGCGCAAGTGGGAGATTTGCAAAGATTGAGCTCGGTGTTTCTGCTGCTAAAAGAGAGTTAGGTTCGAGTTCTGAGTACAGTTCGAGCGTCGGAGCGTCAAGAAAATCGCTAAATATCCACTGCTGTCGGTGATTTTCCGGAGAGAGATGCTCGATCAATCCTTGAAGGAGACTATGTTGCTTAGAATGAGAGCCGTAGATTGATACTGAATATCCAACACTGTCGAACGGGATCTCGCCCTCCTCAAGAATTTTCATTTGGACCAAGCTATCTTTCCCTCCGCCACAGAAAGAAAGTACTTCTGGGTACGTTGAAGAGATGGTTACTGGGCTTTGATCGTCTTCAGTTCCAGAAGAGACAACTTCGGGGTAATAGTAGTCCGTAAATTGATTCTCATACCGCCACTGTGCCCATACATTTTTGAATATCTTTTTCCAAAGTGATTCAAACTCTTGCGTCTGATAGCAACTATAATCGCCAAAGTCTACATAGTCGGGTTTTAAGCTACCAAGTTTGTTAATCTCAAATGAAGCAATATGGAAAAACAAAGAATTTATAAAATTGCGGTTATATTTGTCTTTCAGCTCCAGAAGATTAACGCTGTCGTACCAGTAACTTGTGTTAAAATAGAGATCATCGGCACTAAACCGGAGGGACAACTGGTGTCTCGAATGTTCGATCTCTTCGAGGGTGATCTTTTCGATAGACATTACATTTGGGTCTTGTTTTTGCAAGAGTGATGGGTTTTTAAATGTGCCTTACCTTTATGTCCTACCGTTGAGAATAGGTTTAATAATGGCAATTAGGGCCAAAATAAGTACACATCGGGAAACGAAGTCAAAATATGGTGTTGAAGAATAAGATCTAAAGTCTAACAGAGAGGAGTTGAAACGCGCACACAACCCATCTTCTGCACCGCAGAACGACAGGACTTACATCGGACAAAACTCACGTCTTCACGCCCGAAAACCTGTTTGGCATGGTGCTCGATACACGTTCCAACCATCGTTCCCACTTTCTCGCGCATGAACGGGGCCGAGGCTGAAACTTTGCCCACCTTAGCATACCCATATTATTACTAGTTCTCAATGGTGAATCCTTCAATAACGGGATCCGAGGGCTCTGTACACGACAAAAAATTGCCAGCCTTCACATTATTCCGGGGTGTCAGCGGGGAATCCCTCTTAAATCGGCGCAAACGGTATCGAAACTGGCTGCGCTGTGGATAGCTTCCCACGACAGCCGACGGAGTTCTTCGGTCACACCCCGCTCAAAACCGTTTAAACCGGATTGTGAAGGGTCATCTGACTTTTGTCGTGTACTGAGATCCGGGGGTGGGAGGTGAAATAGTTGGTATACTCATGCAATAGTAGAGTCTGTCGAAGCTCTGACTGGTGGTTCCTGCCTACCCGCACGCTTCTCTCTGTCCGTAAGCTGAGGAGCGAGAAGATATACCAGTAGGAAAAGGAACCTCCTGCAAGTGTGTTTCTCCTCAGATTACTTTGATTCTTGGATCGCCTTCCAAGTCTTATAAGAGGGGCTTTCGTAGCGTTCTGCCTTGCCGATCCACTCGTCCTCGACTACCGCCCGGAAAACACGATCCAGCGAGAGGCTGGAACCTTCCCGCGGGGCATCGACGATTGTGAAGTTGTGGCCGCGCCCATCATACCACGGGTCGCTACCAGAGAAGAGAGGGTCTACGTGAACTGTCCCGTCCTCGTTTGTGTGCTGGTAGCGAGGGGGATCCGAGTCTCCCTGGGCAGTACTGCTTCGAGTGTCTTGCTCCAGCTGTTCGAGATGTAGTCCCAATCCCTTCAAAGTGAGTCTAGATTCTGGGGGGACAGAGACGACGGTACGCTGAGCCTCCCTGAACTGAAGAACACTCACTACAGGAGTGCCATGCTCTTGGCGGCTCCAGTTGCGGAGGTATTTTCCGAGGATGCTTGGATTCGCATCTGGATCCACAATCCTGACATAGGGAACATCGACCGGCGAGGCGCTCCTCCTGGGTGCCGTCATCCATCCTGTCTCTCCGACCGACTTGGCCCGGTTGAGGTCCTGGTAGCACCGATGTACTTGCCGGTGCAGTCGCTTAGAAAGAGGGGAAAGAACGGGTTGAATGGACTGGGAAACATGCGTGCGTGGTATCGGAGCGGAAGGCTCCCAATCGGATGCTCCGTGCCAGTCCCGGAAAAGTCGAAGGGCAAGTGTAACTGCACAGACATCGGGGGCCGGATCGTTGTCTATCATCCGCGCCTCTTGAAAGAGTGTTCCCATATGTTTGGACTCACGGAAGGAGAGCCCTTCTTCGGTCGTGAGCCAGGGGCTGATCATGAGGACGAACGTGTAGAGCGTAAGCGTCTCGTCAGGCCGAATCCGCCCCTGGTCCACCGCACTCGCGAAATCGACGAGAGGGGAGCATGATTGGAAGCCCTCATGTCTACCTGACGAACCAAGCAACCACGTGAGAAAGAAGGCAGTTAGGGCATCAAAATCAGGGTGCTCATGGGTGATGACTTCAATCTCGTCTTCCCCGTCCAGTTGCTGGTGGATCAGATCCCGGTGTCGGAATACGAGCTCCGTTGTGGACGCGGCGCCATCATCCCCTCGATGATGATCGAGAACACCAGCCTCTGGGGCCTCATTCCCAACGTCCAGAGCGACGGTCCCCGGTGGAAGCGGAGGCTCAACCCGCTCTCCATGCGGTACAAAGGTAAGGACCCATGAAGGGGAAGCCATGAAGCGAGGAACGTATATTCCTCTAAAGAGCAGCGATTAAGGGTCGAAGTCTATGCAATCGCGCCGAACCGTTCACGGATTCGGCGGATCCAGTCTGCCTCCACCGACGTGGATTCCACCTCATCAATTGCTTCCTGGATTCGGTTGGAAAGACCGTCGGAAATGCTGTCCAGGTCGACAGTCGCTTCAAGCTCGGCGCCAAACTCATTCAAGTCCTGAATGTCCTCTTGGCGAGTGCAGGTGATCAACAATCCCGCAAGGGCAAAGCACTTTGACACCCATCCACTTGCCTTCTCCAGAGATTGTTCATAGTGGTGACGAGCCTCGTCTAGATTCGAAAGCCGTAGGGCACACTCGCCGAGATGGCTGTGCATCTGTATCTGTCCCCGCACGTCCCCAAGCTCTTTGGCAAGCTTCAGGTCATCCCTGAAATGCTTTCTTGCCTGTTCAGGGTCGGGGTCCGGCTTGTGATGCAGGAGGAGACGACCTAGCCCTCCGTGAGACATAGCGAGTCCCTGAAGGTCCCCCAGCTTATACTTCTCGTTTAGTTCAATCCGCCTCTGGTACAGTTCGCGAGCCCGGGCAAGCGGCTCGGATTCATCTGTGGACTCTTGGTCAACGAGCAGCTCGGCCAGGGAATTCATGACTTGCCCCTGAAGACGAAGCACCTTCTGACGATCTCCTGGAATGTCCTTGAGAAGTCGCAATGCTTTTTCCAAGTGATCCTTGGAATTTTTCTTTCCCTCGGACTTTTTACGAAGAGCGACGCCAGTCAGATGGTGGCCTTCAGCGCGGACTCTCTGCGACTCGCCATTCTCAACAAGATACTCACCCCATTCTTGGGCTTTCTCAAGGTGGCCTTCATCATCCGTGATCGCTCCTAAGTCATAGGCAACTTGGGCGATAGCCACTACAACTTCAGAATCAGGGCTCTCACGATTTTTTAGATACTCTCGGCCCTCCTCCAGGGCATCAGTAAGTTCCTCTGGAATGCCCCTGATGTGCGCCTTGAAGCACGTCAGCCGGAGACGTTCCTGCTCAAGTTCCATTCCGTCCCCCGTGATCTGGGCACACTCCTCGGCTTTGTCGAGATAAGCGTGGGATTGAGGGAAACTGTAGATCGACCGAGTTGTGCGGGCCGCGTCTAAACAGGCGTGGTAGGCCTCTCGTGCGTGAGAGGGGCCAGCCGCGTAGTAGTGGTTCGCAACGCTTTCTTTTTGGGACTCGACGATCTGATCCTCCACCGTTTCTAGGGCCCGGGCGGCCCGAGCATGATATTCTCGAATAAGCTGAGGGGCGGGCTCGGTCGGGCCTCGTTCGGCGATCTCAAAATGCTCGCGTAGACCTTCTAAAAGATAGGAGGACGAAAAAGTGTATGTATCGTCTTTAGACCGGACGTCTCGGATCCATCCCGTTTCCTCCTCGATACTGCTCAGAAGAGAGAGAACCTCGAAGCGGTTCTTATCGAGAATTTCCACGAGGGTACTCGCGCGAAAAGACTGTCCGAGGCAGGCGGCGAAGGCAAGTGGAGTGCGGTACTGCGGGTGCTGTTCGAGATGATCGTCGATCACATCGTGAAGTCTGTCCGGAACCGGGAGCACTCCTTCCTGAAATTCTGCGTCGAGGACGAAGCGTTCCTGAACAGAGTCGTCTGACATAGTTCCGTTCGACTGGACTTCGTGCGGGGCGCGGATTGCTCTCTCCTGAATAAGGTGTCCGACAACTTCGAAGAGCCAAAAGAGCTGTCCGTGGTGGAGGAAGCTCTTTTCGTCGACCTGCTCGACAATCTTCTTTGCACTCTCCTGATCTAACCCGAGGCCCGCAGTTAGAATTTGACATTTTTCCTCGTGGTCTGGGGGGGAGAGATGAAGCGCGTCGAGCGACCCTTCCACTGCGTCTTCAAGGTCAGTGTACTCATCGGGCAGCTTCCCGTCTGATGTCCGACCAGCGACGAGAATCGTAATCGAGTAACTGACAGACGGAGATGAGCCAGGTGGGAACTCATTCAAGAGATGCTGGAGGAGGTTGATTGACTCAGGATCGGCCCATTGAAGGTCGTCAACGAAAAGGACGACAGGCTTTCGTTTTGCCAGTTGGCGGAGGGCAAGCTCAACCGCTCTGTAAATCTCGGCGGGGGATCCGACCCCACTTTCCTCCTCGTCAACGGGTGGAGAAATGATACTGACAAACGGGACGAATGACTCGAACAACCCGTCCAGCATTTCTGCAACCTGTTCGTGCTGGGCCTCGACGTTACTACGTGTAAACGCTTCGAGCTCAAAATGCGACTCCAGAGCCTCCCGAAATGGTTCGTAGGTGGTCGGCTCGCCAAAGGACTTAGAGCAGCTACCACTCAGGATGGCCGCCTCATTCTCCCGCTCTCGCAGCAGCTGTCGGGCCGTCGCGGTCTTTCCGACACCGCTTGGACCGACCAGGGCGAGACATGTCGCCTTCGAGGAATTAGAGGAGAGATGCCGCTCGGCCTCCTCATAGGCCGACAGTTTGATGTAAGGAGGCGCATTGAGACGGTCTAAAAGCGCCTCCCTCGTAGAAGGCACGTCTGCATTAGCGGATTCCGCTCCTGATTCTGACAGAAGGGACTCCGCCTCTGAAGTCGATCCTTCTACTGGTTTAAGGGTTCTCCACAGAACCGCCCCGCTCAAGCTTGAGATGGCGAGACATACGACGAGAAACATCCCCCACTGACCGGTCAAAAGAGATCCGCCAAGCACGAATGACGCCCCCACTGGAAGCAGCAGGTCGCTCCGGCGTATCCGGTCGTGAAGGAGGTTGTCCAGAGCTCCGCCGGTGATGTAACCTAAGAGTCCAGCTGTCAACGCTAGGGCCACCACCAGTCCCCAAGCAAGATTCTGACTCCATAGGAAAAGAGGTGTCGCGGTGTATGCCACAACTCCTAAGGACGAAGAGGCGAGCAGGGGACCTCCGTAGCCGCTCGGGTTCAAGCCGTATCGGTGCGCAGCTAACCAAAGGACGATCGGAATCCCGGCGAACAGTACAAATCCAATCAGTAGAGGCCACCAGAAGGAAGCGAGAAGTGGTGCCCTTGGGTTCTGAACAAGTGGCTCGAGGAGGGGGAGGAAGGCCCCGAAGAGAAACCGGGAAATTAGAAACGCAGCGGCGGGATAGGCCAGGTGGGAACCGGTGATTGTTTCCCCCCGCGATCGGACGATCCAAAGATATACGCATACCGCGACGATCAGGAGAAGACCGTTGCACAGGAGGAGCGGCAGTGCCTGAGCCCGACGGTCCCGTGCCGTCGTGTGTCGAGTGATCGATGAGGTTGGGGCATCGCTGTTCGCCCCGTAAATATCCGCAGTGGACTTAAACAGGGAGACGTCTCCGACCTCCCCATGTTTTTTGAGACTCACCACGGCGAGATGGGGGGAGCCAAAGGCGTCCTGAAGTTTTTGAATTGCCGCGGGAGACGGTCCCTTCTTCTTGAATGACCTCAGGGCCGAGGAGGAAAGGATCTGCGCCACCTCCTCGGTTGGGTGCACGAAAAATCGAGCTGACTCGTTGAACGTTCGTAGGAACTCGTTCTGCAGGCTCGGACGAACATGGCGGCTCGGGAACACGACGTGCATATTAGGAATCGTCATCCACGAAGACATAGCTTCGTCCCGAGTCGACCGGGCCAGGTGCCGGACCGCCATTATGCTCGGGTCTTCCAGGAGATGGAAATCGTCGGCAGAGCCGGACGTGATAAATAGAGACGGAACCAGCAGGCGCACTAGCGGAAAGGCGCCGTAAAACGTGTTTTCGGCAACCTGAATCTGTTCAGCGAGATCTCCCCGGAGCACCTCAATACGACCCATTAGGGATTGACGGGTGGAATCTGGGATGCTCGGATGGGAACGGAGTTCGTGGACGGCCTTCTCGACATACGTTTTGCTCCGCCGGAACGCCGAAAGGTTGCCCTCTTCCTCAACCCCAAGCCACCAGAGCGTTTTCGCCTGGTGGAGATGATGCCGGATGGATTTGAGGGGAGAGTGCTTTTCAGGGTCCTCATCTGTAGTTGAGTCCGTCGCTGGCCGATCGAGGGCCGCTGTCGTCCCTGTCGCCGGACGGGCGACGACGGAGACGGACACAACGAAGAACCCGAGGACGAGGAATATTGCGGCGTTCAGCGTTATAGTCCAGTAGTTCATGAAGGCGAAAGCTGTTTGACGAAATGCGCCTTCGTCGAGGAGGCAGGAAGGCTGTGATGGAGAATCCCAATACCGTGGGGCTGCTTACGAAAAGAAAATCTCAAAACGAACCCGTTCGGTCGGGTTCTCCCTGCTTCAAGGGTAAGATCCGATATCGAACCGTTCGAGAAGCTCTTGTAGGAGAGGCGACCAGAGGGTCTTCTTTTCGAAACGGAAGGGATACCAGTCGGAATCTTCAGGCTTGGTAGACGTGTCGCAATCCCGGCTCCATCCAAGACGGCGGGCCGGATCCAGCGATTCTGCGTTCTTCCGGTGGATGAGGGTGCGTACGACCGATGCGGAATCGGGACGAGAGAAGTAACTCCAGAGACTAAGGAGAACGACCTCCACGGCGATGCCGGGGCGCCTCGCGGATGGGCGAATGGCGACCTCGAACCGGTCTGAAGCGACTGTGACATATCCCAGGACTTTTCCGGAGCGCCGATAGGCAATCTCTACCTGATCTGTTGCCTCGAACAGTACATCTACGTCTTCGGAGGTCCACGTTTGCCGGTGGAGGGGAGGGTCATGTGCCTGCTGAAAGAAGGGACGAAGGCGGCTTCGATCTGCCGGAGGAGCAAAATCGATGGGGAGAATGACAACTCGTTTACTTCCATGCATCCGTATCTTCCCTGAGAGGAAAACTCGCTTGTACTCGAAAAACAGATTCTTGGATTGTGGAAATGCCTTACGCCCTACGAGATACAGAACCGAACTCCACAAGCTGGGGAGAAGCAAGGAACTGTGGGCTACTCTCAAAAATCCAGCTTCCAACCCGGGGAAAGTTTGATTCAGTCGACCGAGGGCCTCCAAGCAGTGACAATCGAACCTTCGCTACGCACCTTTCCAGTCGTTCTCATCACACCGAGGGCATGTAGGATAACTGAATGCTCCTCCGCCGAGCTTCTGTGCACAATCGGAGCAGATCGCGTAGGCGCAGTGCTGACACCGGTACTTAGCGTCATTCTGCTGGCACTCCATGCATTTTACCTCGTTTCCGCTACCCATAGCAACAGCTCTCAATTTTGAGGATTATTTGGTCTACTCGTCTTGAAAAGAGAAAAGTCTGGTACGAGAAACTCAAGGTATCGATCGGTTTCTTAAGCAATTACGTGTGTGGTGTAGAGGTATCAACCGACCATCTTCGCTGCTAGAAATGCACATGCGAATGGTGAAATCAGGCTGGATCGTTCCCCCTTCATCCTAATACCGCCTGCCAAAGATCAGTCTACAGGTCTTCAAATGCACAGCGATCTCGTTGATCAAATCATATTCCGATGATCACCCCTGTGGCGCCCTTGGATTCCAACGGCGCTACAGGAGGAACGCGAGTTCAAAAAGAAGAGTTGCATACTGAATTCCTGTAGATGATATAATGAGTTTTGACGACGAAGCTCGGTAATCACTGTCGGATAAAGCGCGCTGGCTAGGTTGAGTTTTTCCTTGAGTCTGACGTATTGGAACAGGTCCACGGATCCCTCTTGCAACTGATGTGGTGGGCCTTTATCAAGTCTATTACGACTGATTCTCGGGCAATACAGCAGGAATATGTGATGCTCCACACGAGGAAAAGCTACACCGGATGATTCCGCTCACAACGCTATCCAATCGGATACACCTTAAAATTCTGAGCCCCATCCGGAAGATCTTTGCCCAACCACCACTGCACACCAGTTGTAGTTGATGTCGTTGCACTGCTTGAAGGTGTAACCTCGCAGTAGTAGTACTTCTCATCAGGATTGCCCTGCTTTTGAAGATAGCTTCCCCAGTGCGGGACAGGGGGGCGAACACCGAGAGCAGCGTGGCCAGCCTCCTGGTCCGGAAAGCCCATCAAGACGTACGCGGTGTCGTGACCTAGGCGATAGAGGAGGGCTCCGCAAACGGCAGAAAAATCAGTACAGTCCCCTTCCTTGTCGGCGAGCATTTCCACGGGGAATTTCGGGTACTCTCTGCCGTACACCTCGTCGTCGTAGGCGTACGACATGCTCAGGGTGAACGCCATGGCGAGGTGGATTTCCCCCAACTCATCGAGTCCCTCGTCTTCCGCGATCTGGCGGATTTTGGCAGCCAGTTCTGAGATCCGCTCGTGGTCGAGCTGTTCGTTGACCAGCTCAACCTTTTGATCTCGGGGGACCCTGTGGTTGCGTTCGCGGAGCTCCTGATAGTGCGACTTCCGGATCGAGAGTTGCAGAGAGAACCGATGCGTTCGGCCCGCCTTCCGATACGGTTCCTCGTTGAATAGCCACGAGTAACTTCGGTGAAGCCATTCGTCTTCCTTGTCGCTTTCTTCCTCGGAAGGAGAAGGAGATGGCTCTGGAGAATCGGGGGTGGACTCAGGAGGAGATGGATCGTCAGGGGGCTCAGGAAGCGGCTCAGGCGGGCTGGGGGTGGGCGACGGCTCAGGCGGAGAGGAAGGGGTAGTCGTCTCTTCGGGCCCCAGGAACGGCAGAACGGTGAGAACTGCCACCAACGATAGAGGAACGGTCAACTGGCCGACCAGAGCAACGAGTACGACCCAGGTTACAGTGGCCCCGAGGGCCGGTCCGCGGAGTGTTGGTGTCCCTCCTAGATCTCCGAGCACGTCAAATTCCGCGAGCACAAAGCGACAGATGGCATAGGTGGCGAGATATCCGAGTCCCGTAAGAACAACGAACGGAACCCAGCGGGAATGGAGTTCGGCCAACGCGGTGAAGGGCTGAACGGTCGGCCAGAGAAATTGAGAAAGGCGCTCGATTCCCAGCCGAAGCGGAGGGATGATTAAAAGAGGGAGCCAGAGGATAGAGCTGATGAGCCGAGCGCTCATAACGGCGAGGTGAGTTTACGCTTGATTTTTTGGGAGATCCAGTGGGCCAACCCGGAGGGAAACGAGAAGTGGGGCCGCTTGAAACTCTTGGAGAGACTCCGGGGAAAAGTCAGCATCAGCAAGGTCCATGGTCGTTTGGTCGAACCGATCGGGAAGCAGAATCACGTGTGATTCGGCCGAGAAATCGGGTGAGTATCGGCTTTCTGCAAGGGGAGTGGAGTATTGCCAGAGGGAGTCAATAGCATCTGTGAGATCATCTTCGTCCTCTCGCACGTCCCTGCGGATCTTCCAAAGTGCGTCGAGCGTCGATTCGGGATGACCGTCCAGGTGGTCTTGAAGACGCTCCTCGCACCAGTTTACTAAATTCGCCGATAGCTCTCCTGAATCCTGACCTGATTGAAGGACCCCTGCGTCCAGCGCTTCCTCGAGCCAGCCCGAGAGGTCCTCCACCGTTCGTTCAAGAGCGCGATCGTACTCCTCCGGTCGGGAAAGGATCGGCTCAAACGTTGTTGGAGCATCAACAGAGCCCTCAGCGGAAGCGGAAAGTTGTTCGTCGACGTCCTGGAGCGTTTCGTTGTACGTCGAAAGCACGTTACTCGAATCGTCCAGGACCTCTCGGAGAGTCGCTATCACTTCATCGTCAAGGTAGCCGACCACATTCTCTGCGAGAATGTTCTCCTGCCGTTGGGCAATTGCGTCTATGGCCTTGCTGCGCTCGGTTTTCATTTTTTCGCGGGCGCTCTGAATACGCCATAGGCCCCATCCGATGGCGAGCCCCCCTCCGAGAACGACAAACAGAATGGGGAAGAGAACCTCCCTGGTTCCTTCGTAGAGCCCGTTCAGAGCAATGGATCCCGCTACCAATGCCGGAACGACCCAGACTGCCAATCGCAAAAAAAGAACCAGGCCATTGGGACGGTCTTCCACGGCCTCTTTCAGGTCGCTCAGCGTTGAGTCAAGATCCGGGATGTTTGTATCGGCGGGACGGTATTGCTCTTTAAGTTTGTCTTCAACCTGATCTAAAACCTGCTCTACGCGCCCCGGCGACTGCGGAGTACGGTCGAGAAACGTCTGGATTCGATCCTTGAACGATCCTCGGATTTCCTCGGCCAGCTGTGAGGCCCCTTCTTCGAGTTGACGCCGCCACTTGTAACCAGTCGTCATGTCGAACGACCGAGCGTGCTCCCGGATCTGAGATACCCACTCCTCCTCCTGCCCGGGCTGGGTGAGTTCGAGCCCCAGGCGACCTTCGCTCAGGGAGATGGAGAGTCGACCATTCTGCCAGTCGGGTGTTGCCGGGATCGATTCATTTGACAGGGGAGTGTCCTCCACCGAGGCATGAGACTGTAAGTCCGCGTCAAGAAGTACCTGATCTCCGAGGTCTTGGGGATCGAACTCCTCGATGAACCCAATCATGTCCTCAGGAAGCTCCTCGTCCTCCTCAACCTCCGACCGATGTTCAGCAACCAAATCGCGAGCAAGATGAGTGGCCAACTGGCGGAGGGCCGGACCGGTCATTCCGTAAAGCCCCGTACAGCCGAACGTCGAGATGTCCGTTCGGGAACGGTCCTGGTCAATTCCTCCAAGGATTATGGACATGAGAACTGCTCCCGCGACCGACGACTGCACGGCCTGACGGGAGAAGTGCGTGCCCCGTCGATTCGTCGAAGAGACGACAAGCAGTTGTGACCACGAGGAATAATTGTCCCGACGAAGGTCATGAATACGCTCGCCGAGATCCTCCGAGAAGCAAAGGCCCGTGACGGTGTCAAAGCGATTTTCCTCCACAATGGTGGAAGCGAGCCCCGAGACATTTTCTATCGTGTCCAGCCTGCCGACTAAATGGTGATGAACAATCCTCTTGTCGCCTCTTCCAGCAATTGTCCAATCAGGGAGAGAGTTGATGCGATCGACATTATTGATGTCGGTGAGATCTTCCCGATTCTCCTGAACTTCTGCGAATAACTGCTCCGATCCGTCGGCTGACTGGAAAATAAACTGCGTGGAGTATTGCAGAGCCTCCGGAAGCACAGAGAGCTGTTCTTCCACCAGATCAAGGACCTGATGCCCGAATTCATCCAGCCCAGAGATCAGGGTCAGGTGAGCACGTTTTTCATCCACATCGAGGTTGATCCCGGTTCGCATTTGTTAAGGGTGAATCTCGTCCAGGCGCTTTCGGATTTGTCTTTTTTCCCGAGCAAAGACGTTATTTCCAGTGACTTTGGTGGAGTCAAGAACCTGCTTCTGATATTTGTCGAGTTGCTGATAAAAGATCCGATTCCCCACGCTTTGGTGGTATTCCTGGATAGCCCCCTCTAATAGGTCAAGGTACTCTTCTTCTTCGCCCAAGGCCTCGATGGCGTTCTCCCGGCCCTGCGCGAGTTGGTGGAGGTCTTTATCTACGTTGTCCTGCCGCTCAGTAAAGTCAAGCTTCCCGGCTGTAGGGGGCGGGGAGGTTGAGTCTATGCTATGGACCGTCGGCCAATCCTGTTGTTCGTAGAGTACATACATCTTTCCCTCTTCGAATGGAGGTCTCTGTAGGCCGAAGTAGTACCACTCTCCGCGCTGCACGATGAAGCCAAGCGCAATTCCGATCGCGAAGTATCGGAGTGGTCTGATGTCGTCTTTGGGAAACAGGTCAGGGATGCCTCCCAGATCGACATGCGACTCGAGCATATAGCTCCCTTCGGAAGTTTCCTGTCTCCTTTCATACCGTTCTTTCCAGTTTTCGCAGGGACTGAGGTAAAAGGCACGGGCCCCGTACGTCCGCCTGCTGAGTACCACTTCTCGGCGGTTCGAGGAAGGAATTTCATTGTAACCGTGAACGTCGGCCCAGTCAGACACAGTAGTTGGATAGACGGGACCGTCGTCGCCAATACCCTCGGGAACGACACTGACCCCTTTGAATGCAGGAAATTCAATCGGGCCTACAGTTTCCGCGGGCCAGAAGGGCTGGCACAGGTCAGATTGAAGTTCAAGTTTGTGCTTTAGGGTGTCCTCGTCCGGGTTCTCCTCGACCTCTTCCGGGTGATTTTCGACGAAGTCGATGACATTGGTGTCGGCTAACGACGGAGCATAGTGGTCGTAGAGCGGTCCGATTACCACCTTCTCCCCAAAGGGCATCGGGTCCATACGAAGCGCATCCCGGAAGAGCTCGGCGCGAGCCTGGTCTGAGCTGGCGTACCGTGCTTCAAGCACCTGTGCCAACGCATCACCACTTCCCAGGCGGTTTTGCTTGTAGTAGCGCTGCTCATGGCCGGGCCGCGTAACCTCCTGTTCGACGACAAATTCTTCTTCGTCCTGCGAATGGGTTTCCAGGCCATTAGCATTCTTTCGGAGGGTATCGAGGAGCGTATCATCAAGGTTTGTCAGCAGGGCGTCCCAGCTTGTGCGCACGTCCTGAGCTTCAGCCTTGAGCTTTTCTAGTACCTGCAGGGCTTCCGGACGGGCAGCCTCCCAGAGGGCTCCCTGCACACGTTCGCCGTGCAGGTCGATAAGCTGCTTTTTCAGCTCTTCGTCCCGGCTTGAGAAAAAAGATTTGATCGAACCAAGTTGGGTGAGTTCATCGGCAGCTTCATTAAATCGACGTTCGAGATCCTCGCTACGCCGCTTCCAATCATCGGACTCAGTATTGAATTCTTGGCGCATCTCTTCAGCCACATCAGCGACCATTTTAAGGATGTCCCGGGCCGCCCGAGCGCCGTGCTCCACTGCGATTGAGAGGGCTAGTTCTTCAAGTTTGGATCGAATGGGATAGTTCGGGGCAGAGTTGGCACTGCCGAGACGATATTTTCGGTTCTCGTTAACGACGCCTTCAATATCAGCCAAGGACTGATTGGAGAAACGTTCCCACTCGTCACGGATGCGACTTGCGAACTCTTCGCCACTGAGATCTTCACCGAAGTCGGATCGAAGGTCAAACCAGGACCTGGAGACGAGGCTGCCGTCCTCAGGATCAGAGTTGAGGGACCGGCGACTGTCAGCTTGCAGTAGGCTTTCGAGGAGTTGGTTATCATCGCCCCGATCCTCCAGATTGTGCTGGTCGAGAAACTGGGACAGCCGATTGTGGAGAGTATCCTCGGTGGGGGAGGTGCCGATTAGGTAATCCTTTACCACCGACCTGCTAGACCGCAACGTGCAGTAGTCCGCCACGCGGGAGGCCGGATAATAAAGAGTCGAAGTGGAGACAGTCCCAAACCGCCGCTCCAGACCAGTCTTTTTGCAGGGGGAAGTCCCATTCAGAACCCCTGCGTTCGATTCAAAAGAATCGGCGTTTGCCCCAAACTTTGAGCCGACGTCCTGAAAGATTGTGCGGGCCATGAGGCTATACAAATCCTCGATCCCCGACAGTTTGCCTCTGCTACTTTGATCGTCAACGAGAAAGCAGAGGTCAAAAAGACGATCTTCTTCGGGATCCAACTCAAGATCCTGGGCTGGATTATCATAATTGAACTGAATCGCGCCGAGCTCCTTTCGTTCTTCACGACCTGCGTCTAGACAGAATTGGAGCTCTTTCAGGGCCGCATAGGTATTGGCTCGGGTGTTAATTTTCTGGGCGGGGTCTTCAAACAACGCATCAAAGGGACCTGGAAGAGCAAACATTCCAGCCAATTCGGAATTGTCTTGTCCGCAGACTTCTTTCGACAACAAAGCAACGTCCAAAAAACATCCAGAACCAGTTCCTCCTGCCAGCGAACCGACTAAATAAATATACACTCGATCTTTAATTTCGGCATTTTGGTCTTCATCTTTCGTTTCAACTATATCTTTCAAGCTGAGGAGATCATTGTAGGCCTTCTCTATCTTATTCTGAACTCTATTTGCCTCGAGCGCGAGCGCAAATGCTCCTAACGATCGGATCTGACTGGCTCCTCTGCCTTTGCTCAAATCGCTGATGTGAGCGCCCCCAAGTTTCTCTGCGGGAAATCTTTCTCTGAGATTCGGGTAGAGATCCGGATTGTCCAAAAAGTCCCGGACGTCATCGACCCCGATCATGCACTTCTCGCGCTTCTCGACACTTGGAAGTCCTTGCCCGGTCGAGAAGGTGTCTAAGTCGGTGTCAATGAAAAGGAAACGGTGCAGTCCATTGTCTTCGAGGCCTCGGTCTTGAAGTTGTTTTTTCACTCGGAGGAGTACCTCCGCGCCTGTCCCTCCGAGGCCAATGAGTAAGGAAGGGGCATACGTCATACCCGCGCCGGAAGAGCCTACGCCCGCGGTTCCAGCATCAGTCTCGAGGGAATCGTCTGACAGAGAAGGTCCAGATTCCATGGGATCTTTGGTAGGTCGGTCCGCTTGTTAATTAATAGATAAGATGCTTAGTACTACTTCCGAGGTTTAACTCTCTTGCAGGCTCG
Organism: Salinibacter sp.; assembly: GCA_042219055.1. GTDB lineage: Bacteria > Bacteroidota > Rhodothermia > Rhodothermales > Salinibacteraceae > Salinibacter. The sequence goes on along the minus strand of JBDGQN010000173.1, from coordinate 1,855 downwards.
GTGTCACCAGTCGGAATATTCCCTGAGCATGTCGACTGCGACCTCCCGGGCTTTCGGCCGATCAAATCCATGATTTTCCATCAGGCGCTGTATGGCTGACTCCCGAACAATCTGCCGAACCACCTCCGCAAAGGAGGCCAGGTCTTCTCGGTCTTGTCCTTCCTCCAGCCGCCTTTCTGCAACGAATGCGTGCGCCAGCATCACCGCCGACAGGTGATGGTGGAAGCCTCGCCACGTCCGCCCCTGATACTTGTCTGCTCCCAGTTCCTGCTTGATGTCCTGGTGGAACCGCTCGACTGTCCATCTGAGCTGCCCCCACGACACCAGCTCTTCCAACGAAGCCTTGTCAAGTCCCCAGCATATCCAGGCCTTCAGTTCCCCCTCTTCTCCAGAGGGTCTCTTCAGCAGAAGCCATCCTGTCTCGTCAGCTAGCCACCGGTTGCTTCTATTTTTGACCACGCGAACCCGTTTTCGGGCAAACTCTCCGCTCAGCTCCCCTTTCGTTCCCTCGTTCCACGTCACCTCTCTCCAGCCATCCTGCTTTTCGCCACCTTGCTTTTCGAGGCGATCGGCGATTTGCTCGGGAGTTTCGGCATCTGTCTCTTCGGGATAGGCCGGATGTTTCCGCGGGCGGCCTCGCCCCGAGGTTGACCCTGGCTCAAGAACAGTCGTCCCTTCGGGTACCACGACAAACTTCGAGGTCTCCACTTCCAGCACATAGAGCTCATCGCGGGCGCGAAGCTTCTTTCTGAACGCAGGATACTTGCCGAAGCCGGTATCTCCGACCACACATGCATGATCGGGGCCCGCCGTCATTGCCTGATCGATCAGGTCGATGGCAATCTCGTATTTGGGCTGGTAGGAGACCTCCTCAGGAATGCCGGCCTCCTCAGAAAGCTGGGCGTACTTTTCCCGTTCGCGGGCCGTCTCATAGACTGAATCGTCTTCTCCCGTCCATTTTTTCGGGAGGTATAGCCGCGTTCCCAGGGGCCAGGTGACTTGATCGGAATTGTGCTGCTCCCCGGCCCTGGCAAGCGTGCAATTTACCGTAACCTGGCAGTTATCCACCTTTCCGGTGGCCCCACACCACTGTCGCGCCACCCCTACACTTTTTTCTCCCGACTTCGGAATGGCCATTCCGTCGACAATAAGCGCAGCATCGGGGCCCTGTACCTCATCAGGAACCTCCTCGCGCAGGTGAGACTCTACGTTTTGGTGCTCCCACGGACTCTCGCGAACAAATCGCTCAAGTTGCTCCTGATCTGCGCCGGTCTGATCGGCGATGTCCGCTACTGATTTGCTCTTCCCCGGACGGAGCAAGCCCTGGAAGTACTCTGTTGCATGGCGCCAGGTCTGCTCCCACTTCGGCCACCTCGAACCATCTGCTCGCCTGGTAAAGGCCGACTGATATTTGCTCAGGAATTGCTGAACCTCGACCTGAGTGCAGGGCATATCGCGCATTGCTCTTGCTGGTTGCTTCTCCGTGATGGAAGGTCAATCGGTCAAATTAAACCTCGGAAGTAGTATTAGTGAATTGGGGGAGATGGAGTGGCTCCCCGATAGCGAAAGGTCCAGTCGCCGAGCTCAAAGGTGCGGTGGTTGTAAAGGGGGAGCCTTGACTCGGGACTTCCCTCATGCCGAAGTGTTGCTTCCGACTGAGGAGTAACGACCACAAGGCGATTGCCGTCCACCTTTTCTACGGAAAGTGCTCCGAGCTCGTCCTCGCCGCTCAAGTAAATGTCTGAGCCAATATCGGCAGACATTCCGAACTGATCCAAACGCTTGCTTTGTACGGCGTCCGGATCGCCGGTCGGCCAGTATTCCAACTCCCCGAACAGTTGACGCTTCTTCCAGG
>JBDGQN010000172.1:0-13581 GCA_042219055.1 Salinibacter sp. | reverse complement strand
CGGGCAATTTTGAGCAGCCGGAAGGCCCGGGGGCGATCGTTGACGATCTCCAGCATCTCGTCGACGAGCTCCTCGGTGGCGTAGGCCGGGTCGTAGAACGTCATCTCGGTCCGTTCCTTGATGAACTCGCGGTCCTGTCGGCGGAAGAAGGACGAGCCCATCGTGGTTTCGTAGATGCCGGAGGAGCCCGAGAGCACCATGGAAGACACCTTCTCGGGGTAGTTGAGCGCGTAGAGGAGCGCCACGTGCCCCCCCAGCGAGTTGCCCACGAGAACGACCCTGTCGAGTTCAAGGGCCTCTACAAAGTCGTGCACGTGTTCCGTCAAGCGGGGCACGCCCGTTTCCGACAGGGAAAAGTCATAAACAGGCAGGATAGGGGCAAGCACGCGGTATCCCTTGTTCGACAGGGCCTCGACAGTGTCCACCCAGTTGCTCAGGTCGCCGAGCATGCCGTGCAACAGCACGATGGGAGGGAGGGGGGCGTCGGTCGGACCTTCCGCATTGTACTGGAAAGGACCGGTCTCGTGGATGGGGAATGGGGTTTCGTGCATATAGGGGGTCGTCGTCAGTAAGGGCGGGGCGGTGCGGAAGGATTCTCGGGAACGCCCTCAAAGTAGTCACTCAGGAGCAATGCCTCCCCACGGCACGGTGAGGAGCGAGGGCCTGTACGAGCTCTGAGTCATGATTGGGCGGTGGGAAACAGCGGAGGCGGCCCGTACGCACCCGCAGAGGTCCGTATGTATAACAAAGGCCGTGTAGATTCCCAAATACATGTTGCAAGAAACGTACGAGGTCAATAACATTCAAAGCCCTACCCGTCGATGGGGTTCACCCCCCACTGCGGAATGCAAGCCGGTTTGACAAGTAGCTTGTCGAAGACTTGCGGAAGAGACCGTCGCAGGTCGGGGGGCAGACCACGAACGCGATCGTGGCCGCCGGGGCGTCAGAGAAACCGGATTCTGTTCGTCCGGTACGAAAGCAGCCTTCACGCTCCAGATTTTCTCGTCCAGCCCGTCTTGTTCATGAAGAAGAACTCTCGTAAGCACGCGACTCGAGTTGGGGTGTACAGTGCGTTGGCCGGAGGCGCCGTAGGATTTGCCCTGGGCATGCTGTTCGCTCCAAAGCGAGGGCCCGTTGCCCGCCGTCGCATCACGTATCAACTCGAACGACTTACGGATCAGGCAGGGGGGGTTCTTCGGCGCCTCGTCCAGTCCAGCGTCGAGAGGGAGGGCCGGCGCAATAGCGACGCGGTGGTCGAGGACGCGGAGACCCGGGCCGACCACATTCGCGACGACATCGACGCCCTGATGGAGGAACTCCGTCAGGCCTCACAGAACGCCGGCGATGCCGATTGATTGTCGGACGTTGTCAGGGTGTCCCCGTCTACGCAGCTCCCTCCTTCGCCACCGATTGACTGACTCGCTCCTACATGCCAGATCTTACCGTTCTTCTCTCCCCCGCCGACCAGAAGCAGCCGGGGGGAAATCCCTTCGCCCCGGACATGTTCGACTACCGCACATCGGGGACGTTTAACTACTTCGACGACCTCAACCCCGATCGGCGAGAGCTCATCGACGCCTTGCAGTCGGTCATTCAAGAGGAGGAGGAAGAGGTGCTCGGAGACGTATTCGGGCTCGACGGCTACGAGCTGGAAGAGGCCACTCGCGTCAACGAGGAGATCTACGATGCCCCCCTGATGTCGGCCCTCGACCGCTACAGTCCGGGCGTGATGTACGCCGCAATGGATTTTGCGAACCTGCCCACGGGGGCCCAGCGCCGTCTCCTCGAAAATGGAGTCATCCTCTCCGGACTGTTTGGGCTGTTGCGCCCCGACGACCTGATTCCCAACTACCAACTCGGGATGGACGCGGAGCTTCCAGACATTGGGCCGGTTGCCGACTACTGGCGTCCCATCATTAGTCCCATCCTCAACGATAGCCTCGAAGACCGGTGGGTGTGGGACATGCTTCCCGAGGTGCACCGGGACGCGTGGACCGACGAGCACATGTACGAGGCCCGCGTCGAGGTTGAGTTCGAACGGGTCGAGGACGGGGAGCGCGTGCCCATCACGGGAGAGGATCTGGAGGTACAGCGCGGCCAGTTCGTCAACTTTATCGTGCAGGAGACGGCCGAAGAGATGGAGGACCTCCGCGAGTGGACGGAGGAAGAGTCCGACGAGCTCTCGTTTGATGAGGACGCCTCTACCTACGACGAGGACACGAAAACATGGACGGTGGTAATGGTGGTGGAGGAGTAGGCACTGCCGGCGACGAGACGAGAGACGAGGCCTAGGAAGACGGGCCTCGCACAACGCTGGAAAGACGCGCGATCTGCGAGAGACAGCAGGGGCGCGATATCGTTTGTCACGAGCAGGGATTTGATGCCATGAACCCTCCGGTCGTCCTCGGCATTGCCGGCGGGTCCGGGTCCGGGAAGACCACGGTTCTGAACCATATCCTCCGCGAATTTGGGGCCGACCCGATCGCGATTCTCGACCACGACGCCTACTACCGGGACCTTTCGCACCTCTCTCCTGAGAAGCGGGCACGCTTCAATTTCGACCACCCCGACGCGCTGGAGACGGAGCTCATGCGTGAGCACCTCGACCAACTGATCGAGGGGGAGTCCATTGAGAAGCCGGTGTACGACTTTACAACGCACACCCGCCAGGAGGAGACGGAGACCGTAGAGTCCCGGCCCGTCATCATCATCGAGGGCATTCTGGTGCTGGCCGAGTCGCTTCTGGAGGAGCGGATGGACATCAAGATCTACGTCGACGCAGCCGACGACATTCGGCTCATGCGCCGCATCCGGCGGGACATGCAGGAGCGAGGGCGGTCCATCGAGGGCATCCTGCGCCAGTACGAACGGACAGTACGGCCCATGCACCTCGAGTTTGTGGAGCCGTCGAAGCGGGAGGCGGACATCATTATTCCCCGAGGCGGGCACAACCACGTTGCCATCCAGATGGTGATGTCCCGGATTCAAGAGCTACTCCGGTCGGTCGAGAACGGCACGCTTCAGTCCTGAGCATTCTGTACGGCCAAAAGCCGGACGCCCCGAAGTACGAGGTGGGGAGCGTGGGAGATCTCCCCGTGCAGGTGGTCGGTGAGCGTAGAACTCCAGCCGCCTGTGAGAACCAACCGCGGGGTATCGGGGAGCGACTGGGCGAGTCGGTCCCGCATCCCGCGGACGCTATCGACGAGGCCCCACAGGATGCCGCTCTGGAGGGCGGTCTGGGTCGACTGGCCTACGGGGGGAGGGGGAAAGGTCAGGGGAACCTCAGGCAGTTGTGCGGTGCCCATACGGAGCGCCTGTCGCACGAGGGCCGGCCCGGCCCCGATGGCACCGCCCTGATAAATGCCGTCCCGGTGGACTACCTCGTAGTTTACCGCCGTTCCGGCGTCCACGACGAGTACACTTCGGGGCTCGGCCCGGCCGTAGTGGACCCATCCGGCGGCGGCAGCAGCCAGGCGATCGTTGCCCAGCGTGTCCGGCGTGTCGTAGGTCACGGCAAACGGAAGTGTCAGGTCCGGACGTATGAGCGTGATCGGGGCGCTCGTGAGACCCTGAAGGGCATCGATCACCGCTGTCGTACGGGCGGGCACTACGGACACGAGGCCGATCCGCTCGATCGTTTCGTCGTCGAGGAGGGGGGCAAAAGCATCTTGCCAGTACGCAGCGTCTTGCTCCGAGGCGTCCACGTCGGGCGACGCGATGGCGTCTACATGGGTGAGGGTCTCCGCCTCAAACAGGCCGGCCTTTACGGCACTGTTCCCGATGTCGAGGGCGAGGAGCATTCGCGTGTTGGTGTGTTGGTGGATTGGTGTGTTGGTGGATTGGTGTGTTGGTGGATTGGTGTGTTGGTGGGTTGGTGTGTTGGTGGGTTGGTGGGGAGGGGGCGGAAGGCACTCGGAATGTCGGAGGGTCCTGAAGAGGGCGGTTGCCCACGGGGATCTCTGGAAGGTTGCTTCGGCGGTAAACGCGTGCTCCGGGACCATCGGGTACGCCGGCTGACGCACATACTCACGGACTCCCCTACGTCCCCTCAAGTACGGCTCGTCACGTCGCCCGCGTGGACGATCGTCGTTCCGTCCGCCGTGCGGAGGCGAAGCGCACCGGTGTCGGTGACGCATTCCACAGTGCCCGAGAGGGTCTGGTCGGTTTCCGGCACACGGAGTGTCGTTTGTTCGTGGAGAGAGAGAAGGCGTTCTTCGAACGCGGCCCGGACGCCGTCCGCCGTTCCGCCTTGCACGGCGTCGTAGCGACGTTCGAGGGCCGTCAGGAGGCGAGCCAGGAGGGCGGCCCGAGGCACGGGGCGGCCGGTGGTAAGGCGGAGCGACGTGGCCGTGTCGGCGAGTACGTCGGGGAACGTGGTCTGGTTGACGTTAAGGCCTACGCCGAGGACGACGACCGTTTCGCCATCCGGGGGGGGGAAGGAAGACTCCAAGAGAATGCCGCAGGTCTTGCGACCCTCGAGGAGAATGTCGTTCGGCCATTCAATAGCGGCCCGGTGGGGAGACACGAAGGCATCGATCGTTTCGGCGACGGCCACGCTCGCGGCCACGGTGATGAGGCTGAGCCGATCCGGGGCCAGGGAAGGGCGCAGCACGACGGAGAAGAGAAGGTTTCGTCCCTTGTTTGCACTCCAGGTGCGTCCATGGCGCCCGCGTCCGGTCGTCTGGTACTCGGTGAGCACTACGGCGCCCTCCGGCACGTCCGTTGTTGCCCACTGTGCAGCCCGCTCGTTCGTCGAGTCTATCTCTTCGAAGCCGCGCATCGGGTGCCCGAATCGGTCGGTGGACAGACGGTCCTGCACGTCGTCGACGAGGGGGAGAGGCATTGGGGGGATGTCGGGGCGGCGAGTGAACGTCGTTCGTATTGCGTATTTCGTATTATGCATCCTTTCGTTCATCCGTGCTACGCAATACGCACCCCGCGATCCGAAGTCTCGTTGCCCCCGTCGGGCACGGCAAAGCGTTTCGCTCAGGGGGTCTCATTGCGTGCGTCGTACCCATAGTACGCCGAGACGGTACGGAACTGACGAGCCGCCCGGAAGGGGATGTCCACGAAGGCACGGAAGCGCGTCAAGTGTGGGACCCAGGCGTCATCTGGGCTAGGACGGAGGTGGAGGGTCAGTTGGCTGCGTTCTCGGAAGAGCAGGACTCGACTGGTTCGGACAGTGGTGAGTCCCACCAGTTCGTGCGACGCGCGATCGATCGTCAGGCGGGCGTACTGGATGTCCTGGTCCGTCCCTCGCCCGTCCGAGCGCACCTTCGCTTCCACCACGAACGCAGGCGTGCCGTCCAGAAGCGAGTCGCGGCCCAGTGCGTACCGATAGTCCTCCTGTGTTCGCGGGGCCAGGTAGGCCGGTTGATCGGCGAGGGCCTGAAGGGCCAGGTTGGCCGGGCGGGCCGTGCGCTGTTGCGCGGGCGCTATGCTTGAGAGGAGGCCCCCCTCCCGGAACGTCCCCGCCGAGTCGGCCCGCTGGATGGTGCCGGCTCCTGAGTCGGGCGGGTACCGAAGCGTCAGTGTGCGGTAGGCCGTGATGGCGCCGGTTGTGTCCATCCGTTCAGTGCGCACGTACCGGGTAACGGCGTACGCGTCGAGTTGGGCGAATGCCGAGTCGAACGCCGTCCGGTCCATGCGGTCGAGGACCGCGAGGACAGAGTCGCGGGGGACCTCCGAGGATGCAATCGTGTCGATTGTCCCGAACGGCGAGTAGGTCCCGGGGGGGAGGCCCTGATTGGTACAGCCTGTACCTCCCACGAGGCCGACGACCAGAAGGCCCACGACGACGTGTAAAAAACGGGCACGTTCGGGGGGGGAGGCCTGCATCACTCGTCGTCGCTTTATATGTTAGGATGCGATCCGGTACCGCTAGCACGGAACCGCCCAAAAGTTTCGCTCCGCCCAGCGGGCTTCGTGAAGTCTTCGGCATCCCCCGCTCCCCATTTGCACAACTGGCGTCACCTTAATGGAGGCCCCGACACACGATTCGCCATACGACAGCCTGTTGGAGACGGCCGTCCGCGCAGCCCGCCGCGCAGCCTCCATCATCCGTGAGCAGTCCGGATCACCGAACGGAGTGCGGGCAAAGAGGCGCAATGACTTCGTCACAGAGACTGACAAGGAGGCCCAGGCTGCCGCCGTGGAGGTGCTCCGTAGGGACTGTCCGGACGATCGCATTCTGGCAGAGGAAGGAGGAAATTCGGCCTCCATTCCCGCGGTCGTCGACGGGCGCCGGTGGATCGTGGATCCCCTCGACGGCACGACCAACTTCATGCATCAGGTGCCGCCCTACGCCGTGAGCGTAGCCCTGCAGGAGGACGACGAAATCGTGGCCGGCGTGGTGCTTGACGTTCCACACCGCGAGCTCTTTACCGCTGTGGCGGGGCACGGGCTTCAGGTCAATGGGCAGTCCGCGGGCGTCAGTCCGACGGAGGCGTTCGAGAATGCGTTTCTCGCTACCGGCTTTCCCTACCGCCGCTTCGAGCACACGGAGATCTACCTCGACGTACTGGCCGACATCCTCCGCGACGCCCGGAGCGTGCGTCGGCACGGGTCCGCCGCCATTGACCTGGCGTGGCTGGCCTGTGGGCGATTCGATGGGTTCTTCGAAACTGGCCTGCAGCCCTGGGATGTAGCGGCGGGCATCCTGCTCGTGCGTGAAGGGAGGGGGCGCGTGACAAACTACCATGAAGACGGGGAGCTCACGCCCCTCTTCGACCAACAGGTGTGCGCCACCAACGGTCGGGTACACCAGCCCCTGCTCCGCCACCTGGCCCCAATGGACGACGTGCGCCTGTGATACGTGAGGCGTGAAACGTGAGGCGTGAAACGTGAGGCGGGGTCTCGGCTCCATCGGAGCTGGCCTCATGAATCACACATCACGAATCACACATCACGAATCACTGAGGAAAAGAGACCTTCGATACTGATCTCTACGTTTCTTTGAATTGAACCTGGTATGTTTTCATGGACGGTTACGATCTGCTCGACGGAAAGACTGGCATCATCTTCGGTGCCCTCAACGAGGACAGCATCGCCTGGTCGATTGCTCAGGCCTGCCACCGCGAGGGAGCGGATTTCGTCCTCTCCAACGCCCCGGTGGCCCGCCGCCTCGGCTCCCTCGACGAATTGGCGGACGAGACCGATAGCGACCTCATCTGGGCCGACGCCACCGACGATGAAGACCTGGGCGAACTCTTTGCGGAGGTGAAAGAGACGCACGGCACCATCGACTTCATCGTCCACTCCATCGGGATGGGCGTCAATGTGCGCAAGGACGTGCCCTACGAGGATCTCAACTACAACTGGTACGAGCAGACACTGGACGTCTCGGCCGTGAGTCTCCATCGCATCGTCCACCATGCCCTGGAATCCGAGACGATCGACGACGGCGGATCCATTTTGGCCATGACCTACATCGGAGCCCAGCGCATCTTTTCGAAGTACTCAGAGATGGGCGACGCGAAGGCGCTCCTGGAGAGCATCGTGCGTTCCTTCGGCTACCGCCTGGGCGAGCGCGACATCCGCATCAATGCCATCTCGCAGAGCCCTACGGATACCACGGCGGGCGCCGGGATCGAAGGCTTCGATGCGATGTACGAATTTGCCGAACGGGTCGCGCCTCTCGGAAATGCCGATGCCGACAGCTGTGCCGATTATGCCGTAACGCTGCTGAGCGATCTCACGCGCATGGTCACTATGCAAACCCTCTACCACGACGGGGGCTTCTCCAGCATGGGCATCTCCGACGAAATTGTGGAAGCGATGGAAGAGTCGTTTTCGGATGAGGATGAAAGTTGAAAGAGGGAAGGTTAGAAAGTTGAAGATGGGAAAATTTAAGGTTGGAAAATGGATACATCCACCTGAATGTTAATTCAGACGAAGAGTGAGCCGAGGATATTGTAGACATGTCTTGTTTGGGGTCTGAGGTTTATATCTCAAGGGGCTTTCCAATATTGGATCACCGACTAAAACTTTTCAACCTTCAATTTTCAATATTATAACCTTCAACCTTCCACCCTTTGACCTTAAACACTAAAAAGTGATCGAGCTTTTCGTGACCGACATCGACGGCTGCCTGGCCGAGCCCTACCAGCCGTACGACTTGGAGGGGCTGGATGCGCTTCGTCGTCACACCGAAGACGACCGGATGGAGGCTCCGGCACTGTCCATCTGTTCGGGGCGGTCCTATCCTTACGTCGAGGCCATGTCGCAGGCACTAGACCTTACGACCCCAGTCCTCTTCGAGGCCGGCGGCGGCCGGTTCGATCCCGTAGCGGCCCAGACCACCTGGAGCCCGCATCTGACCGACGAGGTGGAGAGCAAGCTTAACACCGTACAGGGCTGGTTCCGGAGCGAGTGCATTCCAGGGACCAGTGTGTCGCTCGATCACGCCAAGCGGACACAGGCGGGCGTCGTCTCCCCGAAGGTCGAAGAGATTCGAGCCTTGCGGCCCCGGACCGAGCAGTTCGTCGCCGAAAACGCCCCAGGCCTGCACGTCTTCTCGACCGACGTGTCGGTGGACGTCGTGCCGCCCGGCATCACGAAACGGGAAGGAATCGAGTGGCTCGCGGAGCACCTCGGCCTCGCGCTGGACGAAATTGCCTATATCGGCGACGCTGACTCCGACCTCGACGCCCTCCGGGCTGTAGGGGTGTCGTTTGCTCCTGCGAATGCCACCGACGAAGTGCAGGCCCAGGTGGACCACGTCTCCGAGGGCGCTGTGTTAGAGGCGACAATTGAAGCGTATCGGTGGTGTCGGGCTCAGAACGAAGCATAAGTCGGAACGGACGGGGGGCTCTGTCCCCCACCCAACGTACCACCAACGGGACCGAGCCGTTAGAGACGCTGACGTTTCGAACCCAATCACCGAGTTGTCATGCGTATCACCGGATGGGTGCTTCTGCTCGTGGGACTGATGGGAGGGGGCATGTCCGCCGCGGGCCAGTCCAGTGCCGCGTCCAACACCGTTCTCATCCCCTCCTCGGACGGCCCAGAGCCCGAGAGGACGTCGGGTCCTTCGTGGGAGAGCTCCATGCCGGGGGCTTCTCTTTTCTACGTCGCCGGCGGCTCCGCAGTCCTCCACAACCTCCCCCGGTCCGATGCGCCCACGGACCGGCTGTCCATGCGTACCCCCGTCACCCGCCTCGGGTGTAAAGAAACCCGATGTCGGGTGCGAACCGACGATGGCCAAACCGGGTACGTGGCGGCTTCGGCGCTTTCCAACGTGTGGATTCGGGTAGTAAAGGCCGAGCGACGCCTCTACGTGTACCGGGGGCATCGGCTCGTCCACACGTTCGATGCCGACATGGCCTACAACTCCTTCGCCGACAAACGACGAAGCGGGAGCCGCAGCAAGCGCGATCACTGGCGCACCCCCGAGGGCACGTTCTACGTCGTCCACAAAAATCCGGACAGCGAATTTTACAAGGCCCTCGTCCTCAACTATCCTAAGATAGAGGATGCGCGCCGGGGCTTGAAGAACGGCCTCATTTCCCGGTCGCAGTACGAGGCGATCAAGGAGGCCCAGCAAGAGTTTCGGATTCCCCCGATGAATACGGACCTCGGCGGATGGATCGAAATTCACGGCGACGGCACGGGCGCGGCCACCGCCTGGACGCAGGGCTGCGTGGCAGTGCGCAACGGGGCCATGGACGTGCTCTGGGAACAGGTGCGCGTCGGAACGCCCGTTCTCGTTGAATGAGGCCGACGCCGAGTCGTCCCGGGAACGCCTCCAAGGCAGGACCTTACATCGTAGCACAAATTCACCCATCCCACCCACGACGGACTTGTACCTATGTCTTTGACACGTTTGACCAGCTATTTCGCGACGTTCCTTGTCGGCTTCTTTCTCCTCGCTGGCTGCGGCGGAGGCAGCAATCCCACGGCGCCCCCGGACGGCTGGAAAACCGGGGACATGCGCTGGTGGAAGTCGGGGGTCGATACCTCGCAGGTCTTTCCCGATCTCGATAGTCTGACCACGATGGGCGTGCTCGACAAAAGGATGAGCATGATGGAACGGGGTCAGGTGACGCAAAAGCGGTTCAACGCCGCGATCAAGAGGAGCCTCATTAAGTTGTATCGCAACAATCCGACGATCGTCGACTCTCTCTTCGAGAAGTACGCCGTGCCGAAGCTGAAGAAGGTGGACCTCAGCGGCGACATCGTGGGGAAGAAGGGTCAGCTCAAATCCAAGATTCTAAACAAGAATCAAAAGAAGGCCTACGAGGCGATCAACAAGTACTTTCGTGAGCCCCAGCGCCAGAAGTCGCCCGACAAGATCATCTGGCCCGATAGCCTGCGGTCGAAGGAGCACGCGGGGATCGTGAAGCTGCAGGTGCACCTCACGGTTGAGGGGAAAGGGGACAACGCCGTTGCGCGCGCCGACGCCATCGAGGTGCTGTCCGGCACCCATCCTACGCTTAACCGGATTGCGATGAAGGCTGCGACGAAGGCGAGGTGGGATCCCGCCTATCTCCTGAAGGACGACAACTGGACACCGGTCGAAAGCTGGGTGCGGTTCGACATTCCCTTCCAGATGCGGTAGCGTGCAGGCGTTTGGGCGTGTGAGAGTGTGGGGGGCTGGGCGTGTGAGAGAAAAACTCCCATACGCCCACGTTCCCACACGTAACCTCCGGGCGTACAAGCCCCCTGTTGCACTACCGGCAACACGATTGACGGATGTCCGCACGTATCGCTCCTATCCGACGAGCACGCCGGCGATAGTGGCCGTGGTCCACGAGGCGAGGGCGCCCCCCAACACAGCTCGCAGGCCAAGCGCCGCAATCTCGCTCTTCCGTGACGGCGCGATGCCCCCGATGCCGCCGATCTGGATGGCGATGGACGAGAAGTTAGCGAATCCGCACAGGGCGTACGTGCCAATGATGACGGAGCGGTCGCTCAGAACGGGCTTCAGCTCGCGCAGGGATTTGTAGGCTACGAACTCGTTGACGGCAACCTTTTCGCCGAGCAGAGAGCCGAACCGGAGAATGTCGGCCGCTTCCACCCCCATCGCCCAGGCCAGCGGGGAGAAGACAAACCCAAAAATGGCTTCCAGCGACAGCGCATCGAAGCGGCCGCTGGATGCCTGTTTCACCAGTGCGTTCAGGTCGTAGAGCTCCGTGCCGTACACCGTCGGGGCCCCGATCCACTTGAAGCCCGCGTTGATGGCGGCGATGAGGGCCACGAAGGCGAGCAGCATGGCCCCTACGTTGAGGGCCAACTGCAGACCGTCGGACGCCCCGCTGGCGGCGGCCTCGATCACGTTGTTGTCCTCCTCGAACTCTCGAATTTCGGCGCCTCCCTGCGTGTCGGGCGTTTCGGTCTCGGGCACCAGGATCTTGGCCATGACGATGGCCGCGGGAGCGCTCATCACTGAGGCCGACAGGAGGTGCTTGGCAAACAGTTGTCGGGACTCGGGCGAGTCGCCTCCCAAAAAGCCGATGTAGGCCGCGAGCACGCCCCCCGCAATCGTGGCCATGCCCCCCGTCATGAGCGTCATGAGCTCGCTGCGGGTCATGTCTTCCACGTATGGCTTGATAGCCAGCGGGGCCTCGGTCTGCCCGATGAACACGTTGGCCGAGGCTGCAAGCGACTCGGCCCCCGAGATGCGGAGTGTTTTCTGCATGACCCACCCCATGCCGTTCACGAGCGGCTGGACCACGCGCAGGTGGTACAGCACGCTCATTAGGGAGGCAAAGAAAATGATGGTAGGAAGCACCTGGAAAGCAAAGTTCCCGCCCCAGGTTTTGTGATCGGGATTGCCCAGCTCTCCAAAAACGAACTGCGCCCCGTCGTAGGTAAACGACAGAAGATTGTTGAAGAACCAGGCGAGGGTATTGAAGACCGTCTCGCCCGGTCCCGTTTTAAGCACGAGGATGGCAAACACAACCTGGAGCCCAATGCCTACCGCTACGAGGCGCCAGTTGATGGCCTTGCGGTTGGTGGAAAACAGCACGGCGATGCCGAGAAAGACGGCGACTCCGAAAACCCCCCGGAGGAGGGCAACAGGAAAAGACATGGAAGCGAGGCACAGTGTAGTCGAAAGTCAGTGTAGCGGAGGTTCGTCCCCCGAGCCGGGCGTAAGATAACGACCACGGACACGAACACAAGCGGACCCCAACGAGCAGCCGAAACGGGGACAAATAAACCGAGGGCACCCGGCAAGGCCCGGTGCCCTCAGAGGAGAAAACAGAATGGCGGGGGACACCAGTGCGTCCGGACTCAGGTCTGCGGCAGACTCTTCCGCGAAAGCGTCGCTGAGCCCCAGTGGCGTTTCGACGGAACCGTCGGACGGATTCGCCAAACCCCGTACGAGATACTCGCGTCCTCAGCGAGGGATCTGCCGAGACACGTCCGCCTCGATACACTAGCGGTCGCGCCCCGACGACGATTGCATTGACGAGGACGAGCCGGTCGTGTCCGACGGCGTCCAGGTGTTATTGCCGCGGTTCATGTCCGGCAGGATTCGCTTCGGGTCGATGACGACCTTTTTCAGCGAGTCCTTCGTCACGCGGAGCGTGTTGGTGTCTTGCGTGTAGAAGGCCGCGGTCGGGACGCGGCGCTTCTGCGAGGAGCCATCCTGGTACGTGAGGCGCACCGTCATAGGCAGCATCAGCTCATCGCGCTGCTCCACGACGACGCGGGTCGTGTCGCCCGTAGCGACGGAGTCGACGGCCTGGTCCATCGTGTCCGTTTCGTAGAACCAGCTGCGCCAGAACCAGTCGAGGTCCTCGCCGGTCACCTCTTCCATGGTGCGGAAGAAGTCGGCAGGCTTGGGGTGCTTGTAGGCCCACCGGTCGAAGTAGGCCTTGAAGGCCGAGTCGAAGCGCTTCGGTCCCAGAACGTGCTCCCGCAGGACCATCAGGCCGTAGCCGGGCTTCAGGTAGGCGAGGAGGCCGAGGGCCTTGTCCCGAATGCGGTCGGCGTACGTCATGATCGGCTGGTTGCCCATGGGGGAGCCCATCTGTTTCGTGACGTACTTCGATAGGCCGGTCATCACCTTCGCCGGGGGCACCCGGCCCTTGCCGTAATAGTCGAGCCGCGAATACTGGTTGATGAACGTGTTGAGGCCCTCGTCCATCCACGCCCAGCGGCGCTCGTCCGAGCCCACGACCATCGGAAACCAGCTGTGACCAAACTCGTGGTCGGTGACGCCGAAGAGGTCGCGACCCCGCGAGTTGACGTCACAGAACACAATCTGTGGGTACTCCATGCCGGCCACCCGCCCGGCTACGTTGATGGCGTTGGGGTAGGGATACGGCGCCACGAAGTCGGAGTAGAACTCGATGGAATGCTGCACGAATTTGGTCGACTTTTCCCACCCCGGCTTCTTCCCGGTGCCGAGCCCCTCTTTCGGATAAAAGGACTGCGCGAGCACCGTCCGCTGGCCGGTCTTCGCCTGGGCAGCGTCCCAGATGAAGGCGCTGGAGGCGGCCCACGCGAAGTCGCGCACCTTGTCGGCCGTGTAGCGCCAGGTGAGTGGGCCACTGCCATCGGGGCGTGTGGACGCGTCGCCCACCTCTGTGCTATCGATGATCATCACCGTCTCGCGGCTCTGCCGCGCCTCCG
>JBDGQN010000171.1:0-7325 GCA_042219055.1 Salinibacter sp. | reverse complement strand
CATTTTCTGAAGAGGAGAGGGACGTTCGATTTTTTCTCCCACGTTAATCCCCTAGAAGGCGACTCACTCCCTGTTTGGAGGGAACGCCTTTCCATCTCAGAGAGTTTTCTAATCCCAGGGTACTAAAAATTCGCTACCATCCTCGAGACGCGTCATTCACCATGAGCAAGAAGGGACGTGTGCTCGTCGCCATGAGCGGGGGCGTCGACTCGTCGGTCACCGCCGTGCTGCTAAATGAGCGCGGATACGACGTTGTGGGCCTCACCATGAAGACGTGGGACTACTCTACCAGCGGGGGGCACGACGACAAAGAAGTGGGCTGCTGTTCCATCGAGTCGATGAACGACGCGCGGGTCGTGGCCACCAAGCACGGCTTCCCGCACTTCGTCGTTGACCTGCGCGAGGAGTTTGGCGACTGGGTCATCGAGCGGTTCACCGACGAGTACCTCTCGGGCCGTACGCCCAACCCCTGCGTGCTCTGCAACACGCACATCAAGTGGGACGCCCTCCTCCAGCGGGCCGACGACCTGGACTGCGAGTACATCGCCACCGGCCATTACGCCAACGTCCGCTACGACGAGGACCTGGGGCGCTATGTCCTGAGCCGGAGCAAGGATCGCAACAAAGACCAGAGCTATGCCCTCTGGGGCCTGCCCCAGGAGCACCTGGCCCGATCCATCTTTCCCCTCGGCGAGTACGAGAAGCCCGAAATCCGTGAGATGGCCGAGGAGTTTGGGCTCAGTGTGGCCGACAAGCCCGATTCCTACGAGATCTGCTTCATCCCGGACAATGACTACCCCCGCTTCCTGAAGGACCGCGTAGACGGGCTGGAGGAGGAGGTGAGTGGGGGCAAGTTTGTTCTCAGCGACGGCACCGTGGTCGGCGAGCACGACGGGTACCCGTTTTACACGATCGGCCAGCGGCGTGGACTGGGCCTCGCGCTCGGAGAGCGCGTGTACGTCACCGACATCGATCCGGAGACGAACACGATCACCGTGGGGCCGAAGGAGGAGCTCATGGAGCAGACGTTGACGGCCCACGAGATCAACCTCGTGAAGTATCCGGAGATTGAGGAGGAGCGTCCGGCGCGGGGCACTATCCGCTACAATGACGACGGGGCCGGGTGCCTCGCGTGGCAGCCCGACGACGATACCCTGAAGGTGGCTTTTGCAGAGCCGCGCCGCGCCATCACGCCGGGCCAGAGCCTCGTCCTGTACGAGGGCGACGACGTGCTGGGAGGTGGCTGGATCCACGAGGTGGGGAGCGCCGAGGCCGAGACGACGGCACAGTCCGCCGAGGTGCCTGCGTAGCCGAGCCCGGCCTTCGAAAAGGAAGGTGGAACACTGAAATTCGCCGGGGGGTTCAACTTATCCTAGCTCTTTACAAAACACCAGAAGCGGCGCCGGGACGGACGCCCGTCCTCACGCGTGCGTGAGTTTCTAGCGTATGGATCGGACGGACCTGACGCGGATCGACGAATTCACCTGGGAAATCCCCGAGTCGTTCCAGGAGGCGATGCGCGTTCCCGTACGCATCCTCGCGAGCGAGGAGCTGATTGATGACATCCTTGAGCGGAAGGCCATTGAGCAGGCCATTCGCACCTCGATGCTGTCTGGGCTGGTGGGGCACCTGGTCGTGATGCCCGACGTCTACAGTGGACAGGGAGCGCCGGTGGGCATCGTGGCTGTTTCGAAGTGGCCTGTGGGGACCATTGCGCCGGGTGCCATCGGGCACGACATCAACGCAGGGGTGCGGCTTCTGGGGTCGGACATTAAGGTGGAGGAGGCCGAGGGCAACTTCGACGCCTTGGCCGATGCCCTGAAGACCCACATTCCGAGCGGCGTCGATGCGGAAGGGTCGATTTCGCTTAGCAAGAGCGAGGTCGACCACGTGGCGCAGTCCGGTGCCCAGTGGGCGTTGCGCAAGGACATGGCCCAGCAGGACGACCTCGTGCGGGCCGAAGAAGGGGGGCGCCTCAACGAGGCCAATCCGAGCAAGGTGAGTGAGGCTGCCCGTTCGCTTGGGGCGCAGCAGCTCGGCACGCTCGGCGGCGGCGAGCACTTTATCGAAATCCACGCCGTCGAAGAAGTGTTCAACCGGGCGGCGGCTGTGACAATGGGTTTGAAGGAAGGGACCCTCGTGGCTCAGGTGCACTGCGGCTCTCGGGGCTACGGGCGCCAGATTTGTGCCGACTACATCGAACGGTTTCAGGAGGTGGCCCCGTCCTACGACGTCACGCCGCCCGACCCGAATCTCGTCTCGGTTCCCCTCGACTCGGGGGAGGCCGAAGACTACATGGGTGCCATGCGGGCCGCGGCCAACTATGCCTATGCCAATCGGCAGGTACTGGCACACCGCGTCCGCGAGGTGTTCGACGATCTACTCGATGGGGCCGGCCAGCGCCTCAAGACGGTCTACGATGTGGCCCACAACCTGGGGCAGGTGGAGATGCATCAGGTAGACGGCAAGCACATGCGCTGCTACGTGCACCGAAAAGGGGCGGCCCGGGCATTTGGGCCCGGCACCCCCGGCATTTCACTCCCCTACCGCGCGCTCGGCCAGCCCGTCCTCGTTCCCGGCAGTATGGGCGAAACGTCGTGGGTCATGCTGGCCACCCGCGCCGCGATGCAGAAGAGTTTCGGGTCCGCTTGTCACGGGGCCGGCCGCACCATGAGCCGCCACGAGGCGAATCACCACGCCGAGCCGGTCGCCCTCGACGAGGAGCTCGAAGGGAAAGGGGTGCACGTCCGCTCTGGCGACGGGTCCCCGTCGGCCGGCAGCGTACGGCTCAAGGAGAACATCGATGGCGTAGTGGGCACTGTGGCGGGGTCGCGACTCGCCAGTAAGGTCGCGCGGCTGAAGCCGCTTGCTGTCATGCACGGGTAGAGGAGAAGGGGATTTCCCCGGTTCTCTTTTGTCTCCATTCCGCGCAACAGGGGCCTTTCGGCAGAGAGCCCCTCGTTGTTGCGAAAGGATAACGCGAGTCGAGTCCTGTATCGAAGCGCACGGCGACTACCGGCGTAGAAGGGCAACACGGTCCACCATTCATTCCCCAATCCACATCCACTGCCCATGTCTGAATCGACCCCCGAAGGCCCATCACTCCTAGTCGTCGAGGACGATAGCGAACTCAGCACCAGTCTCCTGCTCTATCTCGAATCCGAAGGCTACGAGGTGACGCTCGCCGAGGAGGGCGAAACGGCCCTCGACGAGGCCACCCGGCTGCCGGGATACGACCTCATCGTCCTGGATGCCAAACTGCCCGATCTCAGTGGCTTTGAGGTGCTACGGCAGGCCCGCGAGGACGGCGTCCGGACGCCTGTGCTGATGCTTACGGGCCTCGGCGACCACGAGCACAAGATGCGCGGCTTTCAGGTGGGAGCCGACGACTACCTCACGAAGCCCTTCGAGACTGAAGAACTGGTGGCCCGGATCGACGTGTTGCTCCGTCGGGAGGCCGAAGCGGAGGAGGAGGACGGCGTGTTCGACGTTGGGGGTCTCCGCATTGACCTCAACGACGACGAGGTGACACGGGACGGGAACTCGGTTGACCTCACGGACCTAGAGCACAAGCTGCTGGTCTATCTCCTCCGGCGCCGCGGCCGTACGGCCACCCGCGAGCAAATCCTCCGCGACGTGTGGGACCTGCCCACGGAGGTGGAGACCCGCACGATTGATCGGCACGTAAATGCCCTGCGCGACGTGATGGACGGAGAGTCCGAGGAGGAATGGCCCATCCAGAGCGTGTACGGGATCGGATACAAACTGGAAGGCGCTGAGCGGGTCGCCGAATCTCAGGAAACTGCCTAATCACCCCTGTTCAACGTTCCACTGTCTATGCAAGACCGCCGTCACTTTCTGAAGCAAGCGAGCGCATTTACGGCGGGCTTTGCGGGCCTGCACCTGTTCGTAGGGTGTTCTGCAAATCAGAGCACTCCTGTTTCCCGTCGGGTCGGCTTCGGTCCCCTTCAGTCCGATCCCGACGGCGTGTTCGATCTGCCGAAGGGCTTTTCCTACCGGATCGTCTCGCGACACGGAGACGTGATGGACGACGGATTTCGCGTGCCACATCGTCCGGACGGCATGGCCACCTTCCCGGGACCCGACGGAACGACGTTGCTCGTACGCAACCATGAGGTTGATTCGGACGCTCCGATCACAGAAGGACCGTTTCGCTCGGAGGGAGAGGCGGCAGTGAGCCGGATGTCGGACGCCGACCAATATGATGCCGGAAGGGGGACGCGTGGCGGACTCGGCGGAACGACCACAGTCGTTTATGACACTGAGCAGCAGGCCGTGCAGCGCCAGTTCGTGAGCCTCGCAGGCACCATTCGCAACTGTGCAGGCGGTCCCACACCCTGGAATAGCTGGCTCAGCTGCGAGGAGACCGTCCAGCAGGCCACCGGCCCCTTCGCGAAGGATCACGGCTACGTGTTCGAGGTGCCCGCCACGGCCTCGATGCAGCGGGCGACCCCGCGTCCGATTAAGGCCATGGGCCGGTTCAACCACGAGGCTGTGGCCGTCGATCCGAGCAGCGGCGTCGTCTATCTCTCGGAGGATCGGCACGACGGGCTCTTATACCGCTACCTGCCCGACGAGCCAGGCGCCCTGGAAAAAGGCGGCCAACTGCAGTGCTGTTGTGTGCGAGAACAGTCGAGTCTCGACACTCGCAATTGGGGGGAGGGGCCGGAGATCGCGCCGGGGACGACCTTCGAGGTCGAGTGGATGGACCTCGACAACATAGACACTCCCGATGATGACCTCCGCAAGCGCGGCTACGCCGACGGAGCGGCCCGATTTGCCCGCGGGGAGGGCATGTGGTACGGCGAGGATGCCGCGTACATGGCCTGCACGAATGGAGGAACAAACAAGAAGGGCCAGGTCTGGCGCTACGTGCCCAGCCCCTACGAAGGCACAGATCGCGAGACGGACGAGCCCGGTCAGTTGGAGCTCTTTGTGGAGCCGAATGACACGACCGTGTTGGAGAACGCCGACAACCTGACGGTGGCGCCGTGGGGCGACATTGTCGCGTGCGAGGATGGGTCGGGGACGGATACCCTTGTGGGCATCACGCCGGAGGGGCAGTTCTACAAACTCGGACGCAACGCGATGAGCGGGTCGGAGCTGGCGGGGGCAGTGTTCTCGCCGGACGGGAGCACCCTCTTCATGAACATCCAGCACGAGGGGCTCACGCTTGCGATTACGGGGCCGTGGAAGGAGGCGTAGCCCCGATCCATTTTCACTGCAGAGTCGTCCCGGCGAGACGGCTCTACTCGTCGTCGAACCGGTAGCCGATGCCGTAGACGGTCTCGATGTAGGTGGGATCGGACGGGTCCGGTTCAATCTTTTTGCGGACCGAGGCCATGTGGCGGTCGATGGTGCGGGTAATGATGTTCTCGTCGATGCCCCATACGTCCCGCAGGAGCTGTTTGCGCGTGACGGTCCGGCCCTTGTGCTGGATGAGGTAGCGGAGAATGTCGAACTCCAGGGCCGTAAAGTTGAGTTCCTCGCCGTCGCGGTACGCCTCATGGGTCGTGAAGTTAACCTCCACGTCGCCGATCTCGTACACATCCATCGGGGCCTCGGCGGGGGGCTTGGTGCGCTGCAAGATGGCCTTCACCCGTGCGGCCAGTTCTTCGACGTTAAAGGGCTTGGTAACATAGTCGTCCGCGCCGAGCCCAAAGCCCTTAAGCTTCGATTCCTGCTCGCCCCGCGCCGTAATCATGAGAATTGGTGCGCTGAAGCCCATCTCCTGCGATTCTTCGAGCACCTCGAAGCCGTCCTTTTTGGGCAGCATCACGTCGAGCAGGACGACATCGCACTTATCCATGTCCCGCATTTTCTGGAGTGCTTCCTCCCCATCCTCCGCCGTCCCCACCTCGTAATCCTCGAGCTCGAAGTACTCTTCGAGCCCCATGAGGATGTCGGTGTCGTCCTCCACGATGAGCATGTGATAGGTCTGATCCGTCGTCTTCGACATAGTAGAAGCGGTGTGGTCAATGAAAAGGCGGTTGGGAGACGGGTCCGTGGGGACAAGTGCCGACCCACAAGATACACATATTGGTTCGTCATTCAAATGATGCGCTGTCACGGGTCGGCTGGAGGCCAAGGACCCGCAAAAATTCGAACGCTGCGCTGGATACCGCGGCGAGCCCCTCCGTAAGACAAAATGTGATCTTGTCCAAAGACCGTTCCTGCACTCGTTTCCCCGAATCACCGGTGATCCACGCATGACCGACGACGCAAAGACCTTCTTCTTCGAGCTCCTCGACACGCCCAGTCCCACTGGGTTCGAAGCACCGGGCCAGCGCGTATGGACCGAGTACGTGCGCGAGTACGCCGACACGGTGGAGAGCGATGCGTACGGCACGGCCTGGGCCACGCTGGACGGCGCGGTCGACGACGCACCCCGCGTCATGCTCGACGCGCACGTCGACGAGATTGGCTTCATGGTACGGCACATCACGGACGACGGGTTCATCTACGTCAATCGCATCGGGGGATCTGATCGCGCCATCGCGCGCGGTTTGCGGGTGCGCATCTTGGGGGACGAGGGACCCGTGACCGGGGTTGTGGGCAACACCGCCGTCCACATCCGCGACACCAAAAACGAGAAGGTGCCCAAAGTCCACGAGCTATTCATCGATATCGGGGCGTCGAGCGAAGAGGCGGTGCATGATCGGGGCATCCGCGTGGGGCATCCCATGGTGTTCGACGTAGGCCCGACAGAGCTCACCGACACCCGCATCACGGCCCGGGCCATCGACAACCGGCTCGGCGGGTTCATCATCGCACAGGCCGTCGAGCGTCTCTCGCGAGACCGGCCCGCCTGGAGCGTGCAGGCGGCCAACTCGGTGCAGGAGGAGATTGGTGGACACGGCGCCAAGATGATCGCGCACCGCCTCGATCCGGACGCCGCTGTGGCGTTCGACGTCACCCACGCCACCGACTCGCCCGGCATCGACAGCAAAAAGCACGGCGACGTTGAAATTGGCGAGGGGCCGACTGTCACGCACGGCACCTCGAACCACCCGCAGCTCGTGGAGCGCGCCGTCGAGGTGGCCGAGGCGGAAGACATTCCCCTGCAGCACGAGCCGAGCAGCCGCCGCACCGGCACCGACACCGACTCCATCTTCAAGACCCGGAGCGGCGTACCCAGCGTGCTTTTGTCCGTGCCCCTCCGCTACATGCACTCGACCGTCGAGGTCGTGGACACCGAGGACATCGAGCACTGTGTACAGCTCTACGCGGCCCTCGTGCGCAGCTTCGACCCGGACGAGGAGTTCGGCGTTTCACTGTAGGCGTGGATGCGTGGAGGAATGGAC
>JBDGQN010000170.1:0-3180 GCA_042219055.1 Salinibacter sp. | reverse complement strand
TGAGGCCGACCGCGGCCCGGCCGAACTCTGCTTCTTCAACACGCGCGTGGAGCACCTGAGCGACGAGGAGCGCCGCTTCACGCTCACCGACGAGGATTTTCGATTGATTAACCCGAACACGCGGACCTGCCCCGTCTTCCGTACTCAGCAGGACGCCGAGCTGACCAAGAAGATCTATCGGCGCGTGCCGGTGCTCGTAAACGAGGCCGACGACGAGAACCCGTGGGGCATTACTTTCAAGCAGGGCCTGTTCAACATGTCCAGTGACTCTGACCTCTTCCACACGCGCGAGGGTCTGGAGGAGCAGGGCGCGGAGCTGAAGGGGAATCGGTTCGTGCTGGGCGATGAGGTCTATCTGCCGTTGTATGAGTCAAAGATGATCTGGCAGTTTGACCATCGATTCGGCACGTATTCGGGTGTTGAAAGCAGATCCAGCACCCATCTTCCGAAACTGTATGAACGAGACCATCAATCGCCGGATTGTCTAACGGAATCTTGGTATTGGGCGCATAGGCAACCAGCCCAAGAGCAGCTTGACAGATGGGCAGTTGCATTCCGGCGCAATACGAATGTCACGAACGAAAGGACAGGAGCATTCACCATCCTGGAAGCGGTTGCCGCTGGAGATAGCGTCTTCTTCATGATTCCAGACTCTACCGCGCAACTTGGAGCTGCATTAACCGCAGCATGCAACTCAATCGTCTTCGATTTTTTCCTCCGCCAGAAGTTGGGTGGAACAAACATGAACTTCTTTTACATCGAACAACTCCCGGTTCTGCCACCGAAGAGTCTCAGCTCACATGATCTCGCGACTATAGTCTCTCGAACACTTGAACTGATCTACACCGCCTGGGACATCAAACCCTTCGCCGACGACGTCTGGGCCGACGCCCTCACCCCCGGCCCCTCTCCCGCCGGGAGAGGGGAGCGCGAAGCGCGGGGTGAGGGGTTACGCGAGGCCATCCGCGCCCAGTGGGAGGCCAACAAGGACGCCACGGGCGGCCACGCCTGGGAGCTGCCGGACTGGATCGACGCCTACCCCGAGATCGAGACCGACCCGGACAAGGGCATCCCGCTGCCGCCGTTCAAGTGGGACGAGGCGCGCCGGGCGCGCCTGCGGGCTGAGCTGGACGCCTATTACGCCCAGCTCTACGGGCTGACCGAGGAGGAGCTGCGCTACATCCTCGACCCCAAGGACGTCTACGGCGCCGACTTCCCGGGCGAGACCTTCCGCGTGCTCAAGGAGAAGGAGATCAAGCAGTTCGGCGAGTACCGCACCAAGCGCCTGGTGCTGGAGGCGTGGGAGCGGTTGAAGCATTGAAAGACCGCGGCGATGATTGCCGATTTGACCAATTTCGTGAGCA
Organism: Salinibacter sp.; assembly: GCA_042219055.1. GTDB lineage: Bacteria > Bacteroidota > Rhodothermia > Rhodothermales > Salinibacteraceae > Salinibacter. The sequence goes on along the minus strand of JBDGQN010000170.1, from coordinate 1,816 downwards.
TCCTAGAATGATTTGGCTTATCAACGACGTGCTCGGCTCAGACACGGTGAGGTGAATTTGATGTGGACCCAACCGTTGGGCCGCATGGAAAAAGTAAACCTTCGCGAGGTATGGGACACCGAAGATCGAGCCTTTACGCCATGGCTCGCCCAACCTGAGAATATCGAGCTCCTCGGCGACACGCTCGGCATCGATTTGGAAGTTCAGGATCAAGAGACGAGCGTCGGGCCGTTCCAAGCCGATCTGCTCTGTCACGACACGGTCACGAACGACTGGGTGCTCATCGAAAATCAGCTGGAACGGACGGATCATACCCACCTTGGTCAACTGCTGACCTATGCGGCGGGGCTCGATGCGGTGACCGTGATCTGGGTTGCGAGGCACTTCAACGACGAGCATCGCGCGGCGCTGGATTGGCTCAACGACATCACCGAGGAGACGATCAACTTCTTCGGTCTTGAGATCGAGCTGTGGCGCATCGGGAACTCGCCCGTGGCGCCGAAGTTCAACGTCATCTGCCAGCCCAATGACTGGACGAAGACCGTGTCCGAGGCCAAGCGAGGCTCAGGTTCGCTCAGCGAGACGAAGCGGGCCCAGCTTGAGTTCTGGCAGGCGTTCCGTGCGTTCGTGGACGAACAGGGGTCCTTTGTTAAGCCAACCAAGGCGTACGCGCAGCAGTGGATGGATTTGGCGATCGGGCGATCCGGGTTCGGGTTGAGCGCGGTCGCCTCCGCCATCAATTCGGAAACCGAAGATTATGATGGCGGTGAGATTCGAGCCGAAGTTGTCATTCGAGATAAGCATTCGAAGGACTACTTTAGGCTTCTGCAGCAGGAGCGAGACCAAATCGAAGAGGAGCTTGGGGAAGTATTGACTTGGCACAACCCCGAGAAGGCCAGGATGTGCCGCATTTACTTGCGCAAGTCGACGGACATTTTTGATCGGGATCAATGGCAGGATCATCACCGTTGGCTCTTGGAGAAATTGGAAGCCCTTCACAACGTCTTCTCGCCGCGGATCAAGGTATTAAGCCTGACTAACGAGAATCCAGAACGATGAGTGGCAAGCTTTGCTAACGAATGGCGGGCCATACTGGGCGATGATCCCGGTGCCGAGCATGAACGCTGGGTCAACACGTTCGGGAACCTCACCTTGACCGGCTACAACTCCGAGTTGTCCAATCGAAGCTTTGAGGAGAAGCGAGCGCACTTCGAACAGAGCGGGCTGCAACTGAACCGTTACTTCCAGAAGGTCGACCGTTGGGACGTGGATGCCATCAAGCAGCGAGGGGAGTGGCTCGCAGAGATTGCGGTTGACGTGTGGCCCCACTGATCAAGCTCCGGCAAGCGCCTGAGCTTGAAGGTGTGGAAGGGGCTGTACGCAACCCTTTAACCATATCGTTAGCAGGAAAGCGCGTCCGTGCTTAGAATAGACCGAACGCCGAACAGCATGAGGGAGGAACCATGGCAACGATGCTCGATGATGAGCTGGGATACTTCGAGGCTCATAAGGACGAGCTGGTGGAGCACTACGAGGGACAGTTTGTCCTCATCAAGGACAACGAACTCATCCAGGCGTTCTCGACCGAAAAGGAAGCGTACGAGGCAGGCATTGCGCGGTTTGGCAACGAGCCGTTCTTGATCAAGCGCGTCGTCCGCGAGGACGAGCCGGTGGCGCACTATCCGGCGCTGAGCCTCGGTGTGCTCAATGCCGGTTCATAACAAGTTCTTTCTCCATCAGACATCGGAAGGCGCACCCTTCTGACAGAGGCTCGAACGCGATCTGCGTCGTTGCGTTTATTTCGTTTAATGGCTAG
>JBDGQN010000017.1:0-6342 GCA_042219055.1 Salinibacter sp. | reverse complement strand
GCACGTCGCAGAAGTGGTAGAAGTTGTCGGTGCCGCTGAAGGTGCCCTCCGCCAGGCCGTCCTTGATCGTGAGGTTGGGCGCCACCACCAGCACACGCCCCTCCGCGATGCCGAACGGCGCGCAGGCGAGGAGGCCGCTCTTGCCGCAGCCGGTGGGAAGGACGACGATCGCCGGAAGCTGCGTGGCGCCTTGCTCAGCGAAGTAATCGCGCAGGGCGATATAGCCCTCTTCCTGCGGTGTGCGCAGTTGCTCGTTGCCCACGATTCGGGCGTCGGTCGCCTGGAAGTAGCGACGGGTCTCTTCGTGCTGCGCTTCGTGGCGCGTTCGCAGCTGCTCGGTGCGTTCCGTCGTGTCGGTGCCTTTCGCCTGATTGCACTCGTGGCAGAGCGGATCGAGGTTGAAGACGACGTGCTCACCGCCCTCGCTGAAGGCCTCGCGGTGATCGAGATGGCGTTTCAGCGCGTCGCCGTCGATCGTCCGGCCGCACTCTTCGCACGTCTCCCCGTCGAAGAACTCGACGCGGCGGCGGACGGCCTCGGGGAGATGGCGGCTGCGGGACATGGCGTTGGGCGTTGAGGACTGTGGGGCGGGGACGTTCAGTTTCAGATGAGGACGTGATCGGTTCCAGACGGAATTCTCTCATACATGCTACTGCGGGGGAGGTGCCGCTCCGCCGACCTTCTACTGTGAGTGAGGGCGATCATCGCGATTCACAGGGTCGAGTCGTGCAGCTCTCTTGGGCGAGTTTCTGAGGGATCGAGGCGGAAGATTCCGGCAGACCCTTTGCGAAGACGCGAACACCTCGTACGCGGGGTGGCGACTCCGCCTGATGGTCTCGTTGAGGCGCCGGTGGAGTCCAACGGGGCAACGACTTGAGTCCGGAAGTACTGGGGAGGGACCCGGCCAGTAGGCGACCATAAGTCTTCACTCTCCGGACTCTCCCATCGAACTTGAGGACCGGCAGATCCATTCGTATTCCTGCAGGGGCAGACTCCTGTTCGTCGCTCATCGACCCGACTTTCTTTCCCCTATGACAACCGCCACGCGAACAGATCTCGCCCCCGACATGGCCGCCGAGCATTACCGGAAATGGAAGCGCCTCGCGCCTGCCGGCCTCGTCACCGTCGGGCTCGGCGCCAGCCTTATCGGTCAGTCCACCATTCTGAAGTCCAACGACGCCTCGACCTGGAAATGGGTCGCGCTCGGCACGGTGAGTCTCGCCGTCTTCAACGCAGGGCTCTGCCTCTTCGGCGACGCCGTAAAGCACCGGGCGTTGTATGAATGGCACAACGCCGGATAGCTGATCTCGACCCCGTACCCTGCTTTCGAGGACCTTTCCTTCTGCTGCGTGGAAGTGTTGGAAGGGAGAAAGTCGGCAGGTAGAGAGGGGGCTGACCTTACTCCGCGGTCGCTCCGTCGGGAGGCTTGCGGAAGATCATGAAGTGCTGCCGGGGGAGCATTTCCTCGGTCGCGACCCATTCGAGCCCTACAGCCTCCATTTCCTTGCGGGCCTGGGCCTCCGTCATCTTGTGGAGGCGCTTGATGGGGATGCTCGGGTCCTCTTTGCGATATTCCACGAGGTAGACGCGCCCGCCCGGCACAAGGGCGTCCTTGAGGTTGAGCATCATCTCGCGAGGATGCGAGAACTCGTGGTAGGCATCCACCATGAGGGCGGCGTCGACGGAGTCCGTCGGGAGCTTCGGGTCGGTGATGGTACCCCGGACAGGCGTTACGTTGTCGATGTCCTGCTTCTCGATCTTGCTCCGCACGATGTCGAGCATCTCGGGTTGAATGTCGACCGCGAAGACGCGGCCCTCCGGCACCTTCGGCGCGATGCGGAACGTGAAGTAGCCGGTGCCGGCCCCGATGTCGGCTACCACGTCTGTCGGGGCCAGGGTCATACTGTCCACGAGCAGGCCGGGCTTTTCCTTTCTTGCACGCTCGGGCCGTTCGAGCCAGGCGGCGCCCCGGTGCCCCATCACCTTCGAGATTTCCCGTCCCATGTACATCTTGCCCGTGCCATTGCGGCTCGGGGTCGTCTGCCTGTAGACGTCACTCGTATCGGTGTCGGCTGAGGGAGCGTTCGAAGGCCTCTGGCCCCTGGCAGTGGGGGGCGGGAGGAGGATCGTGGCGAGCAGCAGTATGCTACCTGCCGTGATGCGTGCACACATCAGGGCACCGGGGCAGCCGATTTTTTGGGGCACGGGACGGACGTAATCTTTTCGAATAAGCTTTCGGCGTTTTAGATAAATGTGGCCATCCAGTCGAGGGTTGGTAACGAGCTTGGAACCGATGCCGTCGGCTCGCAGGAGCGGAGTCACGCAGATGGTGTGAACGGAAGATTCCGCATCACTGATGGGAGGATGTTTTTGACGCGCATCCCGAGACTGGGGCGACGATTGTGGATTCGGTTCATCTCCGTCTCAGAAAGCGAAAAGTCGAGCACGTCCAGATTGTCGGCCAGGTGATTACGGGTGGTGGCCTTGGGAATGGCAACGATCCCATCCTGCTGGAGCAGCCACCGGAGCGCTACCTGTGCCGCCGACTTGTCGTGCTGCGCGCCGATCTGAGCAAGGACCTCGTCCGAGAGCACGCCTCCTCGCGCCAGCGGGCTGTAAGCGGTGAGGGCCAAGTCGTGCTCGGCACAGACCGACCGGACGGCGGACTGGTCCTTGTAGGGATGGTAGAGCACTTGATCGGTGACGAGGGGACTCTCGGCGACGCGGATCGCCTCCCGCAGCTGCGCGGCCGTGAAGTTGCTCACGCCGAGATGCCGCACCAGGCCCTCGTTCCGCAGTTCCGTCATCGCCTTGAGCGTCTCCTTGACGGGAACGCGCGGATGGGGCCAGTGGATCAGTAGCAGATCGACGGTGTCGACGCCGAGTTGAGAGAGGCTCTGCCGGACAGACCGCAGCACGTCGTCATGCTGGAGGTTTGAACGCCAGATTTTCGTGGTCAGGAAAATATCCTCGCGGTCCACGTCGGCAGCCGTGATGCCGTGGCCGACCTCGGCCTCGTTGCCGTAGATCTGGGCAGTGTCGATGTGACGGTAGCCCATCTCGAGCGCCGTTTGCACAGTCTCTGCGCACTGGGGGCCGGTGTTTTGCCAGGTGCCCAGCCCGAGGGCCGGAATGCGAGCACTGCCTGCATCGACGTGAGGCATGGGGGAGGGCGGATCGGGGGTCATCGTTGGGAGCTCACTGAGTTCGCAGCCTGTTTTGTCTCCCGCCGAAACACATTTCTCGGTCCAGTGCTCCGTTCAAGAAGTGCGCCGGGGCTCTCGACAGGACAGGGGCGGCGTCGGCCTCGTCGCCAGCCGCTCTAATCAGACTCTCGCTGGTGCGCCGGAGGTAGTCCCGCAGGTCAGCGGAGACGTCGAGGGGCTTCCCCTCCATGAGCATAAACCAGAGTGCCCCCGGCCGTAAGCGTCCTGGGTCGGACTTGCGAAATAGGCGGCAATTATACCATCTGCGCCGAATCGTTGTACAGATTGTGAGCGGTCGGTGCGGTCAGCAAATCGGAGCTGAAATGTAGATCCTGCCTCGATCTCGATGTAGGGACGACCGGCGGGTCGTCCCTACGTGGACGGATGGGAGCAGAAGTGTACAACGAAAGATCGCAATTGGTATTATGTCAGTGCCCGCAGCGACTCCTCTATGACGTTCTCAAACACGGCCTGCGGCAGGCCAAGCTTGGCCATCGTCTGCAGGCCGAAGTACGTGTTGGCCAGGAAGTGCGCCGTCGCCTCGGGATTCCGATCTTCGGGAATTTCGCCCTGATCCTGCCCGTACTCCACGAGCGCCTCAAACCCGTCCTGCATCTGAGAGAGTGCCTTGCAGGCCTTCGCCTGGGTGTCCTCGTCACAGTGGGCCCGCTCCACGGCCGCATTCGCCACGAAGCAGCCCCGCGGATCGTCGCCGGGGAGGGCCTGCTCCAGAAGGTGCCGAATGGCTGCCCGGGCGGAGTCGAACTGATCCAGAAGTCGGTCGAACGCCCCCGCGTCCTGCTGCCGATAATGGTCGAGCGCCCGGAGGTATAGTTCCTGCTTGCTCTCGAATGTGTTGTAGAGACTGGACCTGTTCAGGCCCGTATGGTCCACCAGGTCTTGGGCGCTGGTAGCCTCAAAGCCGTTCTCCCAAAACAGCTCCATCGCCTGTTCTAGGACCTCGTCGGGATCAAATTCTTTTGAGCGCGGCATCGCTTCGGGGGGGAGCAAGAAAGACACTGTGCGAATTTTCAAAGCGGTAGAGGAACGAACGTTCCAAAATGAGTGCACCTGCCCTTCTGGATTCCGGGGGCAAGTCCGGCCTGGGGGCGGGGCGTTACGACATCCTGACAAATAAATCTGAAACAATCATTCCAAAAAGTGCTTTTAGACAACCGGACGTACTAGACACAGGCCATTTCGGTCTATGAGTGCTGATTTCCTCCTGCGCCGATCCATCATTGCTTACATCATTTATGGAAACCCTTTCGCCCCCCCGGCCTCAGAAAGTTGCCGACCCCGACCACGACATCCTGAATCTGTTCGCCGAGCGCTGGAGCCCGCGCGCCTTCGCGGATCGACCCGTAGAGCCCGAGAAACTTCGCCGGATGCTGGAGGCGGTGCGGTGGACAATGTCGTCCTACAACGAGCAGCCCTGGCGGTACGTGGTGGCGTCGCGACACGAGAACCCCGACGAGTATGAGCAGCTACTCCACTGCCTGAGCGAGGGGAATCGGGAGTGGGCGCATACTGCACCCGTGCTGATGATGTCGTTCTATAAGACCACCTTTTCACACGACGGTAGCGACAACCGGGCGGCCCCGCACGACGTCGGGGCCGCTTCCGCTGCGCTCACGTTCCAGGCCACGGCCATGGACCTGTACGTCCACCAAATGGCTGGCATCCAGAAAGATGTTATCCGCGCGACGTACGACGTGCCCGACGACTTTGAGCCGATGGCGGGCCTCGCGGTCGGCTATCTCGGCGATCCCGAACGCCTACCCGAAGGCCGACAAGACCCCGAACGGTCGCCGCGGTCCCGCAAGCCGCTCGATGCGCTCGTCTTCGGAGAAGAGTGGGGGAGCTCGGCCAACCTCGTGACAGGCGAATAGGCATTCCTGCGTCTGAGCCGTTCCCTCCCTCGGCATTCCCCACCCGACATACCCATGAACAGAAAGTACCTCTATTGGGGAACGACCGGTCTCGTCGCGCTGCTTGCGCTCGCCTCGGGTGTCCTGTACTTTGTAGCAGACGCGCCCGCCGAAACCTTCGCGCGTCTCGGATTCCCCGATTACTTTCGCATTCAGCTCGGCGCGGCCAAAATCGTGGGCGGCGTGGCTCTTCTCGTGCCCCTGCCCCGCTGGCTCAAGGAGTGGACGTACGCCGGCTTCACCATTGACTTTGCCTCGGCCGCCATTGCGCATCTCGCGATGGGGGACCCCCTGTCGTCGGCCGTGACGCCGGGGGTGGCCCTCATTCTGTTGTGGACCTCGTACGCGAGCTATCATTGGCACGTCCTCGCCCCCACGGCCAACGATTCGTCCTCCGTCGATACTCGATGATTGATCGAATGAGACCATGACGTCCCGTCCTCCCCTACGCACATTTTTCGAGAACGAGTTGGTCGCCTCGGACGAGGTGCTCCAGAAAATGGGCCTGGACACGGCCCCGTCAACCGATCAGGTCGTGAGTCATCTCGTGGAGCAGACCGTGCGCCGCGCGGCGCTGGATGCGGCGACGCAGCGTCATGCTCTCGAGTATCCCTCCGACGAGACGGCGGAGGTGTCGTGGAAGCACTGCCTCATGGTAGCGGCCCTTACCGAGCTGCGTCCGGTGAAGCTGCTTGCACGGAACTAGTGCCCCTCGACGGATCCAGGCAGCGGTCGGGGGGCAGGGACGAGAGGCAAGACCCTTCCAGAATTTCCCAAACAGTTGGGCAGGGATCGGTGTGTGAGGAACGGGGAAACGGTCCAACGCCGGTCCGCCCCCTGTCTTGATCGTTGATCCACGTATCTATGCCCGACCGCGACCCGCGAGAATCGACCCTGACCATCCTGAAGCGGCTCTGGGGCGTGCTCGCGCCCTACAAGGGACGGGTGTTCGCACTGGTCCTGCTCATCAGCTTCTCGTCGGCACTGGCGGCGGCAGGGCCGCAGTTTGTCCGGTACGCCTTCGACGTGATCATCCCTCGGGGCGAGGCGACGCTGTTTCTCTGGTTCGGGCTTGCGTTTGCGGGCTTCTACCTGTTTAAGGCTGTCGTGGAGTACGGCGGGATGTACTGGAGCTTCGCCCTCACCCAGAAGGTGGTGAGCGACGTGCGCATGGAGGCGTACGACCACCTCCTGACCCTGCCCGT
>JBDGQN010000169.1:0-6374 GCA_042219055.1 Salinibacter sp. | reverse complement strand
CAGGTCGGGGGCGTTGCGGCCGTTGAGGGTAATCACAAACTCCCCGTCCACGTAGCGTACCGTGAAGTCGGGCGTGATGTAATTCGTCTCTTCCGAGAATTCGCCCTCGCCCGGCTTGGGGTCGAGGCGTTGTCGAATGAGATCAAACGCCGTTTTCAATTCCCGATCGTCAACGTCGAGACGCGTCTCAAGCTTGTCGAAATGCTTCTTCTTGAACGCCTCGTACTCATCTTCCAGCATGGCGATGGCCGTGTCGCGGCCGCCCACGTCCTCCGACATGCGGTAGAGCTGAAGGAGAAGACACTCGCGGAGGTCGCGGGCGGCGATTCCGGCCGGATCAAGCGACTGCACCTGCCGGAGCACCTCCTCCACGTCCTCCTTGGTCACCTCAATGCCGTGGTTGAACAGAATGTCGTCGAGGATCGAGTCGATCTCGCGCTTGAGGTAGCCGTCCTCGTCGATGGAGCCAATGATCTGGTCGGCAATGATTTCGTCGGTCTCGTCCAGGTTCAGGAACGAGATCTGCTCCTGAAGCTGTTCGGCCAAGGTCTGGTCCGCCGGCATGGGCCGGTCCCGGTCCTCTTCGTCGCCCCGGTACCCGAGCTTCGCGTTGTAGCCGTACATGTCGTCCGTGTTGTTGAGGAGGTCCTCAACGTCAAAGTCTTCCTCCTCATCCTCGGTCTCCAGTTCGTTCTCCATCTCTTCGGCCGTGGCGTCGAGCTCTTCTTCCTCCCGCTGCTGCTCCTCGCTCTGGCCTTCCTCGAGCAACGGGTTCTCTTCGAGCTCTTCCTCGATGCGCTGCTCTAATTCGAAGGTGTCCAGCTGCAGCAGCTTGATATACTGGATCTGCTGCGGAGACAGTTTCTGCTTGAGCTCCTGTTCTTGTTTGAGTTCAAGCATGGGACGCGATCAGCCTCGTTCGAAAGACGCGAGGGAGTATAAAGGACGGAATTAAACCTCCCACCTGCAAATGGTGTCGCAAAAACGGGCGATCTCCTAGCAAGATTTATTCCTTTTCCGGGTAAGTTCGTTACGAAGCCCGGGGCCGAAAGTTTGCGGACGCGCGGATCCTCCCCCCCGGTGCCGCGCACACAATGGCCGCACATGAAACCCTCCCCTGCCCCGAGCCGTCGGGACTGTACGATTCGATGCCCACGCTCGCCCGGTTCCCTCTTCTCCATGAGCAACCCGCGCTCCAACGCTCTCGACCCCGAGGCCGACCACTCGGAAACCGACGTCGAAAAACTGCTTCGCCCGCAGTCGCTCGATGAGTTTGTCGGCCAGGAGAAGATCAAGCAGAACTTGAACGTCTTCATGACGGCGGCGCTGCAGCGAGGGGAGACGCTCGACCACGTGCTGCTCTCGGGCCCGCCGGGTCTCGGCAAGTGCATTACGCCCGACAGTCTCGTCTTCACCGACGAGGGACTTCTCCATTTCGACGACGTGCTCCCCGACGACCTTCCCCCCGACACGAGCCGGCCCCTGGAAACGACGGTCTACGGCCTGGACGGCCCCGAATCCACTTCTCATGTGTACGCAAGTGGCCGTACGCCTACGCGTCGTGTAACAACCCGCTCGGGGTTTGTGCTCGAAGGGACGCCCCACCATCCCGTTCTCGTTGCGACCTCGGACGGCCCGCAGTGGAAGCCCCTCGGCGACCTCACCCCCGACGATCATGTCGCCACGGGGCGCGGCATGGAGATGTGGGGATCGGAGCAGAAAGAAACGACCTGGCTCCCCGATGCGCCGTCTGATCGTCGGATGCGAACAGAATCTCTTGTCAAGCACGTTCACGCTGAACTCTCAAAGGCTCTCGGACGCTCTCCGGCTGTCGTTGAACTGCGAACCGCCTACTGCGACGTTCGAGACATTACGGCCTCACGCGCGGCGGAGAACACGGCCCATCGGCTCGGTCTCTCCGTTGCCGATGGACGAACCATTGACACGGTAGACCGCCCCGGAGACCTCATCACTGCCCCCGAGCACTCGAACGAGCAACCGCTCGTTCTCGACGCCGACCTTGCCTACCTGATGGGTGTGATCGTCGGAGACGGACACGCCGAAGGCGATGACGCATCTTCTGGAATCGCCATTACCTGCGACGACACGTCTCTCCAGAAGGAAGTGCAGCGTATTATCCAGAAGCACTTCGGGCAGAAGCCTCGCGTTGAAACATATGAGGATCGATCTGCTCGACTCCGGCTCAGTCAGAACAAAGGAAAAGCGTTGCAGTCGCTCGGCCTGAACGGGGCGGGCGCGCACCAGAAAGAAGTTCCTTCGGGCGTCCTGCAAAGTCCCCGTGATGTCGTGATCGGGTTTCTTCAGGGGCTTTTCGACGCCGACGGGCACGCCCGGCCGGACGGCATCGAGTGGGGCACGCGTTCGGAACCGCTTAGTCGCCAGATCCAACTTCTCCTGGCCAATCTCGGCATCGTTGCTTACCGAACCGAGAAGACACGGGCCGGCACCCCCTTCTGGCAGCTCTTCATGGGGAGCCGGGACGGTCTCCGGTTTTACGACACCGTCGGTTTCCGCCTGGATGACAAGCAGGCCCGGGTCGACGCGCTTTCGGAGACGAACCGGGGATGGTCGCGGAGCGAACTCGTCCCTCATGCCAACGGTCTCCTCCACGCGCTCCTGGACGAGACGACGCCCCACTCGCGATCCGTTCACAAAGCCTTCGAGCACGTCAAACAGGACGACCGCACCCCCACGCGGCAGAAGATCCAGCGGTGCCTTTCGCTGCTGCCGGACTCCGCCCAGGACGAACCGGAGTATGAGACGCTCCAGGCTCTGACGCGCGCTGACATATTCTGGGATCCCGTGGCCGAGGTCGAGGAATCTGAAGCCGAGACGTACGATTTTGTCGTTCCCGACACGCACTCGTTTGTCGCCAACGGCTTCTACAATCACAACACCACCCTGGCCCACATCATCGCCAACGAGATGGGCGCCCGCATCCGCACCTCCAGCGGGCCCGTCCTGGAGCAGCCCGCCGACATTGCGGGCGTGCTCACGAACCTGGAGGAGGGCGACCTGCTGTTTATCGACGAGATTCACCGCCTCAGCCCCGTCGTGGAGGAGTACCTCTACTCCGCGATGGAGGACTACCGCATCGACATCGTGATCGACCAGGGCCCCAACGCCCGCACGGTGCAGATCGATCTGCCGCCGTTCACGATGGTGGGGGCCACGACGCGAAAGGGCCTCCTTACGGCGCCCCTCCGCGCCCGCTTCGGGATCGACTTCCGGTACGACTACTACACCGCGGAGCTGCTCCAGGAGATCACGCGGCGCTCCGCCCGCATCCTCGACGTGGAAACGACCGAGGAGGGGGCCTATGAGATTGCCCGCCGCAGCCGGGGGACGCCCCGCGTGGCGAACCGGCTCCTCCGCCGCACCCGCGACTTTGCGGAGGTGGAGGGGGACGGCAAAATCACGAAAGCCATCGCCGACCGCGCCCTCAACGCGCTCAACGTGGATGAGGAGGGCCTCGACGACATGGACACGCGCATCCTCCTCACCCTCATCGACAACTTCGACGGCGGGCCCACCGGCCTCAAAAACCTGGCCGTGTCGGTCGGGGAGGAGTCCGGCACCATCGAGGAAGTCTACGAGCCCTACCTCATCCAGGAGGGCTTCATGGAGCGGACGCCCCGGGGCCGCGTGGCCCTCCAGCGGGCGTACGAGCACTTCGACCGGGCCTCGTCGTCCGAGCAAGACCTTTTCGACCAGGACTGAAACGCCGGATCGCACCGACGTCCTTCGGGGACACTGTACGTTGAAGCCTCTATGTAACCCAGGTTGTGGGTTATGAGTTTTGCGAGTTGAGGGTTGTGTTTCCAGTGGCTTCTACAAACCGAACCCACGGTAAACCGCTCTCATTTCCGAATTTTCGACCTGTTTGAGCGTCCAATTTCGTGAGCGCTCAACCCAAAACCCTTCAGAGGCTGTTTGGCGGATTGATGTGTCGCCGAGACACAGTGGGCGAAGTGCAAAATGGCGCTCAAATGACTCCTTGTAGCGGAGCTACCAGGGGAATGCAGAAGCCCATTTTGCACGAGATCCACGAAGTCGCAGGCAACAGAGCGTCCGCCAAACAGCCTCTCAACTCACAACTTGAGTTATGTAGCCGATGCGAACGATTGGAGTCTTTATCCTCACGCTGATCCTCCTTCCCCTCACGGGACGGGCTCAGCAGATCTCTTATTCGAAGTACGGCCCCTCACAGGGGCTGCCCTCCGACCACGTCTCCGAAGTAGTCCGCGACAGCCTTGGGTTCGCCTGGATTGCTACCGACCGAGGGCTGGTCCGCTACGACGGGCACCGATTCACGTCGTACTCGCCCACACCGGGAAAGCGTCCCGTGACGGCCCTTCACCGGCGCGCAAGCGGTGGCATTTGGTTCGCCACCGAGGCAGGCATCTTCGCCGCCGCACCGTCAGGCGACACAATCGACGTGCGTCGCCTGGAGAAAAGCGGAGCTGGTTCGAGTGAGAACGGAACGGCCTCGGCCGTCGACTCTCTCGCGGCCCCCAGCGGCCTCTATCAGGACGCCCACAGCGATCTCTGGGTGAGCCGGGCCAACGGCTCGGTGGTACGCGTTCGGGACGGCCGGGTGCGTTCGTACCCTCTCCATGCGGGCCAGTCGGGGACGGCGCAGATCCTGTTTGCGGAGGATCGGCAGAATCGTCTATGGACGCTCGCTCCCGACGGACACCTCTACCGCTACGTTCGAGCCCGCGATCAATTTGAGCGCGTGGCACGTCTGGAGGGCCTCGACGAACCACGCGCCCTACGCATCCGACACGACACCCTCTGGGCAGCAGGGCACGCGCTTGTTCGGGCTCGGATTACACCGGACGGCGCACTGGCTCAGACGAAACGGTTCTCGACCGGAGGGCGCACGCTGACGCACATGGTATTCGGGCCGGAAGGGCTTCTAGTGGGCACACAGACCGCCGGTCTCTTTCGGGCCACCGTGGGGACTGAGGGCCTGACCCTACGCCAAGTGTACGGCGCAAACGATCCGCACCGCACCGTGCCGCTCCCATTTCAGCACATTCGTCATCTCTACGTCGACCGGGACGGCACGACCTGGGTGAGCAGCGATCAGGGGTTGGGCCTTCTCCAGGTCCCGTTCTTCAAGGTGACCACCGGGTTGCCGAACTACACCACATTCTCGGTGCATCCGGAGGCCAACGGAGTGCTGCTGACGCTAGGCAACGCGTTCCACGCGAACGTCGGCCCGGCCGGGTCCTCGGTCGTGCGTCCGGTCCCTGTTACGACCGAGCGTTCTGTCACCAGCGTTGCTTCGGCCGGGGCCACCGTGTGGCTGGGCACGTCCGACGGGCACCTGCTGACCGTCGAATCGGGACGGACGACGCGTGACCGGGACTTGTCGGACCGCGGGAATGCCATTTTTTACGTCTACGACGATCGCCAAGGCAACCTATGGTTCTGCCAGGCGCCAGCGGATACGCCCCTGAAGGGGGTAACCCGAGCGGCCCCGAACGGACAGCTGACGTTCTACGACGCGGACGACGGCCTCGAAAATCGCGTGCTTTCCCTACAGGAGGGGCCGGACGGAACGTTGTACGCGGCAGGCCTCGGGCCTAACACGTATCTCCACCGCTACGTCCCAGCCCGCGACCGATTCGTCAATTTGAGCCGTCCCCTTCCCTTCGAGCCGAAGTCGGCGTTCGAGGCCCACGACCTGACGATCGATGCGCAGGGAACCGTCTGGCTGGCCACGACGAGCGGGCTCCTGCGTCGCGGCGAGGCGCAGACGCGGCGCGTCGACCTCGGGGCCTACGCGACAGATGAGATTCGGGCCGTGGAGACGATGCCGAACGGCGGCGTGTGGGTGGCGACCGCCACGCACGGGCTCCTCCACCACCGCAACGGGAAGACGGTCCGGTTTGGGCAGGACCGAGGCCTCATCTCGACGCAGATGATGTATCGCACCCTCCGCGCCGACGGGGAGAATCGGCTCTGGGCTGGAACGACGGTGGAGGGCGCGGTCTATTCCCGCGACCGGTTTCCAGTCCCGGACTCTACGCCTGCTCCTGTTCTCCTCTCCGCCCGGAGCGAAGGACAGCCGTTGACGACGAGCGGTAGGCTCACCGTGAGTGCGCAGGAGAGCGTGACCCTCCGCTTCGCGTCGCTCGCATTCCCGGCGAACGGCCGGGTACAGTACCAGTATCGCGTGCGGGGCACGAAGGACAGCAGCTGGAGCGACTCGTCCACCAGTCCCACGCTCCGGCTCCGTCAGGTTTCAGCCCCCATGCGCGCCGTCGAAATCCAGGCGCGGAGTGGGAGCGGGCACTACTGGAGCCCTGTGCTGCGCGTGCCGCTGCGCGTCCGGCCCGTCT
>JBDGQN010000168.1:0-9470 GCA_042219055.1 Salinibacter sp. | reverse complement strand
CCCTGATTCATCCCGACGAGTCGGCCTACCTGCTCTTCCGCTTTGCCGACGCCGATACGCCGGAGGCCGCCGCACGGTCATTTGCCGGACAGAAAGGGCTCACGATCCTCGACCGTCGGAGCACCACTGTAAACGGGTACGACGCGCAGCGCGTCCTCGCGGAGGGAAAGACCCGGAAGAAACAGACCCTCCGTCTGCTCGCCTACTTCATTGAGTACGGGGACAGGGTGTATCAATTTCAGGGGCTCACCGCCGCCGGGCAGTATCCCACCCATCGGGGGGTCTTCGAGCGATCGATCGAGAGCTTCAATCAACTCACCGATTCGGAGATCCTCAACGTGCAGCCCACGCGTCTTCGCATTCGGCCGGCCGGTCAGCGGGCTCCCTTCCGCACATTCATCGACACGGAGGCACTGCCGTCAGACATGACCGAGGCGGATCTCGCCATCCTCAACCAGGTCGACTTGGGCGAGACGGTCGTCTCGACGCGTCCCCTAAAGCTTCCAAACTGATCGGTTCGACTACGGGGCAGGGGAGCGGCGAACAGAGCGACACAAGCCCGTTACGAGCGGCGCGCGCGGTGGGGGGCGTCTTCTTCCTCAGAGGGGGGAATCACGCGGCCCTCGCCTCCCACCACCATCTGGCCGTCCCGGTAGATGTACGTGCGCACTTTGACGTGCTTGTTCTCTTCGATCTTCTCCGAAACCTTAATCTGGACGCGAACCTCGGCCCCAACGGGGACGGGGCGGAGGAAGCGGCACGAAATGCCGACCGCGATGCTCCCGTGCCCGGGAAAGTCGCGGCCGAGAACCTTTGAAATGAGCCCCAGGAGAAGTACTCCGTGGACGACGGGCTTGCCAAATCGGGAATGTTCTTCCGCGTAGTCCGGGTCGACGTGGACGGGATTGTCGTCTCCGGTAATCTCGGCGAATTTCTTCACGTCCTCCGCCGTGACCACCCGCGTCCATTCGTGAGAGTCCCCGATGTCGATCGATTCATAGGTGTTTGCCATGAGCTGTGGATTGTTGCGGATGCAAGCGTCTCGATGGTGGAACAGGTCCTGGGGCAAAGGTAGGAAAAAATGAGGGGAAAACCTACCGTTTGGTGAAACGGTCCGCCCTGTGCCGACAATGAGGGGCCACGGGCAATTTTCTTTGCGTCTTGATCCCAGAACGTGCGTGCTCAACGGGGGAGCGTGCGTTACTTCGTGCAAGAGCACGGCGGCGGGGGTAGAGGCACGGGCGCTCTGCGGGGGAGGTCCGAGATCCCGGACATTCCTCCACAGCGTTCGATTCCCGAGTCTGTTCGATTTCCGAGTCTGCTATGGATCGTCTTTTCGAGGCCCTGCGTCCCTTCATTCGTGGCGTCGTACGGCACGCCGCGTGGGTCGTTGCCATCGCCGTCCTGGTGTCCGGCATCGGGGGATACTTGGCGACAAACCTGTCCCTCGACACCGACATCGCGAACCTCGTCCCCGACGACTACGAGAGCGTCCAGGCCCTCGAAAAGCTGCAACGCACCGTGGGGGGCGAGAGCGACATGGCGGTGGCCATCGTCAGCCCTTCGTTCAAGGCCAACAAGCGATTTGCGGAGGACCTCATCCCGAAAGCGCTGTCCCTAAAGCAAGACACCGATACGAGCAAGACGTACCTGACCCGGGTCGACTACAAGCGAGAGGTCAAGTTTCTCAAAAACAACGCCCTGTATTTCGCGTCCGATCAGGAGCTTCGCCAGGTGGAGACCTTTCTTCAGGACAAGATTGAGGAGGCGAAGCAGGAGCGCAAGGAGGCCAATCCGTTCTATTTTGAACTCAACGAGGAGGCCGACACGGCCGCGACGGAGGACACGGGTCAGAAACTAGAGGCGATCTACGATCGACTCATTGGCAAGCGCTACCCAATTTCCGACGACAGCACCACGATGGTGCTGCGGTTTTACCCGTCGGAGTCGAACACCAACATTGGCTACATCGAAAACCTACACACCGATCTCCGGGCGCTGATCGACCGGATGGATCCGCAATCCTACCATCCGGAGATGAAGGTCGTGGTCGCCGGCCGGCTGTACCGACGGCTCGTGGAGATTCAAACCATCTGGAGCGACGTGGCCGGCTCGTTCGGAACCGGGGTCGGGGCCGTTCTTCTGGTGGTGATTCTGTACTTCCTGTACAAGGCCTATCGGGTCCGGGCCGGAAGCCGCTTCGACGGGACGATTCTTCTCCAGGAGCTTGGGCGCGCGCCCGTGATGGGCCTCGTCATCGGGGTGCCCTTGCTGATGAGCCTGAGCTGGACCGGGGGGGTGGCCTATCTGCTCTTCGGAGAGCTGAATCTGATGACGTCGACGCTCGGGCTCGTCCTCTTCGGGCTGGGCATCGACTACGGGACCTTCTTCTACCCGCGCTACGCAGAGGAGCGGGCCGAGGGCCAGTCGGTCCGTGAGGCTGTCGAGGTCACCTTTACCAACACCGGACAGGCCATAGCCGTGGGGGCTCTCACGACGGCCGGGGCGCTGTATGTACTCACGGCGGCCGACTTCAAGGGCTTCAGCGAGTTCGGGGCCATTGCGGGGACGGGGGTGCTGTTTGCGCTCGTCGCCATGACTGTGGTGTTGCCGGCCCTGCTCGCTGTCCTTGAGCGGTCGAAACTGCTCGACCTGCAGGCCACCGCCGGAATGGAGACCGAGATGGGGGCGGGCTATCGACGGTACCCGGCAGCGCGTGCCATCGTCGTGGGCGGACTCCTGGCGGTGGTAGTCGCCCTGGCCCTGGTTCCACGCGTCGAGTTCCAGTACGACTTCGGCGCGCTCGAACCCGAATACACGGAGTACGAGAAGAAAGATCGATACATTGAACGAGTCAACAAGGGAGCCGACAAGCGCCGCAATCCGGCCTACATCGTGGCCGACAGCCAGGAGGCGGTGCCCGAGATCGTCGAGGCGCTCCGCGAGAAGATGCGGGCCGACACGACCTCCCCCACCATCCTGGCGGTCGAGAGCTTGCAGGAACGGTTTCCCCTCAGCGACTCCGCGCAGAAGGCGAAGCTCAAACGCATTGCCGAGATTCGAGAGACGGCGACCCAGAACCGATATCTGAAGGATGAGACCTCCAAGGCGCTCGAACGGCTGCGTCGGGCGGCCCAGACGCGGACGCCCATCACGCTCAAACAGGTGCCGAAGTCGCTCCGGAAAAAGTTTACAACGAAGGAGGGTAAACTCGGCACGTTCGTGATCATCTATCCCTCCGTAGGCCTTTCCGACGGCCGCAAGTCGATTGCCTTCGCCAAGGATGTGGGCACCGTGACCACCGACAGCGGCGAGACCTACCACGCGGGCTCAACGTCGCTCGTGGCGGCGGACATGCTGCTGATCATGCAGCGGGAGGCCCCCTGGATGATTGCGGGCACGTTTGTCATCGTCGCCTTGCTCATGCTGCTCAACTTCGGATCGTTCCGCTGGGCGGCCCTCGCCCTCGTGCCCCTCGTGGTAGGCCTCCTGTGGATGCTACTGGTGATGGAGGTGTTTGGGCTCAAGGTGAACTTCTACAATATGGTCGTCTTTCCGGCCATCCTCGGGATCGGCAACGACGCGGGGGTGCACATGGTGCATCGGTACCGGGAGGAAGGTCCTCGTTCGCTCTGGACGGTACTCCGTTCGACGGGAGAGCACGTCGCCATCGGGGTGTTCACGACGATGATTGGGTTCGGAGGGCTGCTCCTGAGCTTCCATCCGGGCCTCAACTCGATGGGCACGCTCGCGGTGCTGGGGTTGGGGACGGTCCTCGCTGCAGCCATCGTCTTCCTGCCCGCCCTGCTGCAGTGGCTGGAGGACCGTGACGGCACGCCCGCCGATCTAGACGGGGGGGCGAGGGGGGAAGGTTGAAGGTGGGAAGGTTGGGTCGCGCTCCAGCAGTGTGAGTTGGCCGCGGAAGCGCTGCTTGACGTGTGACGACCGCGGCGCCCTGAGCGCAGCGAAGACGTACTCACTGGGGTGTCCGCCGTCGGCCGTCTTCCGTGAGGGAGCACAGTTCCGCGCTTCCAACTCATACCGTTTTGACTCCATCGTGTCGGCTCGAAAATACACCGAAGTCGGCAGACGGAAGACGGTCGATTTTTCCGTAAACCCACAACGTTCAACGTTTTAACGTTGCAACGTTTAGAACCCCAAAGCCAATTAGAACAGGCAGGTCGTTTTGGGTAGACCGACACTTTCGGCACAAATCCGTATCACAGGCTTGAAATGCTCCCGAACGTTCTCCTACTCGGGTCGGGTGAGCGTCGCCGTTACAGCGTCGTCCGGCGGCGCAGTGTGCTGGAGGGTCTCCGTGCTCATCCGCCGTTTCGGTACATCTCCTCCACGTAGTCGAGCACCATGCGCTTGGCGCTGAAGGAGGCGGGCAGGCCCGTCATGGCCTCCCGCATCATCGCGATCCACTCGGTGGGCAGCCCGTCGTCATCCCGGTCGTAGAAGGTGGGAATCACCTCCTCCTCAAGCTGGTGGTAGAGGGCGGCGGCGTCCTGTTCGTCCTGCGCTTCGGGGTCGGCCGTGCCGTAGTCGCCGGTTGGCTCTGGGCCGATGGCCCAGCCGTTCGTTCCGTCGTAGCCCTCGGGCCACCAGCCATCGAGCACGCTCAGGTTGAGCCCCCCGTGGGCGGCCACCTTCTGCCCGCTCGTGCCGGACGCCTCCAGGGGGCGACGCGGATTGTTGAGCCACACGTCGCAGCCGGAGGTGAGCATGCGGCCCATCTCCATGTCGTAGCCCTCCAGGAAAATGACTTTTCCCTCGAAGCCCTCCATCTGGCTGATCTCGTAGATGCGCTGGATGAACCGCTTGCCGGCATCGTCGGCCGGGTGGGCTTTGCCCGCGTAGAGAAGCTGAATCGGGCGGTCGTCGTCGGCGAAGAGGGCGCGGGCGCGCTCCCGGTCCCGAAAGATGAGCGGCGCACGCTTGTAGGTGGCAAAGCGGCGCGCAAAGCCGATGGTGAGCGCCTCGGGGTCGAGGTCGGGCTGCATCGGGAGGCTTTGCTCCTGCACCTTGGCCGTCACGTAGTCGAGCAGGCGCTCCCGGTGCGCACACCGGTAGTCCCAGAGCGTCTCGTCGCTCAGGGTCGCCAGGCCGGCCCAGTCGTCCGGGTCCTGGGACTTGGTGAGGTCCACGTCGATGTGGTCGGCCAGGAAGTCGCGGGCCGGGCCGGAGGTCCAGGTCGGCAGGTGCACCCCGTTGGTAATAGAGCCGATGGGCACCTCGTCGAGGGAGCGGTCCGGGTAGAGGTCCTGCCACTGCTGGCGGGCCACGTAGCCGTTGAGCTTCGACACCCCGTTGGCCGCCCGCGACAGCTTGAGGCCGAGCACCGTCATCGTGAAGGCCTCTTCGTGGTCGTCCGGGTGGACCCGGCCGTAACTGAGCAGGTCGTGGTTGCTGAGGTGAATTTGGTCCCGGAAGCCCACCATCGCCTCTGTGAAGAGATCGGGGTCGAAGTGGTCGTGGCCGGCCATGACCGGCGTGTGTGTGGTAAAGACGCTCCGGTCGCGCACCCAGTCCTCGGCCGACTCCAGGTCGTCCCCTGCCTCCAGCCGCTCGCGGAGCAGCTCCAGCATCAGGAAAGCGCAGTGGCCCTCATTGGCGTGGTACACGTCCGGCTCCCCGCCGAGGGCACGCAGCATACGGAGGCCCCCGATGCCGAGGACGAGCTCCTGACGGATGCGCTCGTGGTCACCGCCCTGGTAGAGGCGCCGCGTGAGGGGCCGAAACTCTTCCGGGTTGGCGTCAAAGTCGGTGTCGAGCAGGTACAGGTCCGTATGACCCAGCGCCACCTTCCAGGCGCGCACCTGGAGCTCGTGGGTACCTACGTGCACCAGGACGGTCAGCGGGTCGCCGCCGCTCTGCGTGACGAGCGAAACGGGGTGCTTGGCCGGGTCGAGGACCGGGTACGTGGCCTCCTGCCAGCCATCGGCGTCGAAGGACTGCTGGAAGTAGCCCTCGCGCAGAAAGAGCCCAATGCCCGTGAAGGGGAGGCCGAGGTCGGACGCTGCCTTCGAGTGATCGCCGGCGAGCACTCCCAGCCCCCCCGAGTAGAGCGAGAGGCTCTCGTGAAGGCCGTACTCCATGCAAAAGTAGGCCGTCTCCGGGGCGT
Organism: Salinibacter sp.; assembly: GCA_042219055.1. Classification (GTDB taxonomy): domain Bacteria; phylum Bacteroidota; class Rhodothermia; order Rhodothermales; family Salinibacteraceae; genus Salinibacter. The sequence goes on along the minus strand of JBDGQN010000168.1, from coordinate 3,343 downwards.
CTTCCACCTGCGGGGCCCGGTCCATGTAGTTCCGGTATTGAGTGTACACGGCATCGACGTCGTCCTGGAAGGCCGGGTCGTCGAGCACGTCCTGGTCGGCCGTTGCGAGGGCGGCCCGCGGGTTATTGTCTGAGGCTCGATACACCTCGGGGTTGAGGCGCCGGAAGAGGGACTGTGCTTCCGGGGTCCAGGTCCACCAGAGATTGAGGGCAATCGATTCGAGCTTGTCGCGCGCAGTCATTTCGTCGAGAGACATAGAGCAGAAGGAGCCGGAGAGTACGGATGGGCGAAACGACACGGTGGGACGGGTCCGCTGTGCGGCCCGGGCCCGTCGGGAAGGAAAAGCGGTCCCAAGCGGGCGCTGTAGTGCCATTACAAGGGTCGCGGTCCAGAACGGACTTGCCAAGTTGCTTGGGTGAAAATCTGGTGACCCCGCCCCAACATTTTGTCCCGGAAGGGCTTCCGGGCTGGGTTCCGACGCAGATCTCCTCGCCTCAGAGCCTGTCCGCCGGAGCAGTCCGGCGAAGTCGCAAACTGAGCCCGGGTCTATACTCGGTTCCTTTCGGGACGTTAGGAAGGCGCTGCGGGCCTCGTTTTCGGGAGCACGGAGAAGGCGAACGAATCCCGCTCCACCACAAGTCTCGGGGCCTGCTCCATGGGGGTTACGTAACCTCGTTTCGTTTCTACCGGCAGGACGAGCGCTCAGACGTGCTGCAGGGGGCTCAGGTCCGCCATGGGCGCGGAAAGGATGGAGAACCGGTGGGGAAGGGGGGCAGCGCCGAGGCTGGCATGGGTTTTTCTCCATGTACTTGTGACAAGACGATGCACGAAAGTGTGCCCGTGCCCCGCGGCACGCACTGATTGAACTGAACGACCATCCAGACGACCTTTCTGCCTATGAGTATGCCGCACTTCACGTCTTCCGCTCTCGACTCGGAAACCGGCGATCGTGCGTCCTTTCCTCAACATCTTTGCTTTCTGAAGGCAGAGCAGGCGTCCGGGGGCCCCCAAGATCAGGCCTCCTCGGCCGACTGGTGGGCGCACCACACCGGTGGGGTCCCGGCGACTTCGGACGAGGCTTCCTCGCTGGACATCGCTGAGGACGAGGACCGCGTCGGGAACGTGGTAGCGGCCTTCCGTACTGCGCTGCGTCAGGCGGAGCACGTGGACTCGGCCGCGGAGCTACAGAATAACGAATCAATGAAGGACGGTCCGGGGGCCACCGACTCGCTCAACTACTTCGCTCCCGCGTTTCGGCGAGTGCTCGGCGGGGACGAGGAGGAGAAAAAGGCCGAGGCCCTTGCGAGCGTGGAGAATGCCGGGGCGGAAGGGGCTGATGCGACCGATTCGCTTGACTATTTCGCTCCGGCGTTCCACCGAGCTCTCGGGGCGGGCGACGGTGCAGTATCGGCCCCCGACGCTCGAAACGTCGCCGAGGCCAGCGAAGACGGCATCGGGAATCGTGGAGATGCGGAAGACGCGTCCCTTGAATACTTCGCCCCGGCGTTTCGGAAGGCCCTCGGGGATTGCGGACAAGCGGCGCCCGAGGCCGGCGAGGCCAATGCTGACGAGGAGGCTCAGGGAGCCGTGCAGCGCTTCGAGGAGACTGTAGAGGCCATGTCTCCTCTGCCCAGGCTGGAGCTGCCCGAGGTCGTCCATGCCGGATCGAAGCTGGACCGCATCGCCGAAGGATTTTTCGGGAGGCAGCCCCAGGACCTCGTCGTGAATGGGCACTAACGCGGGGGGATCGCCGGTTGCCTCCGGAGGTCAACCCGGCTCTCCTGCGGGTGCGGGTCTCCACTCCTCCGAATAATTTCTTCTTCACCCATGTCATTTACCTCCAAGAACGACACGTATCTAGAACATTCGGAGGGCTTCCTGATCACTGCAGCGTGGAAGACCGGGGTCCTCATGGCCCTGCTTCTAACTGTACTTCCCACCCCCGCCGCGGCTGCCCCTAGCGCACCGATCCTGAGCGTTTCGGGGTGGGCCGTGCTGCTTGGGGTGGGCATCGGGGCCGGCGCCGTAGGCCTTCTGCACTGGATCCGCCTCCGCCACGTGCGGGAGCAAGCCGCGGGCCGGGTCGAGGCGCTTCGTGCCGAGAAGGAAGAGGCGGAGGAGGCCCTCGACGCCGCCACCGACCGGGCCGAGAAGCGCAAGGAGATAAGCGAGGCCAAGTCCGCGTTTCTCGAGGAGGTCAGCCACGCCTTCCGGCGCCCCCTTACCCTGACCCTCGGCCCCATCGACGCCCTGCTGGAGGGCCGCCACGGCTCGCTCTCCGAGGAGGTGCGCACCCAGCTCCGACTCGCCCAGCAAAACGGAACCCGCGTGCTCTGGCTTGCCGGACAGCTGATGGACCTGGCGGAGCTGGAGACCGGCAGCATGACGCTGTCGGCGACGGAGGACAACCTGCCGGCCTTTGTGTCCCGGAGCCTGCGCTCCTTTGAGGACCTGGCCGAGCGGCGCGGGGTGAGCCTCGGGTTTGAGTCGAGCCTCGACGACCCGACGGTCTCCTACGACGAGGAGAAGATGGAGACGATGCTGGCGAACCTCCTGTCCAGCGCCTTCCGGGCGGCCGGGGAGGGGGGACGGGTTCGGGTGTCCCTGCACCCGGCTCCGGTAGAGTCGGGCGAAGGGTCCGACGTAGAACTGCGACTGGAGCATGGCGGATCGGACCTCGAGGCCGGGCTGGACGGCATGCCCTTCGACTGGGCCCGGGACGAGGACGTTCGCCAGAAGCCCGGAAACGTCAGTGCGAACGTGGGCCTTTATCTCGCCGATCAGCTCGCCGATCTGCACGGCGGCGAGCTCTGGACTGGCGGAGAGCTCCAGACCGCTGGAGAGCTCCAGACCGGCGGCGGAGCCGATAAGACAAGCGCGTTCATCGTGCGGCTACCTCGCCAGCCGTCGACGTGTGAGGAGGCCCGCCCGGACTCCATTCCCCAGACGAGGGGCGACACGATTCCGCGCTTCCGAGACGAGACCGACGAGCGGGGGGCCCTGGAGCTGTCTCGGCGCGCCCTCGCGAGCACCCCGGTTCGGAAAGACGGGTCCAGCCCGCCGGGTCCGACTGTCTCGCCGAACCTCACAGAGAGGGGGCCGACGAGGAAGGGATCGACGAAGGAGGGGCCGATTCCCGGGGAAGAGGTTCTGCCCGGCCCGGGCGCGCCCGCCCGTCACGCTCCCTCCCGTTCCGACTCCTTGTCCGGCGCGGACGGTCCCGCCGACGAAGACGCCCGTGCCGACGCGGACCGGACGACGGTACTGGTGATCGACGACAACTCGGTGATCTGCACGCTGGTTCGCTCCCACCTGGAGCCGGAGTACCGAGTGGAGGAGGCCC
>JBDGQN010000167.1:0-14452 GCA_042219055.1 Salinibacter sp. | reverse complement strand
GCTGACCGCACCGACCGCTCACAATCTGTACAACGATTCGGCGCAGATGGTATAACCTGGGCCTCGGAGTGCACGGTCGGGATTCATCGGCGGGAGTCTCCTGTTTTCCTCCGGCACGGTGCAGTCCAGCCGCTCCCTCTGCACGTATCACTCCCTGAACCCCGAAACGGCTCGAATCCAGTCGCTTCGCCCACGGCCCTCACCATTCAACCGCACGTTCCCCAATGGATTCGGATGTATCTTACTCGTCCCCTCACGCTCTCATCGTCAACGTGAGCGGCCTGTTCGGCATTGTCATTTTCCTGCAACAGATGTGGAGTGGGATCTCGCTGAACCACGTCCTGCTTACTTCTGTCGTATCGGGGCTCGTGGCCTATCTCACCCTGATGATTGGGTACGCGGCGGCCCGGCGCATCATCACTCAAGCCCCCAGCTCCCCTCCCGCCGACGACTCCTCCGAGCCCTCGCCCGACTCGACAGATGCCGAGGCGGAAACGGACGAGACCCAAAGTGCGTCTAAACCCCAAATGGCATAAGGACCCACGATGATTTTCTGCGTGCCGATCTCATCTTGCCATGGACCGCGACCTACAACCCTTAGTGGAGGAATATCTCGACGAGCCGACCGAGGCAAACCGCGAGGCGGTCGTAATGGCGGCCCTCCCCCTCGTCCGTTCAATCATCGGTAAGATCAACGTCCCCGATCACCTCCTCGCCGCGCACGAGGATCTCGAAAACGTGGGCATCGTCGGCCTTCTCGAAGCACTCGACAGTTACGATCCCGGCAAAGCGCGCTTTGCAACCCACGCCTACCGTCGCATCCGGGGCAACATTATCGACTACCTGCGCTCAATCGACGTCCTCTCGCGCGGGAAGCGGAAGAAGATGGGCGCTTTGCAGGATGCCTTGTCTACCCTGCGACAAATGCTGGGCGAGGAGCCGTCGGACGAAGACGTGGCCGACTACATGGGCCTTTCCATTGACGCCTACCACGAGCTTCTCCGCGACGCACAGCGGCGCTTTTCTCTCTCCCTCTCCCAGCCCATCGACGACGACGGAGACGACCAGACGATGCTGGACGTTCTTCCCAGCGATGACGCGGAAGAAGACTTCGAGCGTTTCGAAAAGGCCTCCACGCAAAAGCATCTCAGGGAATTGATCGAGACCCTCCCGGAACGCCAGCAAACCATCCTGGGGCTGTACTACACTGAAGACCTCACGCTCAGCGAGATTGGGGAGGTGCTCGACCTAAGCGCAGCCCGCATTTCTCAGCTCCTCGGGAAGATCCAACTCACACTGAAGTCCAAGATCGAGGAGCACGCCCATTAGTTCTCTGGGGCGACACTCGTTTCTCCTCGCCCGTTCTCCCTCTCCACATCGCCCCTCGTCGTCGAGAGGAGCTCGTCGTCCTCGGCTGTTTAAAAGTCTCCCTGTAGCCGTCGATGTCTATAGTCGAGGCACTTGTGTGCCTTAACGGGATTCAGGCATGCGTCGTGTATGTTCGCCGGGGACTCCCCCGATGAATCCTCGCACGCCAACGTAGAAAGGAGCAAACGTTCCCACCGGCAACAGATTGACGACCTGTGAGGAGTTCCCCTTGCCTCTGTTCTGATTGTTTCACAACGACCGCTCCCCCTACAGGCACCGCTTGAATCCCTCGTGTGCACACCAGTGGGCAACCGGACGATCCCCCTGCTGTCGCTACAGCCCCGTGCAACGACTTTTCGATATGAATGATGGAAGCGCCCTGCGTCCAGAAACCCTTTTCGGGAGTCTCAGCGTCCGAACAAAGCTTCTCACAGTTTTCCTCTTCTTTTTCCTCTGTGCCGTCGCGCCCTCCGTCGGAACCTGGGTTTTCCTGCGTCAGCACGCGCAGCCAACCTCCGACTCGTCATCCGAGCGTGTGTCTCAACAGGTGGCCGAAGAACGCTCCTCCACCTCCTCGAACCCCCCCTCCCGTCGGCGCCGCGCGCCATCCGGAGCTCGCTCCCCCGTATCAGCGGAGTCTTCCCTTCTGTCCCACCAGCAGCAGATCGAGGCACTGGCTCGCTTTTGGGGCGGGGCTGTGCTCGTCCTTCTCGGCATTGGCGGTCTGCTCCTGTACGCGGTGTGGCGGCACGTGGCCGTCCCCCTCACGCGACTCAAACGAGAAGCCGTCGCCGTCGCCGGGGGCGCCCCGGGTCAACGCTTGACGGTCCCGAAACGACGGGATGAAATCGGCGTCCTCGCTCGTGCGGTGCGCCGCATGCGCACTCAGCTCGAGGCGACCCAGCTCCAGGTGCACGAGCCGGAGCGGTCCGCCCCCCCTTCCCACCGTCGAGCGCCTGGACACAGACCGCCGCATCGTCGCGTCCGGGGCATACACCGTCGAGTACGATGGACCGCAGGGCCTTTCCGAGACCGAGGGCGAGCAGCCGGGTTCAACGCGGTGGACCGTTTTCCCGACCCCGCAATGGGAATCTTCCGCCCAAGCGGGCATTCCCCACTCCGACCGGGAGGAGGCGGTCTCAGTTCCAGACCGTCCACGGGAGGAGGGGGACGCCCCGGAAACAGGGGTCTGCTACGACGACTTTATGGCGGTCGTCCACCCCGAGGATCGGGGACAGCTCCGGACACGGCAGGAAGAGGCCATCCAGGAGGGCGTCCCAATCAATCTCGAGTATCGAATGGTCACGCCCAGCGGCGACGAGCGTATCATGCAGGAACGCGGAGTCGCCCAGATGGGGAAAGACGGGGCTCCAGCTCAATTTTCCGGCCAAGTGCTCGATGTGACGGAGCAGAAGGCCCACGAGGAGGAGAATGCCCGGCTCCGGGCCGACTACAATGACCTTCTGGCCGCCCTGCCGGAGGCCCTGCTCGTCGTCGAGCCGCCCTCGTTAGAAATTGTCGAGGCCAACGAGGCCGCGGCTTCGCTCCTCGGCCCTTCTGTGCCGGAGTTACTGGACCGTCCCGTGTCGTCGTTCTATCCGGACAACACCGCCGACAGCTTCCAAACGCTCTTCGAGGAGGCCCGTCGGCAGACCGGATCCGGGCCGAACACGACCCGTCGCTTCGCAGACGGCACGCCCATTCGCGTCGCGACCGAGGCTGGGGACGAGGTCCCGGTGGCCCTCACCCTCACCGCCGTCGAGCGGGCCGAGCGGACGTTCTTCGTGGTCCTCCTCCGCAACGACACCCAGCAGAAGCAGATCCGCGAGCGCCTGCGCACCTTCGAGCAAGCGGTCGCCCAATCGGGGGACATGATTTTCATGACCGACGCAGACGGGACGATTCAATACGCAAACCCGGCCGCCGAGTCGATTACTGGATACGATCGGGGCGAACTGAAGGGCCGCACGCCGCGGCTGCTTCGGTCCGGAGAAACGCCGGAGGCGGTCTACGAACAGCTTTGGGCAACCCTCAATCGGGGAGAGTCGTTTCGGGGCACGTTCACCGACGAGCGGAAGGACGGATCGGTGGTGAAGATCGAGCAGACGATCACCCCCGTACAGGACGAAACCGGCGAGGTGTCGCATTACGTCTCGACGGGGCGGGACGTGACCGAGCGGATCGAGCGGGAAGCCCGCCTCCGGGGCCTCACCAACAGCATCCCGGGGGTCGTCTACCAGTTCTATGCCCGTCCCGACGGCACCCAGGGCACACACTTTGTCAGCAAGCACGCTGAGCCGATTCTTGGGATTGATCCCGACACAGAGGACTTCCTCACCCCCTTCCTCGAACGGGTCCCCGCCCCCTACCGGGACGAGCTGGAGGCGTCAATTGACGAAGCCCTCACGCAGCAGAAGCAGTGGTCCTACGAGATTCCCTACGATCATCCGTCCGGGGAGCGGATCTGGCTGCTAGGAACCTCTACCCCGAACCAGCACGCTGATGAAGTGGTCTTCAACGGCGTGCTCCTCGACATTACGGAGCGCAAGGAAGCCGAGCAGGCCTCCCAGGAGGAACGCAATCGGTTCGTCACGCTCTTCGAGAGCCTCCCCACCCCAGTCCTACACTGTGAACTGGCTTCCGAGGGAACGCTCATCACCGACGTGAACGAGGCGTTTGAAGAGGTCTTTGGCGTCGGGGCCGCGGCGGCCGAAGGAAAAGACGTAAACGATCTTTTGGTGCCGGAGGGGGACGAGGCCGAGGCCGAACGGATCGAGCACGACGTTCTGGAGGAGGAGACGCAGCAGTTTGAAGTACGGCGGAAAACGGCCGACGGGGTCCGCGACTTTCGTCTTCAGGCCGCCGGCCACGGGACCGACTCCGACTCCGCCGAGCTGTATGCCATCTATACCGACATCACCGAGCGAAACAAGCGCGAACAGCGACTTCGGGGACGGCGCCAGAAGATCGAGTCGCTCTATGAAGCTACCAGCCGCCTCCTGACTGCCGAGGAGCCCGAGGCCGTGTTCGACCAAGTCCATGCCGTGCTCCAGGAGGTGCTCGACTATACCGTCACCGCCACCGGGGGCGTGAAGGACGACCGCATTGTCTTCACGAATGTGGCCGTAACTGACGACGAAACACGTCTATCCCCCGAGCCGGCGTCGCTGACGGCGGATCGTGTCTCCGCCCGGGCCGTGCGCACCGAGGAGACGGTCGTCGTCGACGGCGCGGAGGCCCCTCGCTGGGCACCCCACACCTCTCTCACGCGTGTGGCCGGCGTTCCCATCGGAGACCACGGCGTCGTGGTTATCGGACAAACGGAGTGCGCCGAGTTCAACTCCTTCAATCTGCGGCTCGTGGCGGTCCTGAGCACCTACGCAGCGGTCGTACTCGATCGGATTGAGCGGGAGCGGGAGCTACGTGCCGCAAAGGAGGACGCCGAAAACGCGTCCGAACTCAAGACGGCCATGCTAGCAAACATGAGTCACGAGATTCGCACGCCCCTGACGGCAATCAATGGCTTCTCAGAGATTCTGAAGGGGGAGTTGGAGGCCCCGCACGACAATTTTGCCGAGCGGGTGTACGAGAGTAGTCAGCGGCTCATGAGCACGTTTGACTCGGTCCTCCAGCTCTCGAAGCTGGAGGCCGGCACCCGCGACCTGGACCACGCGGAGGGTGCCCTCGACCGAATTGTAGGGGCGACGGTCGAGGAATGGCGGCCGAGAGCGGCCGAAAAATCAATCACCCTGGAGACGCACGTCCGGGATTCTTCGATCATGGGCCTCTGGGACACGGAGTTCGTCAGTCACGTGGCCGCGAATCTTCTGGAGAATGCGATCAAGTTCACCCCCGAGGGCGGAGAGGTCCACGTTCACGTCCGGGAGGAGGGGGCCCGCGCTGTCTTCGAGGTTCAGGACACGGGCATTGGAATCAGCGAGCAGTTCCGGCCGCAGATGTTTAAGGCCTTCAAGCAAGAGTCCGAGGGCCTGAGCCGGGAGTACGAAGGAGCAGGGCTGGGCCTTGCCGTCACGAAACAGGCCGTAGAGTGCATGGGGGGACGCATCGAGGTCGAAACGGAGAAGAACGAGGGCTCATGCTTCACCGTCCATCTGCCAAAGGACCGCGAACCGCTCGGATAAGGGAGGCAGAGCCGAAATACAGAAGACGCCCCAATTGGAAGTGAGAGGCCTGGGGGGGGTGTGAAGGGCGGATGCCGGAGGCTAGTCAGCGGCGCCGGAAGAACAGATAGAATGCGTTCACGCGGGCGATGAGCCCCAGCGTTTCCTCGTAGGGCGGCGTTCCCTGATACTGGCGAACCCGGTCTGGGCCCGCGTTCCACGCCCCCACCGTGCGCGCCAGATGGCCCCCGAAGGCCGCGTTGTACCGGTCGAGCAAATAGCAGCCGATGAGGATGTTCACCGCAGGCGCTTTCAAATCCTCGGCCGTCAGGGTGCGGAGGGTCCTCCGGCGCACATAGCGGAAGTCGTATCCGGTGGTGTAGAGCTTCTGGGCCGCCCGCCGTCCGGTTTCGGGACGAATTTGGAGGAGGCCGATGGCTCCATCTTCAGACACGGCTTGAGGACGGGCTCCCGACTCGGCCGCGATGAGGGCCCGCACGAAGTTGGCGTTGACGGTGACGCCGGCGCGGGTGTACACGAGCCCTGAAAAATACCGGATGTAGGACTCGTATCGCTGGAGTCGCTTCCGTGTCGACACGGCCGGTGCCTTGGGCGCCGTGCGCTGTGCCATGCGGCGCACGTAGTCTTTGGGGGCCGATTGCCCGTGGACAGTCGCGACGGCCCCGACGGTTCCCAGGAGAAAAACGGCTAGGGTGATCTGCTGAAATCGTTTCACGGGGACGGATCGGCATGTCCGCAGAACTACGAAAGCGCGGGGGCCCCCACCACCTTCCCCATCGCCCCCGAAAGCTGCTTGAGCGGAAGAGTAGCGTCGGCCAGCCCCGCTTCCGCGACGACGCGAGGCATCCCGTAGACGACACAGGACGCTTCGTTCTGGGCAAGGACCGTGCCCCCTGCGTTTTTGATGCAGCGCGTGCCCCGGAGGCCATCCTTCCCCATACCGGTCATCATGAGGGCCAACACGTCGCCCCCGAACACGTCACAGGCCGACCTGAACATCACGTCGACCGACGGACGGTGGGAGGAATCCTCTGGATGCGTGGGCGTATGCACCACGAGGCGATCGCCGCGCCGGTCGAAGGTTAGATGGTGTCCCCCCGCGGCGACGATCGCCTGTCCCGCCTCTACGACCATTCCGTCGGTGGCTTCCCGGACGTCGATCGCACTTTGGGTATCGAGCCGATCCGCCAGCGAGTTCGTAAACTGGGGCGGCATGTGCTGGGTCACGGCCACAGGCACCGGCAGCCCCGCGGGCAGCTCGGGGAGGACGTGCTGCAGTGCCAGTGGGCCTCCGGTAGACACCCCAATGACGATCAATTTCAAAGACGGATCGACGCGAATCTGTTCGTCTGTGGAGGACTCCGCGGAGGCGGCCGAGGACGTCGATTGTGATTGGGACGAGTCTGCCGAGTTCGTCGCTGCCTCCGATCGCAACTCTCCGTCAAAGAGCCGCGAGCGGGACTGCGACAGGGCTCGTACCTTCTCAACGAGTTCGTCCTCTACCTCCCGAATCTGCAGGGTCGAGCTTGCGTGCCCCTTCGGCAGAAAGTCCGCCGCTCCCGCCTGCATGGCCTCAATGGTCGTCTCTGCTCCGTCCTCCGTCTTCGAACTGATCATGAGAATGGGACAGGGGGCCCGGTCCATAATGTGCCGGACGGCCGTGATGCCATCCATCTTCGGCATCTCCACGTCCATCGTCACCACGTCTGGCGTCAACTCGCACGCCTTCTCAACTCCTTCCTCCCCATCAGTGGCCGTGTCCACGACGGTGATCCCGGAGGCCTGGTCGAGCATCTTCGACAGGGCCGTCCGCATGAACGAGGAATCGTCGACGACGAGCGTTCGAATCATGAAGCAATGAACAATTGGCGGGTGGAGGGGCTGTGGCGTCCAAACGAGGGCTCACGACCTCGCCTCGGCGGGGGAGGAGTCCGCGGTCAAGTCTGTGTGGGTCCCATTCTCTCCCCCCAAGGTTCCGCCCGGCTCTTCAATCTGAATGAGCTCCCCCACGTCGAGAACCATGATAACTTGCCCGTTCCCCATGATGGTGGATCCTGCAATGCCGGGAATCCCCTTCAGGTAGTCGCCCAGCGACTTGATCACAACCTCTTCTTGCGCGATGGGCTCGTCCACGACCAGGGCCACCCGGCGATGGGCTACATTCACGGTCACTGCGTACTTCTCTTCGGTACCGTCTCCTCGTTCCATCCGCTTGCCTCCAGCATTCGGAACCTGCACGTCGAGGGCCTCATCGAGCCGAATAATCGGCACCACGCGGTCGCGATGGTGGATCACCTCGCCTCCCTGAATGGACTCGACCATGTCTGAATCGAGTCGTACCACTTCGGAGACGGCGTAAAGGGGAATGGCGAAGGTTTCCGCCCCGCTCCGTACGAGCATGCTCTCGAGAATGGCGAGCGTGAGGGGCAACTTGAGCTGAAAGCGCGTACCCTCGCCGGGCGTCGAGTCAATATCGATCGTCCCGTTGAGCTCCGACAGGTTGGTCTTCACGACATCCATTCCGACCCCGCGCCCCGAGACTTGGCTCGTTTCCTCGGTGGTCGTGAAGCCCGGCCGGAAAATGAGCTGTTGGGCCTCCGCATCCGTGAGATCCTCGGCCTCTGCTTCCGTGAGCACGCCCCGATCCACGGCCTTCTCGCGTAGCACCTCCGGATCGAGGCCCGCCCCGTCGTCTTCCACCTCGATCACGATGTGATTCCCAGCGTGGGCGGCGGAGAGGCGAATCTCCCCATGCGGGTCCTTCCCCTTCGCCTCGCGCTCTTCAGGGGACTCGATGCCGTGGTCCACTGCGTTTCGGACCAGATGCAGGAGGGGATCGTCAATCTCCTCGACGAGAGACTTGTCCAGCTCTGTGTCTTCGCCCTCTACGACCAGATTGATCTTCTTATCGAACTCGCGCGAGAGGTCGCGAACGACCCGCGGAAACTTCCCGAACACCTGTCCAACCTGGACCATGCGGGTGCGCATGATCGCACTTTGCAGCTCGCTCGTGGTGAAGTCAATTTTGTCGCTCGCCTCTTCAAGATCGCTGACCAAATTCCCGAGACCGTCGATCTCCGCATCGCCGGTGCGCGAGGTGGAGACCCGATCCACATTTGCGTCGGAAATCAACTGAAGAAGGCGGTTGCGTCCAAGAACGAGCTCGCCGACCAGATCCATGAGCTGATTCAGCCGGCTTACGTCCACGCGAATGGTATCCGGAGCTTGCCCCCCTGCGCCCGATCCATTACTGCTTCCGCTCGCTGACGTCGACGATGCCGAGGCGTCTGCCTCGTTCTCCGTCTCGTCCGTGTCGCCGTCCGCCCCCGACTCGTCGTCTTCCGCTGCTTCCGAGTCGGTCTCCTCCGCCGTGGAAGAGGGCGCTTCCGGGTCGTGCTCCGTCTCTTCGTCGTCTCCCGTCCCCTCGGCAGTAGAAGAGCCCGTCACAGGAGCCGCGTCGGCGTCCGGAAGCGAAATCTCGTCGGCGTCGAATGTGCCCTCCGAGATTGACTCCAGTGCCTCAATGAGTTCCTCCAGCTCCAGTTGCTGCAGATCCCGATCGATCACCTGCTGGGTGAGCACCTTCATGTGATCGAAGGCACACAGCATGACATCGGTCATGGCAGGCTCGAAATCCACCTCCCCATCCCGCATGTCGTCGAGCACCTCCTCGAACCGATGCGCGAGGGTGCTCAGCTGATCTAGGCTCAGAAAGCCTGCTGTGCCCTTTACCGTGTGAACGTCGCGAAAAATTTCATCGACCAACTCCTGGTCGTCGGGCGTTTGTTCGAGTTGCAGAAGATCGCTTTCGAGGCCATCGTAGATCTCCGTGGCCTCCACCACGAAGCTCTCTACGATCTCCTGCATGCTGTCGTCGTGTATCGGATGGTCGGACATGGGACTGGAAGTAGATTGTGCGCCGGATGATGAGAAAGGGGCCGCAACTGGCGCGCCGGCTGCAAGCCCTACTGAAAAAGTTCGTCGATATCCTCCTGCGACGCCATCTCTCCACCGCCCTGGCCATCAGACTCCCCGTCCGGCCCCGGCGACGATGAGTTCTGGCTCCCAAACATGTCATCAATGTCGGACTGCGACGCGGACGTGTCTCCCGACGCAGGACTCCCTCCTGTCGACGCGCCCGACTCGGACGGGGCTCCCGAGGGGGACGCGCCGTCGCTCATGTTGGCAACGGTCTCATCGGCCCTCTGCTGCCGATCCGAAGAGGTGTCGTAACGCGCCTCCTGGTTGAAGGTCGCCGTGCTGGACGGTTCGCCGGACGGGATGTCTTTGTCCCCTACATCGCCCGTCCCCAGGTCTTCGAGGAGCGCACTGATCCGCTGACGCACCGTCTGAATGAGATGGTCGACGCTCTCGAGCTGTTGCTCGGTGATGTCCTGCACCTGCAGGGACATGGTAATTTGATTCATCTTCCGGCGAATGGCCGAGAGCGCCTTCTGCGATTCCTCCACCTGCTCCGTCCAGTCGCTTCGGAGAGTCCGCTTTTTGGCCTCGATCTCTTCCACCCGTTCCAGAAGCTCCTGGTGCTCCTCCCCAAGCTCCTCGCGCAGGAGGGCGAGAAGCTGTTCGTCCGCGGCGGCGACCTCCTCGAACTGTCCCTTCGAGGCCTCCATTCCCGACTTGAGCACGTCGAGCTTCGCAAGGACCTCGTCGGTGTAATCGAGGATTTCATCCGTGGCCACCTCCGTCGCCTCCGACACGCTTTTCAGCTGGTCGGTGGCCTGCCTCATGTGCCCCGAACGGTTTTGGATGGTCGTGTCTACTTCTTCGAGCAACACAGTAATGTCCTCGACAAACTGCATGACATCCTCCAGGAACGGGAGCGACCGGCGGCCGAGGACAAAGACAGCCCGAATCTCTTCCAGTTTGTCGAGAAACTCTTGGACTTGTTTGGACGACTGACCAGGCATGTTTTTAATGTGGATGAATGTATAGAAAAAAGAAGCAGATGAAAAAGGGGTAGCTCATTGCTCGCCTCTATGGATCGGAGCAGCGAGTTCTCCTTCGTCGGGTCGAGAGCCAATGTCGAGGCAAACGCGTCACGACACGGCCTCAAGACAGTGGTCGATCTTCTCGTCCAGCACTTCGGGCTCGAAGGGCTTTACGATGTAGTTGTTGACCTCCGCCTTCATGGCGGTTTTCACGTCTTCCTTCATTCCGCGCGTCGTGATCATAAGAATCGGGAGCCGTGCGTACTGGGGATGATTCCGAATATTTTTGGCCAGATCCACCCCATTCATTTTGGGCATATTCCAGTCCGTGATGACGAAATCCGGAGACGTCCCCTCAAGCTTTTCCATCGCATCCTGTCCATCTTCCGCCTCCTCGATGTCTTCGTACCCAATTTCCTTCAGGGCATTGCGGATGATGCGGAGCATGGTCGGCGAGTCGTCAACGATGAGGAATTTCATAATAGCTAAGGCAGTTCTGGTGAGAAAAGCACGACGAGACGTAGTGGCGTTCAGGACAACGCTACCGGGTTGAGGGGGAGGAGGTCGTCCGGGGCCGCCGGTAGACCTGCGCCCCCTTCTCCTGCACGGACTCGAACCGGGCTGCCGAGTCACCAAGGGCTTCCGAGCCGCCGACGAACAGGTAGCCGCCGGGGCGCAGGGAGCGACGCAGGGAGTGGAGCACCTGTTCTTTTCGTTGCTGATCCAAATAGATGAGCACGTTGGCACACATGATGACGTCAAAATCCCGCATGCGCCGCATCGCCTGCGCGTCGGTGAGATTGAGTGCCTTGAAGGTGACCATCTCCCGGATGGACGATTCCAGAACGAACGTGTTGTCCGTTCGACGGAAGTATTTGTGCAGGTACGCCGTGGGGACGTTGCGGATGGCCCGTTTCCGGTACTCCCCCGTTCGGGCCTCCTCCAGGACCTTCGTATTGATGTCCGTCCCAACAATTTGAAAGTCCATGTGCGGGTAGCGCGGCTTCATGCGTTCGCGAATCAGAATGGCCAGCGAGTAGGCCTCGTCCCCAGCCGAGCAGGCCGCGCTCCACAGGCGCACGCTGTTTTGCCCCTGCTCCCGACGCTGCTCAATGAGCTCCGGCAGCAGCACGTCACCGAGTGCCTCAAACTGGACCGAATGGCGGAAAAAGGAGGTTTCGTTGATGGTCACCGCATTGATAAGGCGTGTGATCTCTTCCGAATCCTGCTCTTGTTTTAGGTAGCGCACGTATTCTTCGAATGAATCCACCCCACACGCGACGAGACGAGGACGCACGCGGCTTTCAAGCAGGTATTGCTTCTCATCGGGAAACTGAATCCCCGCCCGTTCTTGGATAATGGAGCGTAGTTGGTTGAAGGCATGCGTGTCGAGCGTTGCCTCCAATGCACCCGATTCCATGAGGACCGGTGCCTATGATTGGGGGCGTCGGAGAAAATAGTTACGCCACTGCGCCCTGTGCAGGAGCGGTCGCCTCGGACTGGTCCTCGTCCAGTCCCTCGAGGGCCTCCTCTTCGGACTTCGAAAGGAGATTCTCCAGGTCCAGCAAGATGAGCAGTCGTTCATCGAGTTTGGCCACGCCTCGCAGATACCCCGCATCGATCCCAACGGCCAGTTCCGGGGCCGGCTCGATGGACGTAACGTCCACGCGAAGCACCTCCTGCACAGAATCGGCCATAAAGCCTACGGTCTGTTCGCCAATCTCGACGACGACGATTCGCGTGTCATCGCCCTGCTCCCGGTCCGGAAACCCGAAACGGGTTCGCAACGCAATGACAGGGAGGATGCGTCCCCGGAGGTTGATGACCCCCTCTACGAAATCGGGGGCGTGGGGCACCCGTGTAATGTCGGTGGGGCGGATGATCTCCTGCACCGTGAGGATGTTTACCCCAAACTCCTCCCCGGCCACGACGAAGCTGACGAACTGGCGGAGATCTTCTTGCTGAGACTCGTGGTCTCTCATAGAACTATGGACGAATGGGCGTGAAGAAGAATCGAGCGTGTTGAGTTCAAGCTGGTGTATCTGACCTCTGCATCGCCGAAAGGGGAGCGCTTTTCCGGTGGTCCTCGTCCGGCTCCCCCAGCCCGCTATCGGCGATCCGGCGTCCCCCCGCTCTCCACAGGGGAGTCCGCGGCGTTATCATCGGGCCTATTACGAAACGGCGGCCAAAAGGCCCTCCGTGGACAAGCCTCTGCATTTTCAACGCTTTTGGAAGGCACCTGGAGAATCGGATTGCGAGCCCAGTAGAAGTTCCGATGGCACCGTGCCAAAAACCGGAATCTACTTTTGTTATCGGCACGCACAAACATTTCTTAACCGCCTCTCGCTCCCCAACTGGTCGCGCCTCTTGACTGATCGAGGGCCTCAATACCGAGGACCCCGTCCCAGCGGGGACGGAGCCCTCGTGCGTTTGTCCCTCCGATCCAGTGCGAGATCAACCGTTTAGTGCGTTACCGCTTCAGCTGGACGGTCTCCTGCAGCACCTGATCGGCCGTCGTCACGACCCGGGCCGAGGCCTGGTAGCTACGCTGCGCCTGGATCAGGTCGGCGAATTCCTGCGCGAGGTCTACGTTGCTGGACTCAAGCGAGCCGGAGACCACGGACGTTTGCAGGTCGCGTCCCGCGCGCCCGAGTTGCAGGTCGCCCGATGCGCTGGTGGTGGTGTAGAAGTTGTCCCCCTGTTGCTCCAGGCCATTCGGGTTGTTCACGTTGCCGATGGCGAGCTGGTACGTCTGCTCTTGCTCGCCGTTGGTGTAATTGAGCTGTAGCTTCCCCTCCTTCGTGAAACTGAACCCGGCGAGCTCCCCAGAGGTGTGTCCGTTCTGGCTCTGGAACTTGGCGGTGGTCGACCCGCTGTACTGGGTGATGTTTTGCATGCTCAGTTTCATCCCTTTTCCGCCGGACACAAGGTTATTCTTCCAGGTGAGCTTCACTCCTTCGGCACTACCTCCAGGCGGCTGCGCCGAATAGGTACTCCCTTCAGTCGTACTGATCTGGTCCACGGACCCGTCGGTGTTAAAGGTGATCGTTCCCTCAGCCCTCACATCATTTGAGGGATTTCCGCCGTCCTGAAAGGCTTCCCCGTCGGCGGACTTAATCGTGAAGTCCCAACGATCAGGGTTGTCGTCGCTCGGGTTGTTTGGGGTGCCGTTGTCGACATCCTTCGTGAACTCAACGACGACATCATGGGCGGTTCCCTGCTCGTCGTAAACCACCGTCGAGATGGACGTCTTCGTGCCATCGGTCGCTTCGGCCGCGAGATTGCCTCCGATCGTAGCCTTACTGCTAAATTTCGCGCTGGACTGGGCATTGGGATCCAATTGGATGTTCTTGAGCTGTCCCGTCTGCGCCTTGCCTTGATCGTTGACCGTCCACCCCTTTACGTTCAGGCCCCCGTTCGTGACGAGCTCCCCGTTCTGGTTAAAGGTGAAGTCCCCGGCCCGTGTGAGCCGGCGCTGCTGGCTGCCGGCGCCCTTCTCCGGACTGGCGATGAAGAAGCCGTCGCCATTCAGGGCGAGGTCCGTCTTGATGCCCGTCTGGTCGAGCGAGCCCTGTGAAAAGTTGCGGTCGACGGAGGCAACGGACACGCCCCGGCCCACCTTCGTGGAGCTGCGGCCCAGGATTTCCTGGCCGAGAACCTCGCTGAAGGCGGCCCGCCCTTCCTTGAAGGCGACGGTGCTGGAGTTTGAGATGTTATTGCTGATGACGTCGAGGCGCGTCTGGTTGGCCAGGAGTCCCGACACGCCGGTGCGGAGAGACTGTAGACTCATAGTCTTGAGGGTTGGTGTGAGTAGTGCGGTGAATGAGCGCAGCCTCGGTCGATCAGCTGCGCACCGGCGCCCCGGGTCCCGAATGGCTTCGGGACGTGGGTCCCGCCGGATTCAATCGTCGATTCGAAAGAATACGAGGGTGAAGGTTAAGAAGCTGTTTGGCGGACTGTCTATGGCCTGCGACTTCGCGGATCTCGTGCAGA
>JBDGQN010000166.1:0-6169 GCA_042219055.1 Salinibacter sp. | reverse complement strand
GCCAAGACCCAGCTGGAAGATGCCGGCATCTCCTGCATGCTCGCCAACGCGGACCAGTCCGGCCTCGCCCCCATGTTCGACGCCACCGAGGGCGGCGTGCAGGTGAAGGTGCCCGCGGACCGGCTCAACGAGGCGCGAACGGTGCTGAATCAACAGGAGTGACTCGTTGGGAACGGACCGGCCCCGATCCGTGTCGCATCACGACGGTTCCGCTTCGGCGAGGGGAAGCCGGTCGCGCAAAAGGGCGTCGAGGCGCTCGTGGGTCTCGTTGTCGCGGATGTTGAAGGCGGGCAGGTCCGTGAGCTGGTGGAGGAGATCGATGCCCGCAGCGGTGTTGGTGGCGATGCCGGTTACCAAATCGGGGGCCAGCATGTCGAAGGCGCTCTCTACCCCGAGCACGGCGTAGGGGTCGGACGCACAGAGCACCGTCATGGCGAGGGCCTCCTGCAGCTCTTCCACCGCTACGGCCCCGTTGTAGGGTTCCAGCGGCGAGGCGCCGATTTCGATGACGGCCACGTCCGCGGGCGGCTGCGCCATGCGCGAGAGCAAATGGCGGATGGCGGTGCGGTACTCGTCTTCCGGAATGACGGTGGACGGCAGGCCGGCGTCGACGAAGTCGAGCCCCCAGTCGGCCCCGGCATCTTGCATCGAGAGCACGTCGCGGTAGCGGCCCGCTCCGCTCACCTTGGCCCCCAGCACATCAAGACCCATCCGCTTCAGCCGGCGGGTCACGATGCGCGCGGCGGTGGTTTTGCCGGCGGACATGGACGTGCCCGCGAAGAGCACAGTGGGCGTGGCGAACGGCTGCTCCTCGACGGAGGGGACGGTCGTCCTCATGGTCACGTTGCTGCCCTCCCGCCGGACGTGTCCATGGTACCGAAGTTCGAGGGGCTTCTGAACGAGGGTCGAGCGCGACTCAACGTGTCCAAAGAGTCCAGCCCGCGTGAGTGCATGCATGACCTGATCGTCGCCAATATCGCGCCAGGACCCGGTCATTTCCAGCGTGGCCTGCCGCGTGCCGAAGGCCCCAACCACGGCGTCCCCCTCCGCCACCTCCATATCGCGCCCGCTGGGGAGCTCGATCTGTCGGTAGCCCGAGGTGTCGGTCACAATGCCCACCGTGTAATCGCCGGTGGCCCACTCCGATCGGGGGCGCGCCTCGACCTGGAAGGGCCGTGCGTCGAGATCCGTAATGCGGGTGAGCGAGCCAAACGTGCAACGGTCGTAGATGGGCGACGCCACCATGGAATGGAAGAAGGGTCGTTGGACAAGAACAAGACGCGCACACCCGTGCCCTATTCGCCGTCCGAAGCCGTCATCGTCCGTGCAGATTCAGGGACCTCGTCGGGGTCGGCGGACAGAGGCGGCTGGGCGAGCAGGAGGGCGAGCAGTGCGCTCCGCTCCATCATCTTGTCGACGTAGCAAAATTCATGGCGGGCGTGGGCCCCATCCCCCACCGGCCCGAGCCCGTCGAGCGTGGGGGCGTGCTGACTGAGGAGATTGCCGTCGGAGACGCCGCCGGAGCGCCCTTCGTCGAGATCGAGCCCCAGAAGCGTCCCGGCGTGACGGGCCTGCTCCCAGAGTCGGCGCGAGGCCGGAGTCGGTTCCATCGGCGGGCGCCCAATGCCGCCCTCGATGCTGAGGGCGGTGCCGGGGGTCGTCGCCTCCAGCCCTCGAATGGCCTCGTCGACCTGTCGGGCCTGCTCGTGGGTCGTGATGCGCACGTCCACCTCGGCGGAGCCCGCGTCGGCCACCACGTTGGGGCGCGTGCCCCCGTCGATGGTGCCTACGTTCACGGAGATGCCGGCCTCCGGGTCGTTCAGCTCATGGAGCGACTGCACCACGTGCGAAAGCTCCAGGATGGCGCTCGATCCGCTCTCGGGGTCGAGACCGGCGTGGGCGCTCTCGCCTTCAATCCGCACCGTAAACCGTCCGCCCCCCTTCCGCGCCGTCTTGATCTTTCCGTCGACTCCGAGGGCCGGCTCCAGCACAAACGCGCGGTGCGCGCAACGGGCGAGCCGGCGGAGATGTCGCTCCGAGGTGGGACTGCCGCGCTCCTCGTCGGAGTTGACGAACACGACCGGCACCACTGCCGGCTCCACAGGGGCGGCCCGCAGCGCCGCGAGGGCGAACACCATCTGCACCAGCCCGCCCTTCATGTCAAAAACGCCGGGGCCGCGCGCAACGTTGTCCTCTACCTCGAAGGGAATCTCTTGAAGCGTACCGAGGGGCCAGACTGTGTCGGAGTGGCCCACGAGGAGCTGCACGGGACGTCCTCGCAGTCGCCCTTCGGGGCGGGCGTAGAGGTGGCCCCCGCTCTCGTCCCCATCCGGCAGGTACTGAACCCGAAAGCCCAGCGCCGCCAGAAGTCGGGACAGCGCGTCCTGCACGTCAGCCTGCGCCTCGGGCACGTCGGTCGGCGACTCCGCCCGCACCAGCGCCTCCAGCACTGCGAGCATCTGGTTCCGGTGGGTGTCCAGATAGGCACGGATGGATCGGGCCAAATCCGCCTCCGGAACGGCCTCTTTGGAATTTGACGATTCGGAAACGTCGGTCATTCGCGGATCCCGGGACCGTTTTGTTCAAATCAGCATTACTTTTTAAAGCCGGCGGGAAACGGAAACGCATTCGTCTCGTCGATGGCGGCGTAGCGGTCGGGGGGGAGGTACGCCAAGAGCGGGGTGTCCCGGATCGCGGCGTCGTCCTCCTTCTCGGAGACACGAAGCGCCGTTTTCTCCACGTGCACCGCCTCGACTGCCCCGATGAGGAGACTGTTTTCGCCGAGGTCGTCCACGTGTTGCTCCAGCGTGCACTCCAGATACAGGTACGCGTCTTCGAGCAACACCCCATCCACCTCCTCCGCCTCCAGCATGGGAAGTTGGTCGAGGGCCGGCTTGTGCCGCGGCCCCTCGGGAGCCCCCGTCCGAGGAGAGGCCGAGAGGCTGGCCAGCACGACCTGGGACGGCTTCGGGTAGCTCACCGTGAAGACGCCCGTGCGCACGGCGTTGCGGTACGTCTTGTGGCGCGGCGTGCAGACGAATCCGAAATAATTGTCCCACCCCATGGGCGCGGCCATGTGCTTCGGGGCTAGGTTGTACGTGTCGTCCTCGTTCTGGGTGCCCACCACGATCAGCGGAGCGACCATGTAGAAGCGTTCCCAAAACGGCTGCTCGGGATCGAGGTGAACGATGTCGTCTTGCGCGAGGGGATCCATGAACCTTCGGCAATCTTGGAGAAAGCATCTGGGAGAGAGCTGCGTAGGCGTTCGTGTAATTTCGACAAGCAGCCGCGGGTTCTGTACCCCCTTGTCCTCCGAATCGGTGTGGGTACAACCTGTACGTCTTTGTCGGGAAATCCCTCCCCTCCAGCGGTAAGCCCCCTCGCGATCTGGACCGGGGAGACCTATCCGTCCGGCGGGACCACTCCCCCACGTCCCAACAGTGCAAAGTTAATCGAACGGGCTGACGCTGTGCTTCTGACATTGCCGTCCAAATTCGAAGATGGCCTGCTCCTGCGCGCGGCGCACCTTGCGCATCAGCGTTTGAGGACCGAACTCGGCGTTGCCCCGATTGTAGAGGCCAGAAGTCCCCAGACGATCAGGGCCATCACAATCTGGCGGGTGACGCCCCGCGGATCCCGACGGATGAAGTGGCCCAACCGCAACCGGCCAGAGAGCCCCCGAAACACGATCTCAATCGACCAGCGGTGGTGATAGAGCCGACAGATCTGCACGGCACCGAGCCAGAGCAGACTCGCCGGGATCTCGGGTGGCCCGGTCCGCCGAGAAACGTGTAAAATCGCGTGTGGTGGCGACCCAGACACATGCCGGGTCGCCACAGTGTAGCCTCAACGCGATCTCTAGGGACAAAAGTTCTCCGGATCTGACAGAAGAACATTGTCCCGGAGAGATTGCTCTCCTGCTGTCGACTTCGGTGGATTCGGGGAGAGTTCTCGACTGCGCTGGGAGCGGAGTGCTGGGAACAACGTGACCGAATACTCCTGGGGTGCGACCGAGTAGTCTCCGAGCTGTGCTCGAAATGACTCTGCCTCAGAGGAATTGCTCGGGACTGCAACAGGTAGTTCGCCACCGTGTGCCGAACCGCGGAAAGCACAAAGCCCAACGCCAACAGACGGAAAACTGTCGGCGTCGGCTTCGCTGAACGCTCGGCAAAGCGGCGCTGAAGGAACGCCCCGATTCGAGCGTGAGCAACGAACTTTGCCCTTCATGATCGCAGAAGGACGTCGAGCCACTGGACGACTGTCGCCTCATGCCTGTGGGTTCGAAGGTCCACAAACATCTGTCGGAGCGCTACTTCGAAGAAGCGCCTCTCGGAAAACTCCTTCTCGTAACGGGTCCTCAAGGTCGCGAGGGCTTTTTCCAGGTACTCAACCACATCGGCTTGCAGGCGGTCGACCGGCATAGGCCGAAGGTCCGGTTCTGCACCGGGTGTACTCTGCCCTGCCATGATCGAAAGAGCGTCAATCTGCTGCACGAGAGGGCTGTCTTTGCCGTGTACCTGGAAATCCACCAGTGTTTGGCGAAGTGCAATGTCGAGCAGAAGCCGTTCGGAAATCCTCTCCTCGTAGCGGGGTTGGAGGTTGGAGACAATGCGCCTGAAATGGTCGGCGACCTCGACCTGCAAAGCATCGACCGGGACGGGACGGAGTTCCGGTTCGGCCGAGTCTTCCTCGTCGTCCACTCCTGGAGGCCTCTCAACTTGGACGTCTATGTCCTCCCGGTTTAGGTAGAAGCTGGTCCGCGTGGGGCCGTACTCCGCGCGAAAATAGCCTTCCTCTTCTAACTCCTCCCGATCTATCACATACGCCCCCTTCCGAGTTTTGTAAAACCCTAAAACGCGTCCGCTGCCGGGCTGCTGGTCGACGTGAACCTCCGTCGGCGTCACCTCCGTGATCGGGTGCTCATAGATGATTGCCGTTTTCCCAGCCCCCCCCGACGACCTTGTAGATCGTTTCGTGGTCACTGGCGTCGCGCTGGGGCTCGTCTTCATCCATCGGATTGAGGAGACTTGGGAGGGAGATTGACGAGCAACTTTGACTCCCGAAGGGCTGTACTGTGGCCCCCCTTGGGCGTTTCCCCCTCAAGCCACGGGGTCGGGAAGAATGCACCGGCCCCGACGAATTGTGTCGGGAACGGTCCTATCCGATCGGAGACATTTTGATGGCAAGACTGAACACGACGGCCCCGAAGACAAGCAGGGCGACGAGGGCGTGTAGCCACTCCCGATCGCTCGCAATCAGCCCGTAGAGCAGGGCCGCAATCAGGACGTTAAAGCCGACCGTCGGGAGTCGTCCCGTCACGCTTGAGGAGGCCTTGTCCACAAGAGCGGGGGCGGAAATGTTGATGATCTGGCTCAGAACCGTCAGAGTGATCAACGCCCCAAAGAACCACCGGCGGCGAGCCAACGAAAAGTAGAAGACCTTCAGATCCAGCGTGGTCTTCTCCGACGCGGAGGGGGACGACTCCCAGTTGGCGTCCGGCAGCGCAAACGAGCACGTCAGGTACAGCACCAGAAACATCAGCAGGTACGGGAGAAAGACCAGGACTCGTCCGAACGGCTCCGCCTGCAACACGTCGAACGAGGTCCACCAGAGTTGGAGAATGATCAGAAAGATCACTGCCGCCCAGAGGAGGGGCAACCAATGCCAGCGCACCGCCCGGTCGGGGCGCACGAGTTCGCGGAGGCTCTGGACGAGATCGGCCAACCCCAGGCCCACGATGATAGAAATGAGGGCAACGAGGTATTCGAGCTGGGACATGCTGAGAGACAGGAAATGGTCCGGCGATGCACGCCTCGAAACGTAGCCTGTTGCCTGGGGACCATCAAGCAGACCTCCCTTGCACCAAGAAGGGGCAATTGCTCTGGCTGGACTGGGATTCAGCGCCATAGTCATCCGTGCGATTTATAATCTCAGGGGCGGGGAAGCGTCTCGAACATCGCATCATAACACCCGCTTCACCTGAAGAAAAGCGGAAATCGTCTCGCCAGGCCTGTGCAATGGAGATGTCATTCGCTCATTTCGGGAGGAGATTTTGCTTTCCGCAGGTGAGCTTTCACCGTTATACAGCTCTCGGTCGGGACAACTTGACTTTCGTGGTGGTATCGCATATAGTACCACCATGAGAGATCCGCCGCAGGTTGTACTTGAT
>JBDGQN010000165.1:0-17964 GCA_042219055.1 Salinibacter sp. | reverse complement strand
GTCATTTCGAGCGGAGCGAAGCGGAGTCGAGAAATCTCCCTGAGGACCGGTAAAATTACAATTTAGGCATTTTCGCTGTCTTCGAGGAGATTCTTCGACTCCCTCCTCCCTTCGATCGTCGGTCGCTCAGAATGACTGCCTTTAATGTGCTTTTTCGGGTCTACTTAATCGTTCGTCTCCTGCGCGATTTCTTCAAGCGTGGTGGCGAATGCACGCAGCTCCTGCGTCACATCGTCGCGGACGGCCGGAAGGCGACGAACGAGGGGGGTCAGTTGCTCAGGGTCGAAATCAACAGCGTACACGTTTCGAACGACGTGGCGAAAGCCCCTGTAGTTTGCAAGACGCCGACGGAGGTCCCTCGACAACACGGCCGGACGCGTACTCGGGATTGAACTGCCCATCTGGTCGAGAAGGTCTTCGTGCCAATGCGGGCCCTCGGGTACGGACTCGTCGACCTGACGGGCAATGGTTTCGAAGATGCGTTCCAGACCCGCATAGAAATCGTGAACGTTGAGCGCGGCAGCATCGACGTAGTACTCGTCCCCGGACTCCTGGTATCGGCCCCAGATGGCTTCGGCCCGGTCACAGATTTCCTCGATGTCATCGAGTTCTTGGCGAATACGACCGGCAACGGCGCGGTAGGCAGCAGTCATAGTTCGATCCCGGACTCATCGATGCGCTGACGGAGCGAGTGACGGCAGGACTCCAGGCGGACCAGGTCGACGGACCGCTCTTCGGAGACGGATTGCACACGGGCCACGGCTCGGTAGTAGTCTATCCCGGACACTCCCGCGATGGCAAGGTCGAGGTCGGAGTGGGGACTCAGGCGTTCGTCCCGGACCACCGAGCCGAAGAGGACCACCCGATCGGCGCCGAAGTCGGTTTTCAGGAGCGTTGCCGCCCGCTGTGCGTCGTTGTGGGCCTGCCGACGAGCATGCGTCTGCTGCTCGCGATCCGCCGCGTTGCGTCGACGGAGGGTCTGCCGGTATCGCTCGAGATCCTCGTCAGGGAGTGGCATGAGGCAAGCGGAAAGGTGTACGGTCAGATTCATGAAATAAACAGGGGCATCGCTGTAGGGGTTCGACGGGGCGAAGGAACCGCGTATCCGGTGCCGGGGACCGGGGGACGGTGCGTCGTCTTCACGCCTCTGCGTGCCTCCTGTTCACCCGTCTCCTATCGCCCGGCCCACTCGGCGCGGCTTTCAGCGTCCCTCCGATCAATGGGAGGACGGAGGGAACGAATTGCGACGACCCGGTGCGCGCCGTCCCGAGAAGTCCCCAGCTCATTGCAGGGAGGCCCTCGCCCCCCGTCCCGAGAGGAAGAGAACTTGCTACCACAAAGGTTACAAATTGTACCGGGCAACAGTGCACTGCTCGTGTAGAAACGGGGCGATCAGGCGGCGATATCCGCGTTCTACGCGCGATAAAATCCCCAAAGCACCGAAACCTGGCGTCTATTTCATGGTTCCAAAACGTGCATAGATTCGCATGTTGACCTTGGCACGATTCCTGTTGCACTACCTCAGTGCACATGCGAAGATTGGCTTGCGCGGCCGCGGAGATGGGCCTTCGGCTGTGCGGAGGACGGTCTCCGCGGCGCGCGTTCCGCGACCGATTATTCCTTTTGAATTACTCACACTTTTAACCCATGGGACAGCAGCAGCTTTTACTTCTCGTTTTGAGTACCGTGATCGTCGGCCTCGCGACAGTGGCGGGCATTCAGGCTTTTGATGAGAATAGAGCCCAAGCCGCTTCGGATGCCCTCACACAGAAGGCAGCGCAGCTCGCCGCTGATATCAAAGGCCTGGATGAAAAACCTCAGGCAACAGGTGGGCTTCCAGACGATTTCACGAAAGTGTCCAACAGCAACAAGAAAAAGACTGTCGCAGCTCTGATAGGTATTTCGGATAATTCAACAGGAGTTAGCGTTCCTGCCGCCGATGGAAGTTGCACCGTGAATAAAGTTAAGTCAAGTAAGATCGAAATTAAGTGTACCGGAACGGTAGACGGTAGTAGTACCAGCTTTTATGGTGTGTACAGGCGGGATTCTGACCCGCAGGTCGTCGTCAACAGTAGTGCACTACAGTAGTGCACTTTAGCATTGTATTTCGATCAGAAAATTGCTTAACCGACGCAATAACTTTAATAGATAGATAGGTAACTATGGGACAGCAGCAGCTTTTACTTCTCGTTTTGAGTACTGTGATCGTTGGACTTGCCACGGTGGCAGGAATCCAAGCCTTCGATGAGAACCGGCAGCAGGCTGCCGCAGACGCTCTTACCCAAAAGGGTACGTCGTTGGCGGCGGATGTGAAAGGACTTGTCGCAAAGCCAGCGCAGTTCGGAGGATTGGATACAACTAGCACTTCCAAAAGTGAGGTTGCAAGCAAGTTAGGGATTGATGGAGGAGCTACCGTTCCGGGAGCAGGTGACGGGACTTGCTCTGTAAGTAGCGTGTCCGGAGGTGGCGGTAGCAGTAATTTCAAAGTGACGATTAATTGTAAGGGAGCGGGGGACTATAGCAACCTCGAGTTCAACGCAACATTCCAGACAGGAACTTCGGGAGTGCAGGTGAAGCCTGTGGTCAACTAGAGCCCTCTCACTGAAATCCTATTTTCTGAGTGAGGAGGACAGGGGCAGCACCCAGCCGTGGGGCTGCCCCTGTCGTTGTGTGTGACATGCACAATTGTAGTTTTGAGGGCGAAAGTCCCCGAATAAACCGAGTCGCAACGCAAGCAACCCCCAGCAGAAGGCAACGTGATGTGCCTAAAACGTCCAAGGCTGAAAGAGGCTGAGGTAGACGCATGTTTTGGCCTTTAGAGACCAGAAAAGCGAGGCTTTCCGTCCAGTACAAGTCGCGCTGAGCGTAGGAACGACCGAGAGGTCAACGATTTACTGATTTGATAAGGGGAACGGCTGCACATGTTGTCTACGATGCCGAGAAGTCGCCCCAAAGGCTTTCATCGCAGGAGAGCAACCAAGTGTTGACCGATCTAAATTCAGCAAAGAGGAATCGCTGGATGGATGAACACATTCTTGTTGGCATTGAGAGGGAATGGGCACCAACCTGCTTCGCTTTCTACGCGACTTCTGTAAAGACTGGATTCACGTGTTGGGCAGGAAAGTATTCTACAATTTCACAAGAAAGAACTTGAATCTGCCTTGTACTCGTTGTCGCCCCGATAACCCGTGGTACAGCAGCAGCTCCTCCTTCCTCTCCTTGTGACGATCATTATTGCATTGACTGCCCTCGCGGGCATTCGGGCCCACTCTGAGTGTAAGCGCCAGTCGACTATCAACCACGTGACTCCGCGGGCCTCCAATGTTGCGGCGGGCATTCAGGTACGCCTGACGGGGCGACCTCCTGCGCTAAGAGAACACCACTGCGGGGGTTGGGGACTCGACTCGGATCTCGAGGTTAGCGTTAGCAAGTTGTCGTCTACGCTACAAGTAGGGGGAAAGACTGTGTGGTCGAGGTGGCCACCTGTAGCCTCAGTGGGCACAATTCGTTGCCTGACGCCTACGACGAAGATAAAAATCCCTGTTATAATAACGATCCCATTAACACCGTCAACGCGCACAGCAGTGAACATAGCGTGAGTGTCTGTGCCCGCTTCACAGGGACCGACGCCGACGACCTTCAGTGGGGGTCGCGCAGTAGAACATTGGTCACTGAGGACAGATGGCCGGTGCCATAGGCATGCACTCCACCGCGTCGGGCGGTTTTGACGAGTGTAGTTCGGGACCAACCTTTGACGTTAGGCAATTCGGCTTCCGGTTACGGAACGTAATTTCGCCCCGTAGCTCTGCCACGGAGCGTTTCTTGGGAGAGAACACTGCTTTCCGTTTGCGGTGGGAGTTGACCCGGGCGCTGTTTCGGTCCGCCACGGGTCGAATCGTGGTGCGACGCATCCGGAGAAACCTTTCATGTGACGGTTCGGCATGATCCCTGCGCTGTCTTAGAAAAGGCAGTCGTGCTGACAACTTGTCTGCAGATCGGCAGCTTGGCGCTTCGACTAATCAGTACATGAACCTCATCTCAACTCATGGCTCGCGAGTATCGATTTCAGGGCGTCGCCCCCGGCGGGCAATCCGTACAGGGCACCGTCATGGCGTCCTCGAAAAGCAAGGCGAAGGCGAAGGTCGAGGAGCTGTCCGAGGAGCACGGCTTCAAACCGTCGGACCTGAAGAAGCGGCGCACGTTTCTCTACAAGGTGCGTCACCCGAACGGGACGGTAAAAAAGGGCGAGCAGAAGGCCTTTACGGCCCAGGAGGTGGAGGAGGCGCTCCAGAACATGGGCCTGGAGGTCATCAAGGTCCAGAAGAAGTGGTTCGACTTCGAGTTTACGCCCCCGCAGGACGACCTCATCATGTTCGTCCGGCTCGCGGCCAACCTGCTGCGTGAGAACCTGCCGTTCGACGAGGTGCTGGAGCTGCTGGTGAACGACGTGTCCTCGAAGAGCCTCCAGCAGGTCATTCGGGACCTGAACTCGGACCTGAAGAGCGGAATGGACGCCGAGAAGGCGTTCAACAAACACCGGGACAAGCTTGGCAAATTCACCGCCTACATGCTGGGGATTGCTTCCAAGAGCGGAAATATGGCCGAGATCTACGAGGCCACGGCCCGCTTCCTGGAGCGGAAAGACGAGTTCAGCTCGCGGGTGCGCAGCGCCATGATCATGCCGGCCATCACTACGGTCGGTATGATCGGGGCCATGATCTGGTACATCTGGTACATCGTGCCCGCCACGGCGGGACTGTTTGAGGGGATGGACGTAACGATGCCCCCACTGACGAGCTTTTCGCTGAGTATGGCCGACTGGCTCAACAAGTATGGCCTGTGGGCTCTGATCGGCATCGTCGTCCCCATTGTAGGCTTCGTAATTTGGGCGCGAACGCCGCAGGGCAAGTTTTACCTTCACAAGTATATGATCAAGCTTCCGGTGATCGGGAAGCTTCTCCATAAGATCAACATTGAGATTTTCTGTCGGGTCTTTGCGATCCTGTACTCGGGGGCCGGGGACAATTTGCGGGTGATCCGTATCGCCGCCGAAGCCTGCGGCAACAAGTACATGGAGTATCGCATTCGAAACGTGACGATTCCCATGATGACAGCACAGGGGGCCAGCCTCGTGCGGGCGTTAAAAGCCAGCGGCGTCTTCACATCGATGGCCATCACGCGCTTCAAGAGCGGGGCCGAGACGGGAAGTGTGCAGGAAAGTGCCCGGCAGATGGCCAACTACTATGAGCAGGAGACCGAACTGAGTCTCGACGCAGCGGTTGAAAGCATTCAAACGGGTGTTTCAGTGATTATTGCTCTCGGCGTTCTGTTTCTGACCCTCCTTTCGGCGGAGATGGCCTTCATCCAGCCCTCGCAGGCCGACATGATGGGCATGTAATTTAGGGGCTCTGGAGAAAACCGCGCTCCGTATGCGCTTTCTCGTCACATCCCTCTGCCACGATGAGTGGACCTTCGGACCGACACAGTTTCGACGCCTCCGCGGGCGCAAACGATTCGGAGGAGGAACGATCGGACTGGAACGCCGAAGAGGCCGGTTCGCCCCCGGGGCCGACGGAGCAGGGGCGGACGGGGCAGGGGCGGTCGCTGCGCCTGGAACTCGGTCCGATCGACTCGCCCCGCTTCTCGATCCCCCCCTTTGCTCCGGAGGACGGAGTGGCTGCATCCATGACGGACGCGAGCTCAGAGGGGTTTCCGTCGAGTTCGGAAGAGGAAGGACCTCCCGAGGGGAACGGATTCAACGATGCCCTGGGGGACGGGTCCCCCGTTCAGGAGGAGAGCCAGGAGTCGACCGACGACGACTCGTCGCTCTCCAGTTTCCAGATCGACATGGGAGAGTCCCCTTCGGCAGATGGAGGCCCGGACCCCGACAACCCTCTTTCGGAGCTCGAGGATCAGATCGACCCCGAACTCATCGACGAGGCCGCTTCGCGCATGGCCTCCAACGCGTCGGTGGGCACGAACGACCGGGTCGTCGAGATGTTGTTGCGGCGAGGGGTCGTCGAGCTGGGGCAGGTCGAAGCGGCCCAGCGACAGCGGGAGACCGAGGACGCCGAGCGGGCGCTCTGGCGGGTCCTGGCGGAGGGGGAGGGCGTAGATGAGGACGCTGTCTACGAGCGTGCCGCCCGCATCTACGCGTTTGCAGTAGCCGATCTCGAGGAGCAGAGTCCGGACCTCGACTTTGTCCAGTCGACGATCGAAGCGTTTCCGGAGGAGCAGCAAAACCAGCTTCTCGATCTAGGCCTCGTGCCTCATCACATTGAGCGGAGAGAGAGAGGAGAGAACAAGGTCGTCCTCATCACCCACGACCCGATGCGACCGGAGGTGCACCGGATTGCCCGGTCGCTCGACCTCGACCAGTTTGAGCTCCAGTACGCGCCGCGTTCAGCCGTCAATGAGCTCCTGTCGGAGGCTTTTCCGAAGGACAACGAGTATCTGGAGCGAATCGACGAGGAGTCGGCCGTCGATCTCGGCCAGAGCTTTGAGGAAGACGAGGAGGATCTGGTCGACGAGGAAAAGCTGGAGGAGGAGATCAACCGCTCCACGCTCATCAACCTCTTCGAGGCCACTCTCGTGGAGGCGGTGCGGGAAGGAGCGTCCGACATCCACATCTACCCGAATCCCGACAAGGAAGTGGAGACTCACTTCCGGATGGACGGTCGCCTGAACCACTGGCACACCGAGGACCGCGTGCACCCGGAGGCCCTGCTCTCGGTGATCAAGGACAACTCGATGAACGTCGACCGCTTCGAGAGCGACGCTGCCCAGGACGGCTTCATCCAGCGCGACGTCGATGGGACTCGGATCCGGTATCGGGTCTCGATTATGCCCATCGCCAGCTCGAATCAGGACATCGACTCGGAAAGTGTCGTCATTCGGGTCCTCGACGACCGGAAAGTCATCACGGACCTCGACAAGCTGGGCCTGGGACCGCGGGCGCTCGACCGGTTCGAGACGGCCATCAACCAGCCCAACGGCATGGTCATCCTGACCGGGCCCACCGGCTCGGGGAAGAGCACGACGCTCGTGGCGGCGCTGCACCGCGTGATCGGACCCGGCGAGAACGTGCTCACGATTGAGGACCCGGTGGAGTACATCATCGAGGGGGCGCGTCAGATCAAGCTCAGCGACAAGCTGCAGCTGAAGGATGCACTCCGCTCCATCCTGCGGCACGACCCCGACACCGTGATGGTGGGGGAGATGCGGGACAAGGAGACCGCCGAGCTTGCCATCAAGCTCGCCAACACGGGGCATCTCACCTTCTCGACGCTCCACACCAACGACGCCCCGAGCGCCGTCAGCCGGCTTTACAAGATGGACATCGAGCCCTTCCTTCTGGCCTACGCCATTAATCTGGTGGTGGCCCAGCGCCTGATTCGGACGCTCTGTCCGAACTGCAAGGAACGGGTGCGAACTCCGGATCCGCTCAAGCTCGAACAGCTCGGCTTCTCGGAAGAAGAGGTGGAAACCGGCACGATCTACAAAGCGAGCGACGGGTCGGGCTGCAGTCAGTGCGGCGGCACCGGCTACGATGGTCGCCGCGCCATTGCGGAGGCCTTGTACCTGACCCAGCCGATTCGCCACATGATTGTGGAGGCCGAGGGCGTCGTCGACGAGGGGGCGATCCGAGAGCACGCGGAACAGGAAGATGGCATGCGTTCGCTCCAGGCCTCGGCCCGGGAAGTTGTGCTCAACGGAGAGACGTCGATCCAGGAGATGATGCGCGTGGTGGCGACGGCGTAACCCCGAGGGGGCTTGGTGGGCGTTTCTCCCGAAGCTCGGTAGGATCGCCTCGGAGACAGCGAAAACGCCTAAATTGTAATTTTACCGGTCCTCAGGGAGATTTCTCGACTCCGCTTCGCACCCCGTGGAATACTCGTGCTGCGGGCAGCTTGACCTCGTTTTCTCGGCCCTCGTGTTCGCTTCCAGCGCTCCGCTCGAAATGACTGCTTCTTACTAACGTAGTTTTCCGAGTCCACTTAGAAACCGGTCGTGGCATCTTTTTTGGTGTTCTCTTTGACGAGAGGGGACAGCCGCCGAGGAATGCAGTCAATTGTCGGCGGGGGGCAGATCGATCTCTTCGACCTAACCACGCTCGACCACCGCCATGCAACAGACCCTGCTCGCGCTGCTCGGGCTCCTTATCGTTACAATGCTGAGCTTTAGCCAGCAGCAGGCGAATATCCGAAGCCAGCAGGAGTCGATCCGTACCGAATATCGCCAGATGGCCCTCGGAGTGGCCAAGCAGACCCTGGAGGTCATTCGGGCGCGGACATTCGATCAAGCCATCGAAAAAGGAGCGGAGGATGTCGAGCAGTTCACAGGAGAATCGAGTTCGGATTGGGGGGGGAAGGAATGCATCACCGATGGGCAGTTTACGAACAACTGCTCGGCCATCGAGCACTTTCACGACGATAAGACCTTGACTATGGAAAACGCTGATGGAACAGTTCAGGTACAGATTCCTGATCACGCCATCCGCTTCCGAGTCGAGGTGGAGGTGCACTACGCGATAGAGGAGGGAGGGGAGATTGAGCGCGCTTCTTCCGGCGAGGCTCCGACGCGGCTTAAAGAGGTGACCGTTCGTGTTCAGGACTGCCAGGATGGCACACCCTCTGACGGGGACCCCTGCGATGGGGAGCCTCTTCTCAGCCGTCCCGTTGTCTTTTCTGAGATTTTTGGGTACACGGGCTGATCGTCGAGGACCCGTTTTCGCGTTTATCCCGCGCACGGATTAGGGCTGCCCATGCCATTGATTTTTGACAACTTAACGGCCACCGTCATTGCGATGACAGTTCTCCTTATCCTGTCGTCGATACAGTTGCGGGCGACCGAGCAGCAGGTTGCACAGACCTCCCAGCAGATTGTGCAACAGCGAGCCCGCGTGGCGACGGCCTGGTTGGAAGAAGACCTGGGTCGGATTGGAGAAAACATGACCTCGGACCAGGAGGCAGTGGAGCAGCCGGAGCCGTACTTCGATAATCCGGAGAGTGACGCGAAGAGATGGTTGACGGAAAGGTTCGTATTTCAACGCGACTCGATCGCATCCGGAGGGAATATCTGGCGCATCGAAGTCCGCTATCGGATTGATAAACAGGGAACCGTATCCATAGGGGGCGAAGAAAAGCCGGTGTACCACCTCACCCGCGAGCGTCGTCGAAGAAGCTTAGGCAGTGGTGGATGGTCGGACTGGACGAAGGGGGGAGAGATTAACTCGCTGGAGTACTTTGACGTGGATCTCCTCGACCGAAATGCACAAGTGACAAGCAACCTCAATGAGGTGCAAAGCGTGCGGATCCGATTTTCAGTTGTTGCTCCGTTCCAGAACGAGGAACTTGCCTTTCCGGCCTCTCGCGCTAACGTCGTAGTGGCCCGGTATCCACTGGCGGACTCGTAGCTCGGGTGCGCTCTCCGAGACCTCGAGAACGCTGTCAGTGGATCCGGAAAATTCTCCCCAGAAGACTTTCAGCACGACCCGGTCATATTCCTGCAGATGGCGTGCTTCTTGCTGTCTAAGTAACAGCATTTCTTCCCAGAACTGATTCCTCCGTTCCCATGGGTAAATACGTGATTCTGGTTGTCGTCGCCTCCCTGGGCGTGTGGGGACTGTCCATGGCGCAGCTCCAGGGCGATCAGCAAGCCGCAGAGGATAAGGCAGACCACTACCACAACGTTCTTGCCCGTCAAGTGGCGCGCTCCGGATTGAGCGTCATTCGTGCCCGTGCGGCGCAGGCGAGTCAAGAACACCAGTGCCCCGCCGATATATTGGACGCTGTTTCGTCTGTGGAGGGCACGGATCAAAGTGGTGAGTATGAGGGGGGGCAATACGAAGCCTGGCTCGAGCCGGTGGCCTCCATCAACCACACGCTCCGGGCTGTGTCGGAGGGAACCTACAACGGGAAGACTGCCCAGGTCCAGGAATTGGTGGAGGTGAATGTCCCAACTGGTGGATTCCTCTATGCCAAGTCGGGAGGATCAAACAAAATGGCACAGTACCCTGGTGGATCGGGAGGAGGGTCCAACACCCCCCCGAACATTCGGGCCATGGGGCCCCTTGAGGTCGATCTTGACGGCGACGGCAAGAAAGAAATTCCGTACGTCCGAAAGAGCAATGCCAAGATTGAGATGATCGACCCGGACGCGGACGGCCCGGAGGATGCTCAGACCCTCGTGAATGCCAACTACAACGGGAACAAAGAGCCGGCGGCCAGCAAGACGAAACTGGCGGTCGGGCGGTGGGGAGATGGAGATGACGATCATGACGGAGATGACGATGGGGAGGACGGCGATCGCGATGGAGATGACGATGGGGGGAGTCCGTCCGTGTTTTATGCCAACTCCAATAACGACGCCATCTACCAGGTCTCCTGGGAACCGAATAGCAACGGGAAGAACCAAAGTGAGCCGCAGAAGGTCGCCGGACTGACAAATTCCCGCAATGGAGCGCAGGCCGTAATAGGAATTGCGGACGTGAACGAAGATGAGGGCGAAGAATTGGTCTTCGCAGACGGGAGTCAGCAGCTCCGCTATATCGATGAGCCCGGAAATGGGGATCGTGAAGACGGAAGTGCCTTTCCCAAAATTCAGGGCGGTTCGGTGGGCTCAAACAATGGGATTGGGGCAGGGGCATTTGTGGACCGGAATAACGATGGGACTTCGAGTGTCGTCTTCGTGAACGGGAGCAACAACATCCGGATCGTGAATGATGCTGGTACGAACCGGACAATCCACGTGGACAATGCAAACGAGGGGAACGGTCCCGGTGCGGCGAAGGTGCCTCCGGCCGTGACCGACGTAGACGGGGACGGAAATCTCGAGGTGATCTACGTGAAAAAGGGGACAAACAAGGTGCAGCATGTCGACCTAAATCCCGAAAATCCGGGTCAGCCCGAGGTGAAAACGATTCAGGGACAAAATGCTCCGAACGTGAAGCAAGGACCCGGACTACAGGCCACAGACATGACCTCTCCGTGCGGTGGGAATCAAGATGGGGGCGGTGACGATGACGACGATGGAGAGGAGGGGGACGATGATGACGATGGAGACAACGATGGAGACGATGACGACTGTAATGAAGAGGATGGCAACAAGGGGCACGGCAACGACTGTGACGGACACGATGAGGACAACCCCGGGAATAGTGAGGGGCCTGGAAACGGGAACGGAAACGGCAATGGGCGAGGATGACGAAGGACACGGGAAGGTACGTTTGGTTTCTTCCTCGGCATCCTGAAGAGGTGCGAAATCGGAAAACCTACCGCGGGTCGATTTTTCGGCCCGCGGTTTCTTTTTTGTCTGGATAGCGCGAGCATTGCCTGAAATTCAATTGAGCACGACGGCCGCTCGCTCCATGAGGGGGGCTTCCGCCCTTCCCACAGGCCGTTGAGGCGCATTCTCCCATTCACGACCTCCAGTGCGAAGGTCGCGTTGACCCCGCCCTGCCGTCAGATCGTCGGCGTAGGTTTTGCTTCACCTTGACCCAGGATTCCCCTCACCAATCTTCAGAAACTAACCTCCCTTGTCCTGTGCCCCAGCCCACAGTTGAAGAGCAGGCCTCAAATATGAACGGTGGAGACGAGTCCGCGACGCTCTCCTCGGACGATCTCCCGGAGGTGTGTACTCGTATCATCGAATCCATTCCGGAGTCGTACCGCGGGCAGCGCCGCCTCCGGCATCTGGCCGAGGAGACGGACAAACTGTCCGTGGAAGAGGAGAACGTGTTGCGCAAGTGGGTCAACGTCTTCGTAAAGCGCACGCTGAAGATGGACGCTAGCGACATGGACCTCGGGGGGCGGGCCTGTGCCGGCAACGTCTGGTACCGGGTGGACGGCGAGAAGCGGCCGGAGGAGGACCTGGGCACCTACGACCCGTTGGAGACGGACATCCTCGTTCTGAATCTGCTCAACGAGAAGCAGACCCGGCAGCTGCTGGAGGAGGGGGCGGCGGACTTTTCGTATCGACTTGAGGACGTGACGGGGGAGGACGGACGGCCTCGCCGGTTCCGCGCGACGGCGTACTCGGACTACGACCACGCCGCGCTCAACATGCGTGCCATCACCGACGAGGTCTTCGAACTTGACGATCTGGGCTTCCACGAGAAAATTCAGCGGGGGATGATGTTTCGGCACGTGCGGGATGGGCTCACCCTCATCACGGGCGTCACGGGGTCGGGGAAGAGCACGACGCTCGACGCCATCATCGACGCCAACAATGAGGATTTCCCCGGCCACATCGTCATTATTGCCCAGCCCGTGGAGTACATGCACAAGCCCAAGAAGTGCATCGTCCGCCACCGTGAGGTGGGGAAGGACGTGGAGACCTTCAAAGCGGGCATTACCCAGGCCCTGCGGCAGGACCCCGACATCGTGATGATCGGGGAGATGCGCGACCCGGAAACCATCCAGGCGGCCCTGGAGATCACCGACTCGGGCCACAAGGTCTTTTCCACCCTCCACACCTCGTCGGCCATGGAGACCATCGACCGCATCGTGGCCGAAGTGCCGCCGGAGGAGCAAGAGCGGGTCCGCCACCGGCTCGCAGACGTTCTCCGATGTGTGATCTCACAGCAATTGCTCCCCAAAGTGGGGGGCGGACGGCAGATGGCCAAGGAGGTGCTCTGGGTTGACGCTTCGGCCCGGGCGGCGATCAAGAATGACAATGTCGGTGAGGTGTACCAGATGATGTGGGAAGGAGGACAGCAGGGGCAAACGACTCTGGAGCAGGACCTGTATCGCCTCGTGCGCAAGCGCAAGATTACACCGGAGCACGCGATGGACTACGCCAACAACAAGAAGCGTCTTAAACGCCTGTTTTGAGTCGTCTTTTCTGACCTCAGCCGGCGACGAATCCGACATCTCTACGGAACAGGGGACCGGAATCGGATGTGTAGGAAAAAAATCCCTGTAATGTAGTCGTTTTTCTAACGATCGGGGTTTTTACCCCCCCCCCGGCGATCGGCGACAATTCTCCCCTGAATGCCCACGGCTCCGAGCGGATGAGTAGGCACGCACTTGGCATCATGGTGGCGGCGGATGCCCTCCACGCCGTGTTGCTGGAGCGGACGGAGGAGGAGACTGTCGTTCAGTTTAACACCTCATCCGTCCGGGCGAGAGGGGGAAATGAGGAGCTTCCTTTCGACGAGGCCGGGGGGATGGCCCCCGGTATGGAGGAGGAGTCGGATGACGTGACGATCCAGTTCGGCGACGAGGGCGAAGGGTGGGACGACATGTTCATGGGGTCGGAGTTCGAGGACATCGGCAGCGAGGGGGGCGGCGACATCGGAGGGGCGAGCGAGTCGGAAGACACCTGGAACTTTCAGGTGATGCTCGACGACTTGCTCGATCAGTGTGCAGAGCGTGGGTACGAAGATCCCAAGATTGCTTTCTGTAGCACGACCTCGGAGGTAGACCGGGTGGAACTCCGGCTGCCCCCGGAGGAGAGTGACCAGGAGGTAGAAGAGAAGGGGGAGCGGGGACTTCCCCTGCCGGCGTCTCGCTCTGAGCTCCTCGGCATGCTGGAGGAGCAGTACGAGGGCGGTGTAGAGGATGGTCGCGTCGGCTTCGTTCCCATGTCCCCAACTGGTGATGGGAGGCAGCGGGTCCTGGCCCTTATTGCCCGGCCCGGAGGATCGGTGCTGAGGACCCTCGAAACGATGCAAGAGGAAACGCTCGCCCGCTCGCCACGGGCGCAGCTTCTCGACGCTGAGGTGTCTCTGTATCTGGGCCTCGCCCGATCAGTTCTCCAGCTTCCTCCTGGGACGCCCGAAAAGACCATTCTCGTACGCTCGGGGCCCGAGGATACGCTCGTTCTCTTCATTGAGGGCAATACGCTCCGCCAGTTGGAGTATCTTCCTGAACTCACGGCGGACGACTCCGCCGAAACCATCTGCAGCCGCGTACTCCTCCTGCAGGACGAGTACGGGATGGGGGAGGTGCAACACCTCATGCTAGTTGCGGAGGACAACGAGGGCATTTTGGCAGATGCCTTCAAGTCTTACTTCGCGGGAGCAAACTTGCGCTTGCTCCGCACGCACCTCCCGAGCGGAGAAGAAACGGAGTCCGGTGCCTTCGTGGCAGCGACAGGGGCGGCGCTTCGGCTCCTCGACGATCCCAACTACGAAGCGTTCTTCCAGCCGGTCAATCTGCTGGCGAAGCGATATACCGCGAGCGCCTTTCGACTCCCCGTGGGATGGTCGGTGCCCGCGCTCCTCGGCCTGCTTGCCATTACCACGTTGGGATTTGTGTGGTACTACTTCATGAATGCAAGTGTCATCTCGCAGCGCCGCACAAAGCTGCAAGCACTGGAACAGAAGGTCGAACAGGTAGACCCGGATGCGCTGCAGCGTCGTATCGATAGCCTTAAGTCCGCGGCGGGTCGGTACGCAACGGCCAATGACGTGGTGGGCACCCTGCTGCAGGGGAGCAACAAATGGAGCCGGGGCCTGGCCACGGTGGCTGAGCAGATCAATCGTATCGATGGACTCTCGATCAAACAGTGGAGTCCCGAGAGTGAAACCGAGGTGGCGGTGACGGGCCGGTCGACTAGTCGGACCAAGATCGTTCGGCTGGCGGAGCAATTGAACGGGGACATTCAGGGAATTACATTCACCGAGACACGAGACGTGTCCCTGTACGAATTCCAGCTTACAGTTCCGCTCGACACCACAAAACCGGAGGCCATCGAGTACTGGCGCGAGCAACGGGGCGAGCGACTCGCGTCGGTCGACCAGATGACGCAGTCGCAGGGGGCGTCCTCTTCCTCGTCCCCCGCGGGGGACACCACCGCGTCGGGTCCCTCTGCCGATACTGCCTCCACCGGAACACCGTCCGCTTCTCCCTCCGAATCGGGGAACGAAAAACAGACGGCGGGGACGGAGTGGACCGTCGTGGTGTCCTCCCTGGAAGCCGATTCTGCCGCTCAGAGGGTTGCGCGGACGTACCGTGGCCGCTTGAAGGGGAAGGACCATCCTGTTCAGGTGCGGCAGAGTCCAGAAAATGGGCGATACCGGGTGGGGGTTGGAACGTTCGCGTCGTTTGAGGCTGCCCGTTCGGCCCTCCGAAACATGGAGGAGGTTCTCCCCCCCGACGCGTGGCTCCACAAGTATTCATCCCCCACCCTAACATCGGGAGAGTCCTGATGCGAAA
Source organism: Salinibacter sp. (assembly GCA_042219055.1). Taxonomy (GTDB): domain Bacteria; phylum Bacteroidota; class Rhodothermia; order Rhodothermales; family Salinibacteraceae; genus Salinibacter. Next base: position 2,803 of record JBDGQN010000165.1, on the reverse strand, counting down.
TGTAAGAGCGAACCGTACCGGAGCGCGTCGACGGTCCCCCTCGACGAGGCGACGCTGCCCTGAAGTCCCCTCTCGCTGCATCGTGGCGGCTCCATAGTGGAGTCCCGCACAGGAGACGGCTTCGGTTTGTCCGAGGTGCCGCTTGGAAAACCCTGAGCCCGTCCGTCGTCTGAAATCAACCGAATGGTCCATGTTCGAACTCAACTCTAACCAGACGCTTTTGATCTCGTGCCTGGTCCTCCTGATTGGGGTCGGAACGTACCTGACATATTTTCGCCAGCAGAGCACGCTTCGGTCGCTGGAACGACAAATCGAAGCGAAAAAAGAAAAGCGGGACAAGATTCGGACCCTCAAAGCCGATCTTGCCGACGCGGAATCGAGACTGAAGACGGTCCGGCGGCGGTGGAGAACACGATACAAAATCGTCCCCGAGACCCTTTCCTCGTCGGACGTCGTGGGCTATCTGACAGAACTCACACAGACGGGCTTCAAGACGTTTAACGTGACCTCTTCGGAGTCGGAGGAGCGAAGCGGATACAGTGTCAAGACCTTCACCGTGGAAGGAAAAGCGTTCTTCACAAACCTGTACCGGTTTGTGTGGACGGTAGAGAACAATCGTCCGTTTTACCGCGTCCGCGGCCTGAACTTGACGTATCTCCAGGAGCGGAAGACCAACGAGGAGACGGGTCGCACGACGATGGACATTCTCGTCTCGTTCGAGATGAACGTGGAGGCCATTTACGGGGCGGTGAAGAATATTGAGCGCGGGGATGAGGGGGAGCGAGAACGCCTTCCTGTCGTGCAAACTGCCCCGAGTCCACCCCTTCCCTCATCGGTCTTGCCCAATCCCGCCCCCGAGGTGAACCCCTTCTATCCGGTCGTCTTCGAAGAGATTCCGCCCAACGAGTACGGACGGTTGAACGTAGAGTCCGCTCAGCTTCTCTCGATCGTCAATGGACAGGCCATTTTTCTGACAGGCGACGGTCTCGAACGAGTCGGCGAGGGAGATCGGGTGTATCTTGGACGGATCGTAGAAGTGGAGCCGAGCGACGGCCGCGTCGTCGCCCGTCTCAATAAAGGCGGCATCATCGAACGAGTGGAACGTTATGTGGGGGCGGCGCGCCCACGTCAGCAAGCCGGAGGGGAGGAGACCGATTCGGGCAACCAGTAGGATCGGACTAATGCGTGCTCTCCCGTATGCTGGGAACTGTACCTCCTCGAATGGTCGCGACGCGAGGTCGTCCCGATTCCCGCGTGCGCGGAGTCTCATAAGAATCAGTCACCGCCGAGCCCTTCCAATCTCATGATTCCGACTTCGTCTTTTTTCCGTACCGTCGTGTCCGGCCTCATCATCGTAGTGCTCCTGGGGGGTGGGGCCAGTCCGGTTGAGGCCCAGGAGCGGCCCGACCGTGGAAAAACCCGCACCAACGTTTCGCCCGAGTTGCTGGTGTCGTTTCAAAAGAGTACGCCCCTCAATCAATTCATTGAGCTCCTCAACCCGATCTTCAAGCGGGAGCAGGGCAAGCCGGTCGTGGACCCGAAAAACCGGTCGATGCCGATCGGGATTCCGATATCGGGAACGTACTACCTGGATGCGTTCGAGCAGGCGTTGGAGGCGAATGGCCTGACGTACAAGGAAACGGAAACGGCCTTCCTGGTCCAGAAACCGACGCAGACGCAAGAGCAGAAGCAGGCCCCTGCAGACACGGCTGGAAAGCCGCCCGCTACGCTCAGCACACGTGAGATTCGGATCAACGCAATTCTATTCAGCCTTAACCTCACGAAGGTTCGGAACCGGGGCCTTCGGTGGAACGCGATCCTCGGCTCCACGCAGGGCGGAGGACAGGGAGGCGGAGGGCAAGGAGGCGGCGGTCAAGGTGGCGGAGGTGGAGGCGGACAGGGAGGACAAGGGGGGCAACAACAGGGTAGGTTTTCGATCCGAACCGACAATCTCTTCGAGAGTGTTGATAACATTCTTAATACCCCTGATGTCGTCTCTCTTTCACGGTTCCGCCGATTCTTGAATCTCGTGGAGCAGGACAATTTGGGCCGTACGATTGCAAATCCGCAGGTGACCGTGCAGAGCGGGGAGCAGGGGCGAATTCAGATTGGTCAGGACATCCCCATTCAGACGACCGACTTTGCGGGAAATACCATAACGAAGTTCGTCTCAACCGGAATCATCATTGACGTTACGCCGACCCTGATCAGTCAGCCCGTCGCCGATACGGCCGGGGCGCCGGTCGTGGATTTTGTGCACCTGGATGTACGGGTCGAAGACTCGAATAGCCAGCCAAGCGCCGCGGGAACGGTTATCAGCCGCAACCAGGTAGACACGGAGATTCTTCTGATCGACGGGGAGGCAACGGCAATTGGGGGGCTCATCAGGACGACTAAAAGTACCTCGCGGAGTGGCATTCCGATTCTAAAAGACCTTCCGGGCTGGTTTTTCGGACTGCGCTATATTTTTGGGAATGAGACGACGAATGTGACCAAGAGAGAGCTTTTGATTGTGCTCCGGGCTGAGGTGGTGGACCCGCTTCGCGCACGCGCCCGGGAGAAGTATGACAAGGAGCTTCTCGATCAGCGACGACGCAATGCTCGGGAGACCCTGCGCCGACTTGGCAAGCGCCCCGGAGAAAATCTCAAGTTTCCGAAACCCCAGACAGAGCAGGATTCGCTGAAGTAGGACGACCCCCACGAGGGGTGGACGCTGGCACACCCTCCGTGGGATCGACGCGGCTGGGCGCCCAGGGCAATCGCATTTAATTTCCGGCGGTGAGCACCTTCAGAAGGTAGTCCG
>JBDGQN010000164.1:8194-9173 GCA_042219055.1 Salinibacter sp. | reverse complement strand
TTCCCCGAGCAGGTCGCTCCAGGCCAGGTCGAGCACCCGTCGCAAACCGGGCGATCCCGCCAGGAAGATCTTCTTTATGCGATGGGGATGAGCGTATAGGTCGCAACCCGGGGTACACACCTGAGACAAAGCAAACGTCAATCACGCTCCTTTGGCAGCGCCTCCCGCCATCCTGCGTCCAGGATCGCCGCGAGACTGTCGACCTGTGAGGCGTATGACGCACGGTCGGCCACATTGATGTTCTCCCAGGGGTCGTACCGATGGTCGTACAATTCCCGCGCCCGCACCTCCCCCGTCTCCAGATGGATCCATTCCACATACCGGTACCGGTCGGTGCGGACTGTGCGGCCCACCATATCTTTCACTTTTTTCGACTCGCCGCGCCAAAACTGGCCGAAGACGGCGGTCTTCCACGGACGATCGGGGGTTTCGAGCAGTGGAGCGAAGCTCCGTCCCTGATGCTGGGGCGGTTCCGGCAGTCCGGCCACGTCGGTGAGGGTGGGATACACGTCGACGGTCTCGACCAACGCATCGGTCCGCTCGCCAGCCGAAGGCATGCCCGGATCTCGTACGATCAGAGGAATATGCATGTCGACCTCAAAGTTCGTGTGTTTGGACCAGCTGCGGTGCTCGCCGATCTTAAATCCGTGGTCTCCCCACAGCACGACAGTGGTGTTTTCCCGGAGTCCCTCCTCCTCCAGGGCATCCAACACGCGTCCCACCTGCGCGTCCACGAAGCTAACCGCTGCACGATACCCTCGGATGAGCGAGATGGCGGTCTCTCGGGATACGGGGCCGTCCTCCGGAACGCCGGTGTAGAGGGTCCGAAGCTCGGCATAGTTGGTCAGGGACCACCGAGACGTATCCTCCGGCGGAAAGTAGTTGGCCGGCAAGGTCGTCTCCTCGCGGGGATAGAGATCCCAGTATTTTTGCGGGACGGCGAAGGGCAGGTGTGGCTTCAGAAACCCGACCGCGAGGA
>JBDGQN010000164.1:7752-8157 GCA_042219055.1 Salinibacter sp. | reverse complement strand
TCAAAGGGAGGCCCTTGGCCGTGCTCTTTGTATTTGGCAATGGCCGACTCCGTGAAATATCCCGGTCCGTGTCCCTCCCCCTCAACCTGAATCGGCCCCCGAGACCAGGCGCCCTGTCCGTCTTCAGCGTTGTGGAAGACTTTCCCCCGTACGCCTACGGTCGTGTAGCCGTGATTCTTGAAGTGCTCCGGCATGGTCACAGCCTCGGGGAGCAGCTTTTGCAGCTTCGCGCCCCACCAGAGGGCATCGGTCGAGTCCGGTCGGAGACCGGTCAGCAATTGGATCCGAGAGGGCGAACACACGGCTTGATGGACGTATGCGCGTTCGAAGGTGAGCCCACTGGCCGCCAGTTGGTCGATGTTTGGCGTCACCATTTCCTCCTCGCCGTAGGCCCCGAGTTCCGGC
>JBDGQN010000164.1:4570-7742 GCA_042219055.1 Salinibacter sp. | reverse complement strand
AATGAGCAGGACGTTTTCGCGATCGTCCGAGGTCGAGGACTCGTCTTGCGACGTGCAGCCGAGCCCACTGCCTGCAAGCACGACTGCAAGGACGAGGGCAGCGATGTGTGGCTGACGAAAGGGCATGGCTGCCTGTTCAGGTTCTATTGGGAAGAAAGGTTTTCTGAAGCACCGTGTGGCGCGACGGTGAGGGAATCCTGAGGAAGGGGGAACTGGTCCCCTGCTGAAGCTCCGCCGAGGCGAACGAGGGAACAAACGGCTGGTCCGAGCAGAAGGGGCAGGACCAGGGGGGAAGAGGGTCCGGGGCTTTCGTTACCGCATTGGAAGAAGCGAATCAGAGAATCTGAACGCACCGATCCTGCGCCGTCGTTAGTCCGCCGATGTCGTAAGCTGAAAAATCCGGAGGGCCGCGCCGCCCGAGTCGGCAATGATGAGCTCCGGCATCGCGTCCCCGATCAGGTCCCGACACAGAATTCGGTCCTCCATCGCGTGGCCGTAGGGAAGGCGCTTCAGGGTTGTCGGCTCGAACTCGCGGCCGGTCCACTGAAACAGAACCATGGCCGAGGCGCCGTCCGCCTCCGAGATGGCGAGCACCGCGTCGCGGCGGCGATCCGGAAGGGGCACCGTTTCCACGTTCCAGACCCGCCCAACCTCCGTGCCGTTGATGGGAGGCAGTGCGAGCGAGTGACGGGTCCAGTCCGCACCCCCCTCGTACCAGTACACCTGTGAGACCCCGAACCCGCTGACTACAAGATCGTGCGGCGGCCCCTCCTCGGTGAGGCGGCCGGCGTCGACGTGGAGGGGATGGGGAAGCCGATCGTCAATCGTGTGTCGGTGCCACTGCCCGTCCGCCTCAGGGGCCTCCAGCCAGAAGAGTCCTGGCCGGCTCCCCGGATTTCGGTCGAGCAGGTGTCGGGCCGTATAGACGAGGTCTCGCTGCTGCCCCGACCCGGACAGGTCGAACAGACGAGGGGCGAGCCACCAGGTGCTCTCGTGCGTGACGAGCGTGTGGTCCGTCCAGTCCGCGGGGGCGAGCAGGTCTTCCCCGGTGAATTGAAGGACATGCACTCCCCCTCGTCCCTCCCGGTCCCCTTCCCAGGTGTAGATCAATTCGGGGCGGTCCCCGCCGACAAGATCCTCCACCAGGGCGTCCTGCAGAATCGCCCGATCCGTTCGCAGCGCGACCGTCTCCCACGCCTCCGTGGGATCCTCTCCGGCCACGTGAAGCAGCACGCGAGCCGCCCGCTGGTCCAGAGATACGCCCTCCAGCCGGCCGTCGTCGTTGAAGTCGCCCAGCGCGTTGCCTTCGATTTTCGGCCCCTCATAGTCGGCCGCAAAGACTGGGTGTTTCGTCCACTGGGTAGGGGCGTCGCGCTGCTCGAACCAGAAGGCGGTCCCTTCCCGGCTCGCCGAGACCAACAGGTCGAGGTCTCCGTCTCCGTCGATGTCGCCCGCGTCAAGGCCGTCGCAGTCCGGCACGGACAGCGAGACGATCTCCTGCACGCCCGTAATCGGCTGGGCAACGCTCGCCGGCGCGGAAAGGCCTCCGAGGACGACGAAGAGTCCAGCAAGGAGGGAGTGGAAGAGCCGTTGTTTCGGTTGGATCATGGAAGCAGGGCTGAAAAGAGTTATGTAGACCCGTGGAAAAACGTTAGTCGCGCATCCGAAAAACTCAGACCCGTCATTCCGCACCCCGATGCGGAATCTTTTCGAGGCAGGCAATCCTGTTGATCCAAAAGATCCTGAGTCGAGCTCAGGATGACACGCTTACGTTCGGGTTTTTCGGATGCGCAGCTTTTAAAGTACTTTTTCGCTCCTACCTAAAACGTGAGTGCGCCCTGAAGATATTGGGCGTAACGTCAGGAAAGTAAAGAACCCCACCCGAGAGAGTGAGGCATCAATCGTGTTTCCGTGAAGCGTATCGTACACACACAACCGGTTAGTTCAGCAGTCAGGGGGATCGCCTTTTAGACTTGAGGTCTGATGTTCTTCTCGCTGTGCCGGCCATAAACGTCCGTCGTATAGAAAGGACGTAACGAGGACTTGATGCCAAAAAAGGGGGCGCATTGCTGCGCCCCCCGGTGGAGAGGAGATCAGAAGTGACTGGACGAATCGTCCCTGACTTCGCTTCTGAAAGAAACCGAAACTGGTCAATTATACCCTTCGTTCTGCGACAGGGCCGGGTTTCTTGACATGGCAGGGGCCGGTATGGGCCACAGTCGGTGCTTGGGCGTCTCGATGGTGATGTCGGTGGTCGGGCGCCGATTCACACCATCTGGGTCCTGAACACCCCGATCCGCGGAGTTTTCCACCAGCTTCTTGCACTCCTCAAAGAACCGTTGACAGTCCCTCCACCCGTGAAGCTCCTGGCTCAACTCCCACATCCGCTCGTGGTAGAGGGAATCCGAGAACTGCGCTTGATTCAACCCGCGAGTTAAATTCGGGGCGTTCGCCCGAGTACGTACTTGGTCGACCAAGTCGTACGCCTCTGACGTCGGGCCCCCTTGCCGGTTAATCGTCTCGGCCAGCATCAGCAGCACGTCGGCGTAGCGGAAGTGCATCCAGTCGCGCCAGCCCTGTGTCCAGCCAATGTTGGATCCTCCTCTGTAGGTGTGCTTCGCCAGGCTTGCCCCATCCTCCTGGTAGTTGTCTGCTTCCGGATTAAATGGATCGAACTTCCGCGTCACTCCGTCCGGATCTTTGTACTCGGTGATCCAAGATGCTTCCTTCCGCTCATCCCCACTGTTGTAGCTGGTGTAGAAGTCGAAATTGCTGGTGACCGCCGTCCACTGGCCGATTCCCCAGTTTGAGTTTCGGGGAGATATCCAGTTTTCGACCACCGTTCCCTGACCGGAAAACTTCGCGTGCTCGACTGTGAAGATGGCCTCCTTGTTGCGTTCGTTGACCGACTTGTTAGAAAACAGAGACCCGTAGTCCTCCACGAGTCCATAATTACCGGTCTGCATCACCTCTCGGAGCAGGCTCTCCGCATTGCTCAGATCACTGCCCTGCGAGGAGACGCCCGGAGGATGACCGGCTGCGCGTTGCAGATACACTTTCGCCAGCAGGACCTTCGCCGCGCTTTTGTTGATACGAGCCTTCTGCCCACCGCTGTACTGGGTGATTTCCGGGAGGTTGCCTTGAATTGCTTTCAGCTCTTCGACCAAAAAGC
>JBDGQN010000164.1:0-4560 GCA_042219055.1 Salinibacter sp. | reverse complement strand
GCGTGGATTGCGGAACCTCGCCCTGCGGAGCCGTCGTCGGTTTTTTCTTCAGTGGGATGTTACCAAACAGGGTCAGCAACCGAAAATAGTGGAATGCCCGAATAAAACGGGCCTCCGACCGCCACTGGGCCTTCAGGTCCTTCTCCATGTCCACGCCCTGTATGTTGGCGATGAAGTCGTTGGCCCGGTTGATGTCTTGGTAGAGGTGCCGCCACATGGAGTTAATGGCACTGTGTCCCGGTGTCCATTTCCACGTGTTCGCAGCACCATGAGAACTGGTTACGGAGCGCGGGGAATTGACTGGATATGTCGGCGCCTCGTAGACCTGAATGTGATGAAATGCAATTTGGTAATGCAGGGTCTTGTACACTCCATTCAGTGCAGACCGTGCCTGCCCCTTGTTCTGATAGAAGTTGGCCGGCGATATGAAGTCTTGCGGAGTCTCCGTCAGCGTGTCTTCACACCCCACGAACAACAGGGCTCCGCAAGCGCAGAGAAGGGCTGCTAGGACGAAACGCCGCATACGGCTTGCTAGCAACATATCAAGAGAATGATCTCGGTACAAAAGGTAGTGAGTACGTGCTGGACCGCTCAATCTCGTCGTGGGCGGTATATGAATAAGTTTGCCTTTTTCGGAAGTATTGAGCGGTTCCGCCCGTCAGCCGGGACACTCGCTGGGACGGACGAGAACCGCTGCCTCCTTCCTCTACGGCGCTTACAAGCCGAGCCGAAGCCCGGCCCGGTAGGAACGGGCCAGAGGAACGGTCCCCAGGTCGATGCCCTGACGAATGTTACTCTGTCCCTCCGTATTGACGTCCGGATCGAGCCCGCTGTAGTTGGTAATGGTGAACAGATTGTTTGCGCCGACGAACACCGACGCACTCTGTACCGCTGTCCACGGCAGCGTGAACTGCTGGGCAATGTTCCAGGTCAGCGTGATGGACTCAGCGCGGAGATAGCTCCCGTCTTCCAGCCACATGTCCACCAACGGACCCCTACTGTTGAACGGAATTTGGCTTCCCGTTTTGCCGGTAGGAATCGCAAGCCGCGGCCACTTTGCGTCCCGATTGTTCTTGCTCCAAGCATCTTTGAAGCGCTCCTCGAAGGTGTTGTGGCCCGCACTAATGAAGCCCTCGGAGCTTCCTCCGATCTCTTGCTTGGTGGCATTCCAAATGTCGCCTCCGAGTTGCCCTTGCAGGAACACGTCCAAACTCAGGCTTGCGTAGCTGAACGTATTGGACCAGCCGAAGGTGAGGTCCGGATTGGGATTGCCGATCACGTGCTTGTCATCCGTTGTGATTTTTCCGTCATCGTTGTGGTCCACGAATTTGGTCTGTCCGGCCAGGGCGTTGGGCTGCGGCTTGTACGCGTCGGCCTCTTCCTGCGTCTGGAAGATGCCGTCGGTCTCCCAGCCCCAGAATACCCCGATTGGTTCGCCGGGGATCACGGCCGGTCCGGACTGGCCTTGGCCGAACTGTGAGTCCGCACTGAACCCTCCCCCGAAGATCCGCGATTTTCCTGCGAGACTGGTCACTTCGTTCTGCACGCGCGTCAGGTTGAGTTGCTGCCGCCACCGAAAGTTCTCGGTCGGGGCGAAGCTGGTACTGAGGGTAAATTCAATCCCCGTGTTCCTCAGGCTTCCCACGTTCTGGGTGGCCGACTGGAAGCCCGTTCCGAAGGGGAGATTTACGTTGAGGAGCAGGTCGTCGGTGTCCTGACGAAACCAGTTGGCCGAAGCGCTGACCCGCCCATCGAGGATGGACACGTCGAGCCCTACGTTCCACTCGGTCGTTCTCTCCCATTTCAAGTTTGAGTTCCCGATACCCGTGGGCGCTACGCCCCCCCGCGATGGTACCGTCGTAGTTGTACTGGCAGCAAAAGGCGTTCGACCCGAGGCTGCTAAACTGCGCGTACTCTCCGATCTCCTGGTTTCCGGTGACGCCCCAGCTGACCCGCAGCTTCAGTTGACTGAAGAACTCCGGAACGAAATCTTCCTCGGCTGCACGCCAGGCCACGGCGCCCGACGGGAAAGTTCCCCAGCGGTTATTCACGCCGAAGCGTGAGGACCCGTCGCGTCGAACGGTGCCCGTAATGAGATAGCGGTCAAACAGCCGGTAGTTGACTCGCCCGAAGACGGAAACCATCGTGGATTGCAGCTTCCCCGAACTGGCGCCCGGGCCCCCTTCCTGGGTCCCGGCCTGAATGGCATTGAATCCGGTAACGTCGGTCGGAAACGACGAGTTGCTCACGCTCCGATTCGCTACCGTCTCCTGTTGCATGCTGAACCCGGAGGTGACTTCAAGCGAATGGTCGTCCGGGAGGAACTGGGCGTTGTAGCGGGGAATCACGTCGAGCGTAAGATTGGTGCGTTCAGTGTTAGCCGCCTGGGCACGTCCGCCCTCTACGTCGCCAATCCGGGTCAATCGGCTGAAGTACGCCTGCCGGCGCACGTTCGATATGTCCGCCGACCCCCGGGTCTCGATCGAAAGCCCCTCGAACGGCGTGATTTCGGCGAAGAGCGTAACCAGCCCCCGGTCCATCCGATACTGGTCGTTCGTTCCCTCCAGCCCGCAGATCGGGTTCGCCGTATTCCGCCCTCCTCCGTTAAAGACGCCCAGCGGATTGTCGGCGGCCTCGAGGTCGTTGATGTCCATGCGGGGACACTTGCCCTCGTCGGGGTTGGTTTTAAACTGAGGCCACATTTGCAATGCGGCCGTTCCAAAGGACTCCGCCGCTCGGGTGGCGCCCTCCAGCTGGGCGAGCTTATTTTTGACACGGCCTGCGGTAACGTTGCCCCCGTAGCGGAAGAAGTCGAACGGCTGGCTCTCTACGGACGCACGAACGTTGTACCGCTCCGTGTCGGTGTGCTCAATGATTGAGCTCCCCTTATCGTAGCTGCCGGAGACGTAATAGGTGGTGGTTTGGTTGCCGCCCCCCAGACTCAGCGAGTACTCCTGCGAGAGGGCCCTATCGTAGATGCGATCCTGGTAGTCCGTCCCCGCTCCAAGCGCTGCCGGGTTTTCAAACGCCTTCGCACCATCTGTGACCTGGAGGATCCGATTGGCCATTCGGGCGTGTTCCGCAGCGTTCAACACGTCGTACGTCTTGGCGGGGGTTTTGACGCCAACGGAGGACTCGAAGTTGACCCGTGTCTCTCCGGACTGGCCACTCTTCGTTTCAATCATCACGACCCCGTTTGCACCACGAGCCCCATAGATCGCCTTCGCCGAGGCGTCCTTGAGTACCTCGATCGAGGCGATGTCGTTGGGGTTGAGAAACGCGAGGGCATTTGGAGGAGGCGTGTTGTTGCCTGCATTCGTCGGGTTCAATTCACTGTTGTCGTTGTAGATGGGCACGCCGTCAATGACGTACAGCGGCTCGCTGCCGGCCGTGATGGAGCTGTTCCCCCGAATTCTCACGCTAATTCCTCCCCCGGGCGCGTTGGAGGCCTGCGTCACCCGCACGCCGGCCACCTGCCCCTGCAGGGCCTCGTCGATCGTTTGGGGCTGGGCGTTTTCAATCTCCGCAGCGTCAATGGACGATACGGCCCCCGTCAGATCCTGACGCTCCTGCTGGCCGTATCCGACGACGACGACCTCGTCGAGGGCCTGGGCTTGGGTTTGGAGTTCAAAATTTACGACAGTTGTCTCTCCGCCTTGAACGTCAACACCCTCTCGGACCGCGTCGGTATACCCGACGAAAGAGGCACGAATCGTGTAACTCCCAGGGTCGAGGTCGGAAATCGTGAAATTCCCTCCTGGGCCGGTCGAAGCCCCCTGCTGCGTCTCTTCGACCACGACGTTTACCCCGGGAAGTGCATTCCCCGTCTCGGCGTCCGTAACCGTCCCCTCAATTGTGCCGGTTTGCTGGGCGAGGACCTCCCCGGATCCCGCGAAGGCAAGAACGAGCCCAAGGGAGAGCGCAGAGAAACGCAGAAATAGATCTTTCATATCGATCAACCACATGACAGGCGGTAAACCATTCAAAAGTACGAGATTGAAAAACTGCTTTCGGGCTCCACAGGCAAAGTTTTTTCTTGTCCTTTCCTCTCCGGTTAGTGCCCGTCGAGGGTTGGAAGGGGAAGGTCAAACCGGGTACAATCTGCGGGGAATGGGGGGGCTCCCGCCCATGGAAGTTGAGGAGTGGATTTCCTCAACACCCCCTACTTTTTCCGTATGCCGTGTAAAGGTCGACCGGCACTGAAACAGCAGGACCTCGCTCCCCGACCTCCGGCACCCCGTCGTTCAGTGGTAGAGCGGAAACGTGCACACTGGATGATCCCACTTGCTGTAAACGGGAGCACCGTCAGTGAACCCTCTCGGGAGAGAACCCAGGCCCTTGAAAACTCCTCATCTTTCATATGATGAAGCACGTTTCATTCGCCCATTACTAAAAGCAAATGAAGTAACCCCGAAGACCAATGTCAATCTTCGCGGGGCGGTTGCAATATTGAATTTGAGATTAAGTCATCACCGCGCCGCTAGAGTCCAATTCTGCGACCGAGGTGCTTTGTGACGCGCAAGCCGCCGACTTTCCGGCGACGTAGTGCAGAATCAAGCG
>JBDGQN010000163.1:0-4398 GCA_042219055.1 Salinibacter sp. | reverse complement strand
CCCTCCCTCGCCTCGGCCGGCGGGCGGCACACGGAGAAGCTCGACGAGGTGCTCGGCGACGTGCCGTCGCTCGTGGCGGACATGCTCTAGTCTCGTCCAGCGTCCGTTCACGGTTCATGATCGGGCTGCACGGTTCGGTCCCGTCTACTCCCGCTGCCGATCTGCCGGGGCATCGTCCGCCCCGCGGTTGTCCTGCGAAACACCGCGGCGATGTCGGTGGTCGCCCTCCGGGCCCCTGCGGCTCCGGCTCACCACGGGGAGGGTGCCGTCCGACGTGGAGGCAACCGCGTCGACTGGACACGGAAGCCGGACGAATTGACCGTTGGCGCCGCCTGAGCCCCTTCACGACGTTTTAGCGGCCCGTGCCGCCCCGTCCCGGAACGTGCCGTGGGGACGGCATGTAGGCGACTCGTGGACATTTCAATGTGACCGCCGCCGAAATGCTTTCTCGGCGGTGAATCTCCGGTGGGGTGGCAGAGCCTGGTCGAATGCACCGGTCTCGAAAACCGGAGGGCCCGCGAGGGTCCCGGGGGTTCGAATCCCTCCCCCACCGCCGCCGTATCGACCACACGACCGCCCCTCAGCGACCCCTGAGGGGCGGTTTTGTGTTGGGGGGACCTTGAAGCCAATGACCTCATTTGTCTGTTCCCGCGGGGCGCCGACGATGGGGACCGTGGACCCGGTACTCGGGCCTCCACGTGGAGGATATCTGACGTACTCCTGCCGTGGACCATCTTCATCAAACCGGCGGCTGATCCCTTTTTCTCGCAGACGCTCCCGCGCCCGATGCCTGACGACACAGATGAGCCTAACCCGGACGAGGTGGTCGAGTCGATTGCCGAACCGACAGAGTGTCCCAACTGCGGGCGGGTTTTCAGCGGCACCTACTGTCCAGACTGCGGTCAAGAGGCCGACCCGTCCGCCTCGGTCACGAGCGTGATCGGGGGGTTCTTTCGAGAGCTGGTCGACATGGAGAGTGGCTTCTGGCCCACACTCGTGGGGCTCACCTTGCGTCCGGGACAGGTCCTTCGGCGGTACCTGGAGGGAGCACGGGCGGGGCTGGCGAGCCCGGGGCGCTATCTCCTGACAGTGGTGATTGTTAGCGTCGGCATCGACCGGCTCCTGGCCTGGGGGGGCGTGACGGGCGATCCGTTCCGTATCTCTGTTCCGGCAGACGATGATCTGTCTTCGAGCACTGCGGTGGGGGACGCACTTGCGGAGTCGCTCCTCACGGCCCTTCAACAGTGGATGCAGGTTTTAGGCCCGCAGATTCGGACCATCGCGGTCCTGCTCGCGGCGGTCCTGCTCGCGGTGCTGCTTTCCCGCTTGTTTGGCGGACAGGTACAGCAGGCCGGGGAGGCGCTGGCGCTCGGGTGCTTCCTGAGCGCCCACGTCGAGGTTCTCGGTTTGGGAATCGGTCTTCTGTACGAGCCTGCGGTGTTTGTCTACACGGGTCAGCCGGCCGAGAGTCCCCTTCTCCTTCCCGTCGCGCTTCAGGTCGGATACATCGGATATGCGGCCCACAGGTGCTTCGGCCCCGGCTGGCGGCCTGCGGTGAAGGGGGCCTTTGCGGGGGGATGGGCCCTGCTGGAAGCGATGTCGATCGCCTTCACGGGCGTAGTGGTCCACGCCGCGTGGCTGGCGCTGGCTCGTTTCAAAGAGCACGGCGGAGTGGAGGGAGCTTCTGGGAAACTCATCGGAGTAGCTACGGCTCTCGGGGTCGTCTGCGCACTTCCGCTCCTCCTGCATGCGGCGGTCGAGGCATACTCCCGCCTGCGGTAGCTCTCAACGCGTGCACGGGACCGTGGACCTACGGGGCGAGACGTGGATCGAGCAACGGTCGGGCATCCCCTCCGCAGGCGGGGGCGATTGGCGGCCAACTCCGCGTGTGCTTTCTCCCGTACGTCCGTCGCAGTCTGGGACGCTTCCGGTAGGATCCCTGTCCACTGCCGCCCGGAGAATCGTCGTCCAGATCGATCCTGGCGCTGATTTCGAAGTCAGAGTCTCAGATCCGCGGAAACGACCCTCTCTGGACGGGGGGACCTTCCACGACCGTTACGGTGAGGGCTTGATGTCCCCAGGGGCAATGTTGGTATCATGTAGCAGTCGCTGTGCAAAAGTTTTCCCTCGTCCTGATCTGTCGGTCCACGTAGGCGTCTCACACTTCTCACGGTGCCCACAACGATCGGAAGAGCACAGGCGGGACTCGTTCAACTCCCCAAGGCAGACGCTGGGGCAGGATGGCGCGGAGTCATACTGCCGCGGGCACTTACATTTACGACTCCACTGATCTGGTGACTCGACTTATCCGCGGCATCCTCGGTTTCGTTCTACTTTTCGCCGCGGCCCTGCCCGCCGCTGACGCCCAAACGCTGAAGCACGACTTTCAGCGCGATGGGGAAACGTACACGGTGTACCTACGCATCGAAGAAGGATGGATTGAAACGTGGCGGGTGGGGGAAAATGGGGACTGCATGATGTATCCCTCGGTCGTTGAGTACGAGGGCGATACGATTCGCTTCCAGAAGGGAACCGAGTGGACGGTGGAGAGAGCCGGGGCCTCGACGATGGAGATCACCTTTCCGAAGGGACGGACCGTTGCCTACGAGCGGACCCAACGCGACCCGGCCACCCTCTGCGACATGAAGGGCGGTCGGGTCGATTGACGATGCCCGCCCCGGACCGTCCAGCGTGCCCACGAATGGGGAAAACCCTCACTGGCCCTCCTAAGTAGACCCGAACAAGCACATCGCCCGAGGGATCTCGACACCGGTCCTTGTTCAAGATTGCGCCGAGGGGGCGGATGCATCGGGCAATCGCATCTTGACGACAGCGGCCTGTTGTCGCCGCTTCCAGGGGCAGCATTTCGGTCTCCAATTCGTCGCTGCGGCCCCGGCGTTCTCTGACAATCCGAGGTCCCGGCCTTCCTAGTGCTCCGGACTGCGGTCGATCGACAATCGCCTAGCGCCTGCCGGAACGCTGGTTGCCATCACTCCGGCCAATGCCTCTTTCCAGTGGGGCCCACAGGCATCCTGGCCACCCTCGACTCAAGGATGCCCGACCGACAACGCGGGGTCCTCGGCAAGTGGCCCGAATGTGCTCCATCATCCTCAGCGCCCCCCTCGGCACCGCAGGGATCCTCAGCAGAACCTGCCCCTCGAACGCGACCCCCTGAGCCTCACCCTCGACGAACTCGACCACCACCTCTTCAAGTGCGCCGACATCATCCGCAACGCCGTCAACAAGACGGACCGTAGGGACTTTATTTTTCCACTGGTCTTCTGTAAAACCATCAGCGACACCTACTAAGACCGTTTTGCTGAGGTAATGGACGTAGACCCCGACGCCCTGCTTAAAGAAAAGAGTGATTGGATCCTGAAGCAGAAGGAGCATTTCGCCCGCCGGCGCGCCCAGATGCACGATCGGCGGTTTGAGGAGGGAGAGGCGTTTACCATCCTCGGCACCGAGCGGACGGTTGTGCTGGCGGACGTCTCCACCTCCTGCGTGGAGGGCGACGCGATTCGATTGGTCGCGTCGACGGTCGAGGCCACGTCCCTCAAGGTGGAGCTGGAGCAGCTCTACCGCGAGGCGGCCCGCCGTCAGTTCACCGAGCGGGCCGATCACTTCGCTGAGGTGTTGGGGGTCAGCTACGAGCAGATCCAGATCCGTAACCAGAAGACCCGCTGGGGCAGCTCCTCGCAACGCACCGGCACGCTGAGCATCAACTTTCGCCTCCTAATGGCCCCGCCGGACATCGTGGACTACGTGCTCCACGGGTCGGCCTCTTCGGCCTCCTGTGGAACGCGTGGCGGCTGCGGCGTGGGCGAGAGAGGCCCACCGGAGGAGCAAGAACGGAATGCTTCTGAATTTGAAAGATCCATCGGTACCCCCCTGAGGCCGAAGCGCGGGGATTGAGGGACGCCCGTCCACCAAAACACCCTCCGGCGAAGCGAAGAGAGACGGCCCGTTAACTTCTGTTATTGGAAGAAAAGTTAGATCCTGCATGCCAAGCAGCCCATCAGTGCAGTGGAGGAGATGGAGTCCCAATGGACGTTCTCAAAAATTCCGCTGGCGAAGGCCGTCCGGCGCGAGACTCGTCCTGACATTCGCCACATTCACCGGTCTGTCCCCATCGCGCTGGTGCGGCGAAGAATGAGCCTCGGGACTCGGTGTCGTAGCGGGAAGGAGTCCGAAACGCTCCTCGGGGGCTGTTGTATCTCCGGGCACGTGTGAGTAAACTATGTGTGCGCCGACAACGTCCGTTATTGAACCCCCACGATGCCAGTCACTGAAACGATTCCTCTCCACGAGACCGCCCGCAAGCGGTACCTCAACTACGCCCTTTCCGTCATCACCAGCCGGGCCCTGCCGGACATCCGCGACGGGCTCAAGCCGGTG
>JBDGQN010000162.1:0-9348 GCA_042219055.1 Salinibacter sp. | reverse complement strand
AACGTCCTGCTTGGGATCAAGAACTCGGGGTCGGCGAGCGCGCCGGCCGGGAACAGGACAAGGAAGAGATCATGGAGCGGCTGCGGAGCCTCGGCTACATGTGAGGTTTTCCAACGATGAATTCATCGTAAACGACTCGACCAATGGGGAAAATCATGACGTTGCACGAACAGAACAGCCCGTTCACCCAAGAGCAGACGGAGTGGCTCAATCGACTGTTGCCGACGCTCACGTCGGAGCAGATCACCTGGCTGAACGGCTACCTCACCGCGATTCAGACGGGGACGAACGGCACAGGCGCCCCAACGGTCCCTCAAGCCGCCCCGGCGGTGGCCGAAGCCCCCCAATCCAGTAACGGCACGCATGGCTCGCTCGAGGTCACGGTCCTCTATGGCTCCGCGACCGGCAACGCTCAAGGGCTTGCCGAGGAGATGAGCCGGCGGCTCGAAGCGCAGGGCCACGGCGTGACGCTGTCCGCCATGGACGAAGTCAAGCCGCGCAAGCTGAAGGACGTGCGCTATCTGCTGGTGCTGACCAGCACCGACGGCGACGGCGAGCCGCCGCCCAACGCCGTGACGTTCTACGAGACGTTGCACAGTCGCAAGGCGCCCAAATTGGCGGACACGAAATTCGCCGTGCTGGCACTGGGCGATCTCTCTTACGAGCACTTCTGCAAGATGGGGGTGGACGTCGATCATCGTCTAGAAGAGCTCGGCGGGGAGCGTCTGCACCCCCGCACGGACTGCGACGTCGACTACGAAGAGCCGGCCGAGGCATGGATGGCCGGCGTGCTGGAGGCGCTTGAGGCGGAAGCGCCGGTCTCGACCGTCTCCCAATCCGCTACACAGACGGCGACAATGGCCGCGCCGACGACGGCGCCGTCCGCAGCGACAGCCTCTGCGCCGGCGGCTCCGACCTACTCCCGCTCCAACCCGTTCCACGCCGAGGTGTTGGACAACATCCGCTTGAACGCCGAGGGCTCCGCCAAGGAGACCCGCCATCTGGAACTGGCGATCGAGGACTCGGGGCTGTCGTTCGAGCCGGGCGACTCGCTCGGGGTCTTTGCGGAGAACAACCCCGAGTTGGTGGACGCCCTCATCGACGCCATGGACTGGGATCCCGACGAGCCGGTGCCAGTCGGCAAAGATGACGACGAACGGCCGCTGCGCGAGGCGCTGCGGCGCAACTATGAGATCACGGTGCTGACCAAACCCCTGGTGGAAGCGCTGGCGGAGCTCGACGGCAACGGGTTGCAGACGCTGGCGGACGCCGATCCGGAGGAACGAAAAGCCTATCTGAACGGCCGCGATCTGCTCGATCTGGCGCGCGACTACGAGTTGGCGGGTCTGCCGGCTCAGGAGGTCATTCCGACGTTGCGCAAGCTGCCGGCGCGGCTCTACTCCATCGCCAACAGCTACCACGCCAATCCGGATGAGGTTCATCTCACCATCGCGGCGGTGCGCTATCAGGCCCATGGCCGCGAGCGGGAAGGCGTCTGCTCGGTGGCGTGCGCCGAACGGGTCGCGCCGGGCGACACCCTGCCCGTATACGTCGACCCGAATCCGAACTTCAAGCCTCCCGATGATCCCGATACGCCGATCGTCATGATCGGGCCGGGCACCGGCGTCGCTCCGTTCCGGGCGTTTTTGGAGGAGCGCGAAGAGACGGGCGCGTCGGGGGCGACGTGGCTTTTCTTCGGCGAGCGGCGCTTCCGGACCGACTTCCTCTATCAGACCGACTGGCAGCGCTGGCTCCGCGAGGGCGTTTTGACCCGCATGGACGTGGCGTTCTCGCGGGATCCGCTCCACCCGAATGGACAATGCTACGTGCAGGATCGCCTGCGGGCCCAGAGCCGCGAGGTCTTCGACTGGCTGGAGCACGGCGCCCACCTCTACGTCTGCGGCGACGAGACCCGGATGGCTCCGGATGTCCACGCCGCGCTTGTCGAGATCGTCCGTGAAGAAGGCGGGTTGAGTGTCGAGGACGCCGAGGCCTATCTCGACGACCTGAAGCGGACCAAGCGCTATCAACGTGACGTCTATTAGGAAGGAGGATGCCATGAGCGACGAGAACGGGAACGGGCCCGAACAACAACTGCAACTGAGCGAGCTGGAAGGCATCAAGTCTGGCAGTCGCTACCTGCGCGGCACCATCGAGGAGACGCTGGCCGATCCGTTGACGGGGTCGGTGCCCGAAAGCGACAAGCAGATTCTCAAGTTCCACGGGAGCTACCTCCAAGACGACCGCGATCAACGAGACACACGACGACAGAAGATGCTGGAGCCGGCCTATCAGTTCATGGTTCGGGTGCGGGCGCCCGGCGGGGTGGTCACGCCCGAGCAGTGGCTGGCGCTCGACCGGCTCGCCCAAGAGTATGCCGACGGATCGCTGCGCCTGACGACCCGACAGTCGTTCCAGCTCCACGGCGTGCTCAAGTGGAACCTCAAGTCCGCCATTCGTGATGTCAACGAGACGTTGCTTGATACGCTCGCCGCCTGCGGCGACGTCAATCGGAACACGATGTGCAACCCGAACCCACATCAGTCGGAAGTGCATGAGGCCGTCTACGAGTGGTCCAAGCGGATCAGCGAGCGCCTGACGCCGCGCACCAAGGCCTACCACGCGATCTGGCTCGACGGCGAAAAGATCGCCGACAGTCGCGAGGACGGTGCCAATGGGACCGACGAAGAGCCGATCTACGGCCCCTCGTATCTGCCGCGCAAGTTCAAGGTCGCCGTCGCGGTGCCGCCCTCCAACGACGTCGACGTCTTCGCCCACGATCTGGGGTTCGTTGCCATCGTCGGCGACGAGGGTGAGCTGCAGGGCTTCAACGTGGCCGCCGGCGGCGGCATGGGCATGACCTACGGGGAACCGCAGACGTATCCGAACCTGGGAGAAGTGATCGGGTTTTGCGCCCCCGACGCGTGCGTCGACGTGGCGCAGGCCGTCGCCACCATCCAGCGCGACTTCGGCAATCGAGCCGACCGGAAGCGCGCCCGGCTCAAGTACACCATCGCCGACCGCGGGTGGGACTGGTTTGTCGATGAGCTGCACGCGCGCTTGGGCTGGAAACTGGACAAGGCCCGGCCCTTTCGCTTCGAGCACAACGGCGACCGCCTCGGCTGGGTGGAAGGCCCCCAAGGCCAGTGGCACCTGACGCTGTTTATCCAGAACGGCCGCATCCGCGATTGGGACGACTATCCGCTCATGACCGGGTTGAGACAGATCGCCGAGATCCACGAGGGCGACATTCGCCTGACGCCGAACCAGAATCTCGTCATCGGCAACGTCGCGCCGGACGCCAAGCCTGACATTGACGCGCTCGTCGACGAGTACGGCCTGACAGATGGAAAGCCGTACTCGGCGCTGCGTCGCAACGCGATGGCCTGCGTGGCGCTGCCGACCTGCGGGCTGGCGATGGCCGAATCCGAGCGCTATCTGCCCGAGCTACTCGATGCGATCGAGGAGATCATGGAAGCGGCCGGCCTCTGGGAGGACGAGATCGTGGTCCGCATGTCCGGCTGCCCCAACGGCTGTTCCCGGCCCTATCTGGGCGAGATCGGCTTCACCGGCAAGGCGCCGGGCAAATACAACCTCTATCTGGGCGCCGGCTTTGCCGGGGACCGCCTGAGCAAGCTCTACCGCGAGAACATAGACGAGGCGGAGATTCTTAAGACCTTGGAGCCGATCATCCATCACTACGCCGATGACCGGGAAAACGGAGAGCGCTTCGGCGACTTCGTCATAAGGACGGGCTACGTGGCCGAAGTCGTGAACGGACCGGATTTCCATGAATGACACCGGAAAGCGAGGCACCGATGCGTCAAGCCCCCCGCGTCGAGATCCGCTACTGCACGGGCTGTCGCTGGCTGCTGCGCGCGACTTGGGTTGCCCAGGAGCTCTTGACCACGTTCGAGGCCGAGTTGGGCGAGGCGGCGCTGGCACCGGGCGAGGGCGGCGTCTTCGAGGTGCGTCTCAATGACGAACTGATCTGGTCCCGTGAGCAGGAGAGGCGCTTCCCCGAGATGAAGGAGCTGAAGCAACTCGTTCGGGACCGGATCGCCAGCGAGAAAGACTTGGGCCACTCGGATCGCTAGCATGGACACGCCGTGTTTTCCTAGACGGAGGCCGTCACTGGAACCCAATGCGGTGATTGGTCATGCCCAATCCGAAAACGGCCATCATGCCCATGCGGGCAACGTCGGCTACGGCTCCCCCCAAGACGCCATGCAGGCGCCGCGCGAGGAGATCGTCTACGTCGCGGGCCTGCACGTCGGCACGGACGTCGATGAGCCCGACTTCCTGGCGGTCGTCGACGTCGACCCGGCGTCCGAAACCTACAGTGAGATCGTCCACAAGACGCCCATGCCGAACGTCGGCGACGAGTTGCACCATGACGGTTGGCAGGTTTGCAGCTCCGGATGTCACGCCTACCTCAACCGCGGTTGAACACGTTGATCTCGAGTGAGTGGGCCCCACCGAACGTCTACGAGCGCGGCTTCCATCTCGAAGACGTCGAAAATGGCCAATACGGGCGCAAGCTCCACTTCTGGGATCTCGACAAGCGGGAGGCCATCCAATCGATTGATCTGGGCGAGGAAGGGTTGATCCCGCTGGAGATCCGCTGGCTCCATGATCCCGAGGCCGAGACGGGGTTCGTCGGCGCGGCGCTGTCGAGCGCGATCTGGCGCTTCTTTTGGGACGATGACGCCCAACAATGGGACGCCGAGAAGGTCACCCAGGTCGATCCCGTTGAGATCGAGGGCTGGGACATCCCCGTTCCCGGCCTGATTACCGACTTGATCGTCTCCATGGATGACCGGTGGCTCTATCACAGCAACTGGCTCCAGGGCGACCTGCGCCAGTACGACGTCTCGAATCCCGCCCAGCCGACACTGGTCGATCGGCTCTGGCTGGGCGGTCTCTTGCACGACGACGTTCGGCATCCGAACGGGCGACGGCTCTCCGGCGGGCCGCAGATGGTCCAGCTCTCCATGGACGGGCGACGCCTGTATGTCACCAACTCGCTCTACAGCAGTTGGGACAACCAGTTCTATCCCGACCTACAGTCCTGGATGCTCAAGGTCGACGTCGATCCCGAAAACGGCGGCATGACGCTCGATCCCGACTTCTACGTCGACTTCTCGCCGGCTCGGGCCCACGAGATGCATTTGCCGACGGGCGACCCCACCACGGAGATCTTTCCATGACGCGCGTCGCCGTGACGGGCGGCAGCGGCCAAACCGGCCGCCACGTCGTCGAGCACTGCCGGGACCACGGCTACGAGGTCGTCAACGTCGATCGGACGCCGCCCGAGTCGTTCCGCCCCACGGACTACGTTCGGGCGGATTTGACCGACCTCGGCCAGACGTTCGAGGCGCTCGACGGCGTGGACGCCGTCGTCCATCTGACGACCGTCTCGACGCCGATCGTCCGCGCCGACAGCGCGGCGTTCCGCGCCAACCTGGACGCGACCTACAACGTCTTCGCCGCCGCGACCCAGCTGAACCTCGATCGCGTCGTCTGGGCCTCCAGCGAGACGGTCTTCGGCGTCCCGTTTGTCGAAGCGCGCTTGGCCTATGCGCCGGTGGACGACGAGCACCCGCTCTATCCCGAGAGCGGCTACGCGCTGGCCAAAGTGCTGAGCGAGGAGCTGGCCCGGCAGTTCAGCCGCCGCAGCGGGCGTCCCTTCATCGGCCTGCGCCTCTCGAACGTCATCCCACCCGACGGCTACGACGCGTTTGCCTCGTTCCAGGCCGACCCGCACGCGCGCAAGTGGAACCTCTGGGGCTACGTCGACGCCCGCGACGTCGCCCAGGCCTGCCGGCTCGCTTTAGAAGCCGACGGGGTCGAGGGCGCCGAGACTTGCATTGTGGCGGCCGCCGACACTCTCATGGACCGGCCAAGCCGCGAGCTGATGGCTGAGGTGTTCCCCAAGGTGCCGGTGGGCGAGACGGTCACGCGCTACGGCACGCTCTTGGATATCACGAAAGCGCAAGCGCTGTTGGGCTATGTTCCTCAGCACTCCTGGCGCGAGGTCGCCTAGCTCCACGTCACGACATCGATGCGCGTCAAGCAAAACGGCCGAGCGAGGGCTCCCGCTCGGCCGTTGTTCTGCGTCTGGATCGGTTGGATCGGGGGTTAACGGTTCATGAACAGGAACCAGGCGATGGCGATCGACGCGAGGCTGAACGCCAGTGCGATCTGCGCCAGCCGCCGCGTGAGCAGGTCCTCCTGAACTTCCACGCGGACGACGCCGCCCTTCTGTTGCAGCTTCTCGACAACGTTCTGCTGGACCTTGGACTGGAGCCCATCCAATCGGCCCTTCAGGTCCTCGACAGATCCGGTCAGTTTCTCGATCGCTCGGCTTTGATCGGCCAACCGGCTCTCCAAGTCACTCAGACGCCGGTCCACGTTGTTGAGCGCCTTGTCCATCGTCGTCTCGAATTTATCGTGACGGTCCCTCAATGCCGCGATGTCATCGGCGTTTGTCCCGATGTTGTCCTCATTGGCGGATACCCTGGACTCCAGGTCTTTGAGACGCTTCTGCAGCTGGCTGAGTTGCGAGCGGATTTGATCCATTTGGCCCACGGCATCCCGGATCTGGCCGAGTCGCGATTCCAGCTGCGCTTGGCGGTCCGCCAGGGCATTGAGGCGCTCCGAGAGGTTGGCGTTGCTGGACTCGACGGTGTCGCGAAGCTGGCTCCACTGCGATTGTAGCTCCTCGATCGAGCCCTCCAGCTTGGTGATCTGGCCTTCAACCGATCCGCTCAGCCCGCTCACCCGCTCGTGTAGCGCGGCCAAGTCGTCGGTCAGTTGGCCGATCGTTGAGGCGTTGCTCGAGATGCGTTGGTCCAGGGTTTGCAACTCGTCCTGAGTGACGCTGGGCGTCTGGGACGTGACCTTGTCCAGATCGGCCCGCAGGCCGTCGAGTCGTTGCATGACCTTCGCATAGTTGGCCATGAACTTATCGGAGACGGCCTTGATCTCCTTGAGCCGTTGTTCCACCTCGTCCACTGCCGTCTCGTTCGCTGCAACCCGATTCTTCACCTCGTTGAGCCGCTGCGTCAGCCGCTCGTCCAGCTCGCCCACGCTCGATCGCAACTGGACGATGTCGTCCGGCACCGACTGAAGGTCCTCGATCGTTGACGCCAAGGATTGCACCTGACTGGCCAGTGCCGTGAGCCGCTCGTCGGTCTGTTGATCCTGGGACTGGAGTTGTACAAGGGTGCTTTCGACGGTGTCGAGCCGCTGCTCAACGGCGCTTATGCGGTCTTGGAGCCCCGCGATGGGCAAGCCCTCAAGTCGACTCTTGATATCGGCCAGTTGGGCAGTCAGCTCCTTCAGTTGATTGGCTTGCGTCTGCTGCTTGGTGCCGAGTTGGGCGACGGTGTCGCTGATGCCATCCAGCCGCTGTTCAACCGTGTCCAACGACGAGCGCGTCTCCTGCAGCGATGCGGTCACGCTTTGGCGCAGCGATTCCAGTTGCTGGGTCACTTCGACCGATACGGATTGCTCCTTTAGGGAGGCGATATCGCTCTCCAGCTGGGCAACGCGCTCCGTCAGGGTCGGGCGTTGTTGCACGTCGCCCACGACGCCCTGGAGCTGCTGAAGCTGGGTTTCCAGTTCGGTCAGCTTCGCCTGCAATGACGCCAGCTTCTGGCCGTCCGAGCGTTGCTGTCGTTGCTTTTGCAGCTTGTCCACGCGGGCATTGAGTTTTTCGATGCGCGTGGACACCTGCTCGACGGACTGCTGGATCGCATCGACTTGAACCTTAATGTCGTCCGGAATCCGCGCAGCGAGATCCGAGACGGTCGAACGCAGCGACGTCAGCTCGCGCGACCAGGCGCGGACTTTATCGCGAAGCTGGAAGAGCTGGCTCGAGTTGGACTCCACTTGCGCCCGGAGTCGCTCCACCATGGACATCACGCCCGGTGCGGGCTTGTCCTCTGCGGACCCGCTCGGCAGCTCAGGTTCCGATGGCTCAGATGGGTCGCTCGGCTGGGACGAATCCGGAAGTTGGCCGGTCTCAATGGCAGTGGCGCAATCCTCCATCACGGCGCGCAGCACGGGGACCGGATCGTTCCGGAACGACACGACGTTGAACGTCTTGCCCCCCGCTTCGGGGATGAGGCCTTTGGGCGCCGGCCCATAGTCCTGCGTCTCAACGTCAAAGCCGGGATCGACGGTCTTGCCCCAGTTGACGATGCCGATCATCGACGCACCGCGGGCCTGTAGCGCCTGCAGCGCTTCCGACTTGGTGGTCGGGGCTTCGTCGTAAATGTCGGCGCCCTCGTCACTGATGAAGATCGCGCATTTGCCGGCATCGGGCCGATAGCCAAGCTTGCTTGTCATGGCGTGCTGGATCGCGCGGAAGCCGGGTTCCAACTGGCCGACGGTCACGAAGCCGTCCAGCGCGCGCCGGAAGGCCGCTACGTCCTCGGTCAGACCGAGATGGACGTGAGGCTGGCCCTCGTACTCTGTATCGGAGTGCCCGGAAAACGCCCCGAACCCGACCAGACTGAGCTGATAGTCGATCCGGCCTTGGAGCGTGTCAACGACCGCCTGCAGGTTGTCCTGCACCACGGCCGCGTCGTTGAACATGCTGCCGGACTCGTCAATGATGAAGACGATATCGCCTTTCGGTTGAGCCTCTTCTTGAGCTTGGGCTCCCAGAGATAGCCCGAGTGCCAAGACCAAGCCGAGGCAAATGACTGCCCATTGTCGGTTCAATTGTGGCATAACCCCTCCCGTCATGAATCCTTTCGACCCCCGATCCATCGAGGCCGCGTTGTCCGTTGATTCGAAACATCGATCCAGTCGATCCTACATTGTGCAACAGTCGTGATGTCAATTGCCAGGGTCACACTCGTTATCCCTGCTGCACGGCCCCCAAATCCTCGCCCTTCGCCGCCTTGATCTTGAACTTCACATAGGGATTATTCTGACGCTCCTCCTCGAGCGTGGTGGATTGGAAATGGCCGGGATAGACGGTCCAGTCCCCCTCCAGCTCGCGAAGGCGGTTGATGGATTGGACAAAGTCATCGGGATTCCCGCCCGGGACGTTCGCGCCGCCGGTGTGGTTCTTAATGAGCAGATCGCCCGTGAACAGCCAGCGGTAGTCGTCCTCCAAAAAGACCACATGGCCGGGCGAGTGACCCGGCGTGTGCCAGACGCGCAGCGCCACGGAGCCGACCTCGATGGTCCGCCCATCGGCGATAAACCCGTCCGGATGGACGTCGACGAGGCCCTCCTCGCGCCAGCGCTCCAAGCAGGCCATCTCGGCTTCGTGCACGTGCAGCGGCGCGTCAAAGCGCTCTTGCAACGCGGGTGCGCCGGAGACGTGGT
>JBDGQN010000161.1:0-12040 GCA_042219055.1 Salinibacter sp. | reverse complement strand
TGCTGCGCACGCAGTACCGCATGCACGAGACGATCATGGGCTTCTCCAGCCGCGTCTTTTACGACGACCGGCTCCAGGCCGACGATACGGTGCGGCGCCACACGCTCGCCGACCTCGGCGTGAACTCGGAGGCGCTGCCGACCAACAAGCACCGCGAAATGCTCGACCCGGACGCGCCGCTCGTCTTCGTGGACACGGCGACGATTGACGCCCCGGAGCACCAGCGGGATGGCTCGCACTCCCGCGAGAACCCCCGTGAGGCCGAGATCGTGACCCGGCTGGCGACCGACCTGCTGAGGGCGGACGTGGCACCGGAGCAAATCGCGGTGATCTCCCCGTACGACGATCAGGTGGATCGGATCGACGGCCAGATCGGCGTTGATAATCTGGAGGTCGACACCGTCGACGGCTTTCAGGGCCGCGAGAAGGAAATTCAACGTCGCCGTTACGCGCGCTCGGCGCAAGGCTGTGGTCGTGGGCGACGCCGACACCGTGGCCGAGGGCACCGTATTCGACGCATTCCTCCGCTACGCGGGAACGGAGGGCCGACTTGTCCGGTTTTAAAATTCTTCTCTTTGGTTCTCAACGCGACCTCCGTCCGCATGAGTCGATTTCTGCTCGTCCTTCTCCTGGTGGGAAGCGGAACCGTACCGGCACCGGCGCAACCGCAGAGTTCGTACCCCTCCTCGTCCAAGTCTTCGTCCGAACCCTCCTCCGACGCCGACTGGCTGGTGGTCCCCTACGTCTCCTACTCACCGACTACGGAGATCGCGCTGGGCGGCGGGGTCGGCTACTACACGACTCCGAAGCCCGGTCATCCCCCGTCGCAGATAGAGGCGTCGCTCAAGGTGACCCAGCGCCGACAAATTAGCGGCGAGATCGAACCGGATCTCTACCTGAATGACGGAAGGATACACCTCCAGGCCGAGCTGCGCGGAAGCAAGTTTCCGAGTTCGTTTCACGGGGTGGGTGGGGATACCCCCGCGAAAAACGAGGAATCCTTCACCTCGCGATATATTGGCTTCGACGCTCTCCTTCAGTGGCGCGTGCGACCTCACCTGTACGGGGGACCTCGGGTATCCGCACGGGTCGGAGACATTACGAACGCCAAAGGGGGAAGCCTCATCACAACCGATCAGGTGGTGGGGGCCGATGGCGGCATCACCGCCGGCATCGGGGGCGCGATTCGATGGGACGCCCGCGACAACCAGTACTTCCCGACGTCCGGCACGTACGCGGAGGTCGTGGGCACCTGGTACTCATCGGCGTGGGGGAGCGACTACACGTTCGGACACCTGGCGACGGACCTTCGTGGCTACCGGCCCACGGGCCCCGGCGTCCTGGCGGCCCAGATTCTCGCGGCGGGGATTGCCGGTCAAGCCCCGTTTCTGGTCCTTCCCACGCTGGGCGGTGCCGACATGATGCGCGGCTACCGCTCGGGGCGCTTCCGGGACCACGTGCTCTGGGCCGTCCAGACCGAATACCGGTTCCCCCTCTTTTGGCGTCTGAAAGGGGCTGCGTTTACGTCTGCGGGCGAGGTGGCCCCTCGCTTCGAGCCGACCCTGCTCCAAAACGTTGAGGTCGCCGCTGGGCTGGGCCTCCGCTTCCGGCTCACGGCCAGCGGCCTCCACGGACGGTTCGACGTGGGCTACAGCCGAACGGGCATCGACATCTACCTCGCGGTCGGGGAGGCATTTTAATTGGACCCTGTATTTATTTCCTTTCGATGCCTCAGCGGGCGCCCCGCCGACCGCCGATGATACTCTGGAGAACATCACTCTCTGAGTGGCATGCTCATTGCGGTCTGTCGTCCCCTTCAATCGATCGATTCTAACCAGCCCCCTTCTCCTTCTGGTCGTCTGTTTCGTCCATGGCTTCCTCCCTCTTTGACGTTCTTTCGTTCCTGCGGCCCACGGACGATGCCCTCACCGAACGGGAGACTTGGCTCGTGCAGGTGTACCGCCTGCTTTCAATCATAGGCGGGACCCTTATCCCTGTCTTCGGCGTGCTCTACGAGTTCTTGCCCACCGCCTACGTCGACCCCTGGAGCATTCGCCTTGCAATGGCCGGGCTGTTCGGCCTCCTGGTCGTCGGCTCTTATCTCTCAGTGTGGGTGCGTCGACACTATATGTCCCTCATGTGCGGCTGCCTGTATCTGCTGGTGGCCTGGGTGGGCGCGTTGGCGGCCCTCAACCGGGTGAGTGGCGACTACGCGGTGGCCTTCCTGTTCGTCTTCTGCGTCGTAGGGATTTGCATTGGCATCGGCCTCCAGCGCATCGCCCCTTTGCTCTGGTTTCTGGGATACTCGATCCTCATTTCCGTAAGCGTCTATCTTTTCGCACAGGATCCCCAGACCAGCTCGTTTGCGCTCGTGGGCTGCACCGCTACCCTCTCCATCGTCCTGTACGTCGTCTTTCAGGCGCGACTCTCGATGCGGCGCCAACTCGAAGCAGCCCGTGAGGAAGCCAAGACCGCAAGTCGCTTAAAGTCGGCCCTTCTCGCCAACATGAGCCACGAGGTCCGAACGCCGCTTACCTCCATCCTCGGCTTCGCGGAGCTCATTGCCGATGCCGACCCCGAGGATCCGGAGGCCCTCGCCGCCAGCATTCGACGAAGCGGACGCCGCCTGCTCGATACGCTCGACTCGGTACTGCAGGTGTCCCAACTCCAAACGGGAGACATCGACTTTGACCCCGAACCGTTCGACCTTGTCGAGGTGGTAGCGAAGCGCGTGGAGGCCCTTACGCCGATGGCAGAGCAAAACGGCGTTCAGCTTGAATTCTCTCGGCGCGATCCCACAGTCAAAACCCAGATGGATGTGAGGGCAACTGGCCGAATTGTCGAGGAGCTCGTCCGAAATGCCGTCGATTTCTCCGAAGCGGGAGATCGAGCCTGGGTTGAGGTGGAAGGCCATCCCGAGCATGTGACCATCATGGTCGAAGACACCGGAATCGGAATGAAGAAGGAGCGTCTCGAGAAGCTAATTCGTCCCTTCGAACAAGCATCGGTGGGACAAGATCGAACCCATGAAGGAGTGGGACTGGGCCTCACGGTGGTGTATCATCTCGTCCGGCTCATGGACGGGTCGATCAATGTAGAAAGTGAAATCGGCAAAGGAACGCGAGTAACTGTTACCCTTCCCCGTCACGTCTCTGCTCAGGACCTCGCGAGTGCCAGGGATCGAACCCCGATTGCGAAGTAGTCGTTGGGACGACGCAGAAACGATGACGAGGGGAGCGGGCATCACACTTCTCTGCACTTTTCTACACACGTGTTCTTCTTCTCATGCGCCCCCCCCTTCTGCTTGTCCTGAGCACCCTTCTCCTCGCCTCCTGCACCACCGTCAACGTCCGCCCGGGCCAACCGGCCGACGACGACTCGGCTGCCCCATCGGCGGAGACGACCCCGTCCAAGACCGAAAAGAAGGACGAGGAGAAGGAGGACGATCCCTTTAAGCCGTGGGAAAAGACGCTCAAGGACACCGAGAAAATCGACGGCTTTCTGCCGCTGCACCAGAAAGAGGACGGCACGCTCTACGCTGAAATTTCCACGGAACGCCTGGGCACGTCGTTTGGCCTCACCATGTACATCAGCCAGGGCGTGGGGGCCTTCAACCTGCATGACGGCCTGCCCCTCAGCAACACGCGCCTGATGCAGTTTCGGCGCGTGGACCAAAAGGTGCACCTCATCCACCGCAACGTCCGCTTCCGGGCCGACGCGGGACCGATGCGCACCTCCCTGATGGAGAACACGGCCCACTCCCCCGTGCACGCTTTCGACATCGTGAGCAAAAACGACTCGACCGGACACCTGCTCATCAAGTTCTCCGACTTCCTGGTCTCGGACTACCCGCAGATTGGAGAGCGGCTCAAGTTTTACTTCGGCGGAGCGCCCGCAGCCTTTCAGAAGGGCAAGAGCTACGTGAAGGAGGCAATGGGCTTTCCCGAGAACATGGAGATCGACGTGTCACTCACCTACCAGGGATCGAGCCCGCCGCTCATTGGCGGCGAGGCAGTGCCCGACTACCGGGCCGTGCCGGTGGGCGTGCGGTACTCGCTGTTCGAGCTTCCGGAGACAAAAATGCAGCGACGGCTTGCCGACGACCGGGTGGGCTACTTCACCAACGCAGTGAAGGACTTCTCGCGCGACCGGTCGGCCAATCCGTACCTCCGCTACGTACAACGCTGGCGCCTGGCTCCTAGCGACACTGCGGCCTACAAACAGGGCAAGCTGGTGGAGCCGGCCGAGCCCATCGTGTACTACGTGGACCGCACCGTGCCCAAGCGCTACCGCGAGTACGTGAAGCAGGGCATCGAGGCCTGGAACGAGGCCTACCGCGCCGCCGGGTACAAGAACGCGGTGGTGGCCAAGACGGCGCCGGACGACTCGTCCTGGAGCGCCGAGGACATTCGCTACTCGACGGTGCGGTGGACGGCGGCCCACCAGATGGGCTACGCCATCGGCCCCTCGCAAACGGATCCGCGGACGGGCGAAATCTTGAACGCCGACGTTCTTATCTCCTCTTCATTCGTGCGGGGCTGGAAGCAGTCGTACAGCCAACTGACGCCCACCACCTCCGCATCCGGCGAGGTGGGCGCGCACCTTCCCATTCAGCCTCGCACCCCGAAGGCCCTCCGTAAGGTGCTCTCGCCGAAGCTCGCGCGCCGGGCCTGCTGGGCGGAACGGGGCATGGCCCAGCAGTTGGGCCTGCAGCGCACGATGCTCCTGGCCCGCGGCACGATCTCGCCCGGCGCCCCGATGCCGAAGCGGTACCTCGGGGCCGCCATCAAGAACCTCGTGATGCACGAGGTGGGCCACACGCTCGGTCTCCGCCACAACTTCAAGGCCTCCTCCGGCATTCCCAGCGACGAGCTCCACGACGAGAGCTACACCCAAAAGCACGGAGTGAGCCTTTCCGTGATGGACTACGCCCCAGTCAACGTGGCGCTCAATAAAGAAAATCAAGGCCATTACTGGAACCCGACCGTGGGCACCTACGACGAGTGGGCCATTAAGTACGGATACATGCCAATCCCCAAGCAGTCCGACAAGGGCCCGCTCACGCGGAAAGGACCGCTTCCCGACACAGCGGCGGCGGAGGAGACCGGTCTCAACAAGATTGCCGCCACTTCGAGCGATCCGATGCACCGCTACGGCACCGACGAGGATACGTGGCTGGGGGCCTACGCTGTCGACCCCCTCACGAACGCCTGGGAGCTGGGCAGCAACCCCATGGCGTTTGCACGTACCCGCACCCAACTCGTCGAAAAAGTGATGCCGAAGCTCGACGAGCGGCTCGTGGCGGAAGGCGAGCGCTACTATCCCCTCCGCCGGGCCACCACCTCGCTCATCGTGGAGCGGTACCGCTCGCTCCTCCCCGTCGTCAAGACCGTCGGCGGCAACTACGTGGCCCGTGACCACAAGGGCACGCCCGACGCCCGACGCCCGCTCCGCCCGGTACCGGCAAGCAAACAGCGCCGGGCCGTGCAGTTGCTCATTGATGGCGCCTTCGCGCCGGACGCCTTCCAGTTCGAGCCAAAGCGGCTCAACAAGTTGGCCCCCAACCGGCACTATCACTGGGGCTCCTCACTGAGCCTCCCGATCGACTACCCCGTGCACAGCTACGTGGAGATGGTGCAGACGAATCTGCTCCGCGAGCTGCTCCACCCGGCCCGTCTACGGCGCATGATCGACAATCAGGTACGTACCTCGGGGGAGACCTACCGTCCCGGCGCCCTCTTACAGGACCTGACAGACGCCATCTGGAGCGAACTCGACACCGATGGGCCCCGGCCCGCCCCCATCAATTCATTCCGGCGCCCCCTGCAGCGCACCTACACCAACCTCCTCATCGAACTCATGATGGGCAAGACGAGCTGGATCACCATCACCATGGCCGGGGCCGACCAGGTGGACGCGCCCGAGGACGTGCGCTCGATGGCCCGCCTTGAATTGAGGGAGCTGTCTACCCAGATCGATCAGGCCCTCAAGGCTCCCGGGCTCGACCGGATCGTCCGTGCCCACCTGACCGAAACGCAGGCCCGCATCGACCGCGCCCTCAACGCCTCGCTGGACATAGGACCGTAGTGCGTATTGCGTAGTGCGTAGTGCGTATTTCGTGCGATATGGATACGTGAATACGCATTACGAATACGCAACCCGAGATACGCAATACGAGATACGCAATACGAAATACGCAACACATCCAATGCCCTTCGACGATCACCTTCGCCCCGATACGTCCGCCCTCTACACGGACCTCTATCAACTCACCATGCTCCAGGCCTACTGGAACGAGGAGATGCACGCACCGGCGGTGTTCGACCTCTTCGTGCGCCGCCTGCGCGACCGCAACTACCTGCTGGCCTGCGGGCTGGAGCAGGGACTCGAATTTCTGGAGTCGCTCTCTTTTTCGGAGGAGGCCCTGGATTACCTCGCCGAGCAGGACCAGTTCGAGGCGGACTTTCTCGACTGGCTCGCGGAGTTCGAATTTACCGGCGACGTGTATGCCGTGCCGGAGGGGACGCCGGTCTTCCCCGACGAGCCCATCGTGGAGGTCGTGGCCCCCATCGGCGAGGCCCAGCTCGTGGAAACCTTTCTGCTGAACCAGATTACGTTCCAGACCTCCATTGCCTCCAAGGCGAGCCGCGTGGTGGAGGCGGCCCAGTTGGGCGACCCCGATCGGCTCGTGGCCGACTTCGGCATGCGACGCCTGCACGGCACCGACGCAGCCATGAAGGCGGCCCGCGCCGCATTCATCGCCGGCATAGACGCCACCTCCAACGTGGCCGCCGGGCAGGCTTACGACCTGCCCATTACCGGCACCATGGCCCACAGCTACATGGAGGCGCACGACTCGGAACGAGAGGCCCTCCGCGCTTTCGCGGAGCAGTACCCGGAGACAATTCTGCTGGTCGATACCTACGACACGCTCGACGGCGTGCGCAAGGTGATCGACCTCGCGACCGATCCGGAGCTCGACATTGAGGTGGGTGGCATCCGGCTCGACTCCGGCGATCTCGGGGTCCTGGCCCAGCAGTCGCGCCGCCTGCTCGACGAGGCGGGCCTGGAGGACGTCCAAATTATCGCCAGCGGCGGGCTCGACGAGTACAAGATCGCTCAGCTGATCGACCGCGGCGCACCCATCGACGGCTTCGGCGTGGGCACCAAGATGGGCACCTCGGCGGATCAGCCGGCCCTCGACAGCGCATACAAGCTGTCCGGCTACGCGGGGAAGCCCCGCATGAAGCTCGCGAAGGAGAAGTCGAACCTGCCGGGCCGCAAGCAGGTGATGCGGCAGTACGAAGAGGGGATGGCCGTACGAGACGTCATTGCCACCGAGGAGGAGCAGATTGGCGGCTCGCCCCTACTGGAGCGCGTGATGGCGGACGGGAAACGGACCGAAGCGGGCGCGTCTCGTCCGCTGACGGCTCTCCGCGAGCACGCTGAGGCCCGCCTAGCAGAGTTGCCGGCGCGCCTCCGTGCCCTCGACCCCGACGTGCCCGACCACGAGGTCATCCTCAGTGACGGCCTGGAGGCCCGCCGCCGCACCACCCGCGAGGCCCTCGAAGAGAAGATGGCCGTGGAAGCCTCCTGACGGTGCCGCCACGCACTGCGGGGGGCAGCCACGCATCTCCGCTCCCAACCGATCCTATGTTCCATGAAAGCAACTGCCCCACCGTCCGGGGCGCCGGAACTGGAGGCGGCCCGGCTCCGCACGCTCGAACAGTACAACGTCCTCGACGCCCCCCCGACCGAGGCCTTCGACCGCATCACACGCCTGGCGTCTCGCCTGTTCGACGTGCCCATCGCGATGGTCAATTTCATTGACCGCGACAATCAGTGGTGCCTCTCCGCCCACGGCCTGAGGCTGGAACAGACAGCCCGAGAGGTGTCCTTCTGCGCCCGGGCCATTCAGCGGAAGGACGTGATGGTAGTCCCCGACGCCCGCGAGGACGAGCGCTTCGCCGACAACCCCCTCGTCACCGGCGAGCCGCACATCCGCTTCTATGCCGGCGCCCCCCTCACCGCTCCCAACGGCTATCGCCTAGGCACCCTCTGTGTGATTGACGACGCCCCGCGGTCGTTTTCGGTCGAAGACCAGAAGACGCTGACCGACCTGGCCGGCGTGGTGATGGACGAGCTCACCCTCCGCCACTACGCCTCGGACCTCGATGCGTCCCGACAGGCCCACCGCGAGACCAGTGAGCAGCAGCGGCGCATCCTGGAAAGCATCACCGACGCCTTCGTCGCCCTCGACGAGGACTGGACCCTCACCTACGTCAACGCTCAGGCCGAGACGCTCCTGGAACGCCCCCGCGAGGAGCTTCTGGGCCAACATTTGTGGGACGAGTTTCCCGAGGCCGTCGGCTCCACCTTCCAGAAAAAGTACGAAACGGCCATCGAGAAAAAGCGAACGGTGGAGTTTACCGAGTACTACCCACCCCTCGACCGCTGGCTGGAAGTGAAGGCGTTCCCCTTCGAGGGCGGGCTCTCGGTGTACTTCGACGACGTGACTGACCGAATCGAGGCCCAGAAAAACTTCCGGCGCGAGCGTGACCTCACAGAGGCCATCCTGGACACCAGCGTCGCCGCCCTCGTGATCGTTGACGCCGACGGGGATATCTCCTTCGCCAACGAGCGGGCCGGCGAGATCCTTGGGGCCGAACCCGGCACCCTCGAGGACATGGCGTACACTGAGACCGGAACCCTCGCCGACCTCGACGGCAACGAGCTTTCCCTTGAGGAATGGCCCTTTCAGCGCATCATGGCGGGCGAGACGCCCATCTCCGACGAGCGATACATCTTCGAGCGCCCCGACGGGGAGCCCCGCTATTTGTCGATCAACGCCGCGCCGCTCTTCGACGCGGACGATCAAATCCGACAGATCGTCTATTCGATCGATGACATCACCGAACAGGCACAGCGAGAACAAAAATTGAAGACCGCGAAGGAGGAGGCCGAGCGGGCCAACGAACTCAAGGCGTCTTTCTTTGCCAACGTGACGCACGACCTGCGTACGCCGCTCTCGTCGATTATCGGCTCGGCGGAACTGCTGGCCCAGGAGGTCCCCGACAATCTGCTGGACAGCGTCGAGCGCATCGAGCGCAGCAGCCGTCGCCTGCTCGACACTATCAACTCGGTCCTCGATCTGTCGAAGTTGGAAACCGGTGCAGTGGAGCCGACCCCCGAATCCGTCGACTTGGTGGACGAGGTACTGGGCACTGTTGAAATCTTCCAGCCTCAGGCCGAGGAGCAGGACCTTAGGCTCGACGCAGAGGTGACGGCGGAGACGCTCCCAATCGAACTCGACTCCACGATGCTTCACCGCATCACCGATAACCTGGTCAAGAATGCCCTCAAGTTTACCGAGCCCGGGGGGACTGTCACCCTTCGCACCTATGCCACCGACACAACGGCGGTCATTGAGGTGGAAGACACGGGCGTCGGCATCGACGAGGACTTTCTGCCTCGCCTGTTCGAATCGTTTGCACAGGAAGACGACGCGGGCCGGACGGGGAATGGCCTTGGTCTCTCCATTGCGAAACGACTCACCGAACTCATGAATGGCACCATCGAGGTGGAGAGCGAGAAGGGAGTGGGCACCACCGTCACCGTTCGCTTCCCCCGCTGAGTTGCGAATGGGCGTGTTTGCGTG
Source organism: Salinibacter sp. (assembly GCA_042219055.1). Lineage (GTDB taxonomy): Bacteria > Bacteroidota > Rhodothermia > Rhodothermales > Salinibacteraceae > Salinibacter. Next base: position 2,382 of record JBDGQN010000161.1, on the reverse strand, counting down.
TGGGCGTGGAGGGAGGGACGCCTGGAGGCTCGGAGGCATGGATGCGGGGGCACGGACGCTGGAATGGGCGACCGCATGAACGCACCATCGTCCCCGCATCCGCGCGTCCAAAGCCTCCACCAACCCACCAACTCACCAACCCACCAACTCACCAACCCACCAAATGACCATCCATTGGGGCATCCTCGGCACCGGCACCATCGCCCGCCTCGTCGCCGAAGACCTCGCCCTCCTCCCCGATGCGGAACTGACCGCCGTCGGCTCCCGCACGCAGGCCCGCGCCAATGACTTCGGCGACACCTTCGACGTCCCCCGCAGCTACGACTCGTACGACGCCCTGGCCGACGACCCGGACCTCGACGTCGTCCACGTGGCCACCCCGCACTCAGGCCACCTCAAGCACGCCACGATGGCACTGGAAGCCGGGTGCGCCGTCCTCTGCGAGAAGCCCCTTGCGCTGAACGCCGACCAGGCCGCGCAACTCATCGCCACGGCCCGGCGCCGCGACCAGTTTCTGATGGAGGGGATGTGGACCCGCTTCCTCCCCGTCATGGACGCCGTCCGTCGGCTCATCCACGACGAGCAGGCCCTCGGCGACGTGCACCTGCTCCGGGCCGACATCGGCGTCACCCGCAGCTTCGACCCGGAGCACCGCCTCTTCGACCCGGCCCTGGGCGGCGGGGCGCTGCTCGACCTCGGCGTCTACCCCATCGCATTCGCGTTCGATCTCTTCGGCCCACCCGACCACGTCACCTCCTCCGCCGTGGTCGGCGAGACCGGGGTCGACGAGCAGTGCGCCGCCGTCTTCCGCTACGACGACGGCACGCAGGCAGTGTGGCACGCGTCCGTACGGGCCGACGCCGGGCGGACCTGTGTTCTCGCCGGGTCCGAGGGCCGCCTCCGTGGCACCCGATCCTGGTGGAAAGGGGCCCCGTTCACACTCACCCGTGCGGACGGCTCAACGGACACCTGGGCCCGCCCGTACGAGGGCAACGGCTACCAGTTCGAAGCAGCACACGTCATGCAGTGCCTCCACGACGGGCGCACGGAAAGCCCCGTGATGCCTCTCGACGAGAGCCACCGCCTCCTCCAGACCACCGATGCCCTCCGGGCCGAGTGGGGCGTTTCATACCCGCAGGAGGCGTAAGCGAGGGCGGTCTGCCGCCCCCATCCGGCCCAGCAGGCCGTCGTTCCTGCGCAGTTCCTTACGATCAACAGCAGTCGCGCCGTCTTCGGTGGCCGAAACGTCGGACATGAAATCTGCCCGGCCCGGCAGTTGCACGATTCTTGCGCCTTGGAACGTCGGTCTTTACATTCAGGCAACCTGGCACCGGGCCTTGGCGTCCAGAACAGGCACAGGGAAAGGCCCCGTTCCCCTGACCGGAAGCGGTCTTCATCCACCGGGACGCCGCATCGATCCGCCCCCCGCGCCAGCGACGGCTCTCACGTTCGTGTCGCCGACCCCACCGTGTCTTATGGCCACTCCCACAGGAATCCTCTCGCTCTTTCGCCCCCTCGACGACCACCTGTCCACGGGAGCTGAACGAGAGATCGAGCGCCATCGCCTGCTCTTACTCTTCGGGGCCGTACTGGTGCTCACCCTCGGTGCCCTCTACGACGCCACCCCCCCCGGAGCTGTGACCTGGCCGGAGGGCCGGCTCGCCGTGGCCGGGCTCTTCGTGGCCCTCTTCGGCCTCTCCTACACCACCGAGGCCGTACGCCGCCACATCACCCTTCTGATGCAGGGGACGCTCTACGTGCTGATGGGCTGGTTTTCCTTCGTCGCCGCCCGCAACGGCTTTGCCGGTGACTACGACATGGGCGTCCTCCTGCTGTACGCCATCCTGCCGGGCATGGTGGCCACCGGGGCCCGTCGCATGCGGGCGGTCCTGTGGTTCTTGGGCGTCGGGTTTGCCATGGGTACTGTCGGTGCCCTGCTCGGCCCCGTTCCCCTGCCAAAGGCGCTGTCCGTCCTCGCGAGCCTGGCGACGATGGCCCTCGTGGAAGGCATCGCCATTCAGGTCTACCTCTTGGCCCAGGCCCAGCTCCGGGAGCGAGAGGAACGAATCCAGGGCCTCGCCAACAGCCTCCCGGGCGTGGTCTTTCAGGCCTACTTCCGGCCCGACGGGTCCTCCGGATCCTACTTCGTCAGCGACCACGCTGAATCGCTGCTCGGCATCTCGTCGGCCCCGAACGACTTCCACGACCGCTTCGTGGACCAGATTCCGGACGAGCACCGGAAGGCGTTTCTGGACTCGATCGATGCCGCCGTCGAGCGGGAAGACGCCTGGCGGCAAGAGGTGCCCTTCGAGACGCCCTCCGGCGAGCGGCGGTGGCTCCTCTGCGCCTCAACGCCGCAACGACGCGACGACGAACTGATCT
>JBDGQN010000160.1:2906-4064 GCA_042219055.1 Salinibacter sp. | reverse complement strand
CTCATCGTGGTGCCCATCGAGGAGTCGTTCCTGTACGTGGAGCCGATCTACCTGCTCGCCGAGCAGATCCAGATCCCGCAGATGCAGCGCGTGATCGTGGCGTACGGGGAGCGGGTGGCCATGAAGAAAACCCTGCGACAATCGCTGAATACCGTGATGGGCGAGCAGGTGATGCAAACGCGCCAGAAGGCCCTGGCGGCCATGCAAAAAACCGCGACGCAGGCCCAGGCCGCGGCGCCCGGGCAGGTGGAAGAGTTGCAGAAAGCGAAGAAGCTGATCGAAGAGGCGCGAGGCGCTCTACAGGAGGGGGACTTTGCGACCTTTGGCGACCGCTTCAAGGAGCTGGAGCAGGTGCTGGACGACATTCCTCTTCCCGACACTACTGGGGCCGTGCCGCCCGCCCCGAGCTCCGGTGCGGGAACGAGTGGCGGCTCCTAAAGGTCGGAAAGCTGTACCGGTCAGCTGATTGATTCAGCCCTTCATTCCTCGGACTGGTTCCCTTCCCATTGGACACGCTTCAGACCGATGAATCTGATCCTTATCGTTGAAGACGACGAAGACCTCGCACGGACGCTCGAAAAAGGCGTGGCGAGGGACGAGGACTATCGCGTCCACCACGCCGCAAGCGGGGGGGAGGCTCTAGAAAAGGCCCGAAAGCGACGGTACGACCTCCTGATCGTGGATTGGATGCTGCCCGACATGGAGGGGCCCGAAATTATCCAGGACCTTCGGGATGACGACTACGCCGCCCCGATCCTCATGCTCACTGTGCGCGACGACGTGGAGGACCGCGTGGCGGGTTTGGAGAGCGGGGCCGACGACTACCTCACCAAGCCGTTCTCCTTCGACGAGCTGCGAACGCGGATTCGGGCCCTTCTGCGGCGCCCCACCGAGTGGGACGCCCTCGACGAGGCCTCGGTGGGGACTCTGCAGATTGACGGATCTACGCGGGAAGTGGAGATTGGAGGGACCCCCCTGGATCTTCGCAAGAAGGAGTTCGATCTTCTTCGCCTCCTGGCCCAGCGCGCCCCCAAGGTGGTGTCGCGGTCGGCTATTACCGATCGGGTGTGGGGTCGAGACGCGGTGTCGGACAACGCCCTTGACGTCACCGTGTCGGGACTCCGCAAGCAGATGGAAGAAGCGCAGGGCGAGGACCCG
>JBDGQN010000160.1:0-2896 GCA_042219055.1 Salinibacter sp. | reverse complement strand
GTCCGTCTGGCTGAAAACCGTTCGCGGTGTGGGATACCGCCTTCAGGTGCGAGAGGAGGAAAAAGTGTAGCCTACCGCTTCTGGATCAGAATCCAGTTGTTGCCCGCCTCGTCGCGGTAGAGCCGCACGTCCACCAGGGTGGGGCGCATCTTGTAGGTGAACGTGTAAGTAAAGTGCTCGTCGAGCTCGCCCTCGTCGACCCCTTCCCTGAATCGTCCCAGAAACAGCGGATTGTTGCTGCAGGGAGCAAGCTCGGTAAAAAAGTTCGTCCCGACAGCCTCTTCGGGGTCCACGCCGCTGAGATTGGACTCGTAGCGGTTATAGAACTGAACGACCCCCTCGTCGTCGAGCTGAATTACACCGAAGGGGGCCGCATTGAGCGTATTCGGCCGAAGGTGGCGCAGCTCTTCCCCGATCCCCTCATCGTCGAACCCGAGATCGACCTCCGCGTCGCTGGGATCCGGGGGGGCGTCCGACTCGGACGCGCTGGGATCCGAATCGGGCTCGTCCTCTCTCAGGTACGAGTACGGATTCTGGGAGGAAGCCATAGGAAACGGGCGCCGCGACCAGAAAATTGTGGGGAATAGAATCCGGCCCTCGGAGGAGCACGCGGTGGCCTCCGACTCGTAACGCTCGCTGGGGAGGCGGAGGTCGGGTCTCTGCGACCCCCCGAGATACTTTCGTATCGTCCGCGGAACCCATCGATCCGGTTCGGGACAGGAGGCGGGCGTCCCCAGGGGCCGTCGTCCGCACCGCGGCGGATGTAACCAAGTCGCTAAGAAGCAGACTGCGGATGCAAACGGAGAATCCTCGGCCTATGCTCTCGATAGGACAGCGCGGATACGCAAGGTAAAAACCAGGCATCACTTTTCGAAGTCCGAGTGTTGGCGCGAACGGCTCTTTCCCGGTGAAGTTGCTCCAATCCAAGTGATACCATTTGCGGAAGATCGATGTGCACGTCCCAGGCATATTGGCCGCGGAGCGGAGCATCTCAATACTCCGATCCTCTCCTACAGAACCATGCCGGGGATCGACCACGGGCCGAGTAGAATGGGAGCATGCTCTTTCGGTGCCGGCCGATCCTTCACCGTTGAGGAGGAAAACCGTGCACAATGGACCGTCGCATTCGGTGTGAGACGATTGATGCCGCCTCCCTCAGTCGCCCGGCGACCCCTTGGACCCGAACCGCAGAAGTATGCAACAGGAGTCAGAAGAGCCTACAGACGTAGACTTGACGGTCGAGGCGCTTCGGCACCGTGTCGAAGTGACTCTCCAGGAATCGCTCGAAGAGGAGTGGGCAGAGGTGCTGGATCAGTGGTCGGGAGGAGGCGACGACGAGCGTACGTGGAGATGAAGTGCCACTGGACGATGTTGAACACGAAGATTCAGCACCAGACGGCCACGAGCGGACGCCCTGCGGAACCGCTCATCTACCGGGCCACCTGCGTAAGTCTTATCGTACAGGCTCTTGAACCGCTTCTCGATCGGGAATACGTGGAGGGCCTCGCCGATTTTTTGGCCGAGCCGCTTTCCTGATTCATCGAAGATTTTGGGAGGAATCGGGACGACTGCGATTGTGACGGACCCTCACGTTGCGAGACGTGGGGTCCCTTTTCTACGTTCTGCGTCGGTACTGCTCCCCCCGAACGCACGCCCCTGGTCCCATGGAATGGATTGCTTCTCCGGAAGCCTGGATTGCCCTCGGTGCTCTGACGATTCTCGAGATCATCCTGGGCATCGACAACATCGTGTTCATCTCGATCCTGTCGAACAAGCTGCCGACTGAGCAGCAGCCGTTGGCCCGTCGGGTGGGGCTGGGGCTTGCCCTTGCAGGACGTATTCTCCTCCTGCTGTCCATCAGCTGGGTCATGGGGCTCACGGCTCCGCTCTTTTCGGTGTTGGCCCACGCCTTCAGCGGGCGCGACCTGATTCTGCTGGCCGGCGGCTTCTTCCTCATCGGCAAGGCCACCACCGAAATCCACGAGAAGCTGGAGGGGGAGGACGGCGAGACCGAGGCGCGCGCAGAAGTCACGTTTGCGAGCGTGATCGCACAGATCTTTCTGCTCGACCTCGTCTTTTCCCTCGACTCCGTCATCACGGCTGTGGGCATGGCCGAGCACGTACAGGTCATGATCATCGCCGTCAGCATCGCCATCGGAATCATGATGGTTTCGGCGGAGACCATCTCGAGCTTCATCGAGGCGCATCCCACCGTGAAGATGCTGGCGTTGAGCTTTCTGTTGCTCATCGGCGTTACCCTCGTGGCCGAAGGACTGGGCCAGCACATTCCCAAGGGCTACATCTACTCGGCCATGGCCTTCTCGCTGCTGGTGGAGATGCTCAACCTGACTGCGGTGCGCGAAGAGGAGGAGGAAGAGCCCGTTCGGCTCCATCATCCGCGGCTGCGACGGGCCGTAAAGCGAGCAGTCACGGACGACGGCTGAGCCGCACCGGTTGGGGGATCCGGCTGCGGTTCCGGTCGGAGGAGTGTCGTCCGCTACTTTGAACGGGCCACTTGACCGGCGCGCTGGAGTGCGGCCCGGGCGTTGATGATCGCCCCTGTTTGAGAGAGGGTGCCGAAGCGGACAGTGCCCTTCCCTCCAGGACGTTGGACCATCTGGTCCGTGTGCCGCGTGGCCGTGTCGAGAATGATGGAGCGGACTTCGGAGGCACTGAGCGACGGGTAGTAGGCCATGATGAGCGCGGCGAGGCCGCTCACCATCGGGGCGGCCATGCTGGTGCCGTTGTGTCGGTCGTACTTGTTTTGGGGCACGGTGGAATAGATCGAATGTCCTGGGGCAAACACGTCCACCCGCTCGGCGCCGTAGTTGCTAAACGGCGCGGCCAGCTTCTCCCCGCCCTTCCAAGACGAGGCCCCAACCGAGATCCACCGCTG
>JBDGQN010000016.1:0-8535 GCA_042219055.1 Salinibacter sp. | reverse complement strand
CGGTGCTGCCGCTCGTGAAGGTGAGAAGGGCCGGCGTGTCGGGGTCGCAGTCCGTCACGTCGGCCTGGACGTTCCCGGACGGGGCCTCTGAGGACCACCGGGTCGCGAAGGGCAGCGGCCAGCGACCCGTGACGAACGCATGAGGCACTCGCCGGACGGCGCGCGACAGGAGCCGCAGCAGATGGGCGTGCGGCGGTCCCACGGGGGCGGCTGGATCGGCGCGTTCACAACAGTCGGCGATGTGGGCGCGGTCGGCCGAGGGATCCGGAACCAGCGCCACAGCCCCGACCCGAAAGAGCGCGGTCACCACCACGTAGAGCATCGTCGACATCGGCTGCAGGACGAGCACCACGTCGCCACGGCCCACCCCCTGTGCCCGCAGGCTGGCCGCCCCCAGGGCCCCCCGTCGGTCCAGGTCGGCAAACGTGCAGGAGCGGCGGCGATCGTCGCTCTCGATGAGAGCCGGCACGCCGGGCCGCTCGCGGGCCTGTGTTCGCAAAAGCTCGACCAGATTCATTATGCGTTTTTGCGTTACCGAGGTGTACGGGAGTTTTTAAATTTGAGCTGTCCCGGGGGCCGAAGGTCAGACCCTTGCGGTGCGGGACGGCTTTACGCACCATTAAACCCGAGAGTAAATGTAGAAATTTCCACACGGATCGGTAGGCGTTGAGGGGCGCGCGTTTCACGGGACCTACGAAAGGAAGCGACGAAAGAGGGTGTAGCGGCGGAGAGGGGCTCCGTAGCCGAGTCGACGCGAGACATTGTCCTCGTGCATGAGAGCGTGCAGCACCTGGCGATATCCTTCCTGCCACGCCACCGCATGCATGTGGCCCGTGAGCCAGCGGCCCAGCCCCTGTCCTGTCACCTCAGGGTGTACGGCAAGCGTCTTGAACACTGCCGTATCGATCGCCTCTCCCCGCTCAGCCTGCAGAACGTCCGGCACCAGGAAGGCGATGCCGACCAGGCGCCGCTCCCCATCCTGCTTCTGCTCAGCGAGACGAACCAGTTCGGGCTCGATGAAGGCCCGGAACTGCTGATGGTGCGCCACGAAGTCGGCCTCCGAGAGTGGCGTATAGAGGAAATTGTCGGCGAAGCTGGCGGTCACCAGGGTGTGAAGACGGCGCAGATCCTCGTTGAACCGATCGAGGTTGAGTGCCCGGACCTCCACCCTGTCCAACGGGGGATGGTCAGGCACCGAGGTTTCTCGGAGAATGTCGGCGTCGGCCCCCACCGACGAGACGTACCGGGCAAGCGGCTCGAACCCGACGTCCCGAAAATGATCGGGATACCCCCGGGGGTGCCAGGGCTCCATAACAAAGGCCGGCCGACTGCCCCGTTCGGTCACAAACCGATAGGGGTACCAGGTGGCCCCGTCCATCGGCCCAATCGCACAGGTACAGCCCTCGTCCGCCAGTCGCCTGCACGCCCGTTCAAGAACCGCCCGCCCGCCCTCCGCCGTGGTGGCCGCATAGTGCCCCACGAGGCCGACGGCGTGATCCTTGTAGTCCGGCGTGTCGCTCCACCACACACTGCACCGTGCCGCACTCCGTCCCTCGTTGCCCGGCACCACGAGGTGGAGATCGGGCGCCTGTCGAGAGATGGCCTCTCGGGAAAAGGTGGACGCGCTCGAAGGCCCGACGAGCTGGGCGATAACCGTCGGGTCGGTGAGAGTTGTGATGGCCGGCATGGCGGATGATGTGTTCAGTCGGAATGTTGTCGCTTCGCTTGCAGCATATTTCGTATTGCGTATTTCGTATCGCCAACCTCTTCGACATCACACGATACGCACGCAATACGCACTACGCAATACGCACTACGCAATACGCCACACTCACGACGTCTCGATGATTAGGAGCACGATCAGTCCCAGCGACGAGGCCCCTCCCACCAGCGTCCCCCGTGTCAGGTGTAGGAGAAAGGGGTTCGGCTGATCCCGAAAGACTGGGGCGTAGGCGTACAGGAGTGCGGCCGTACTGCCCACCGCCGCGACCAGCCCCCTCGAGCGGGGCCATCAACGATACGCTGACACCGTCCCCCAGCCACAGGAGCAGAAGAAAGGGAACGACCTTCCGAAGGGTGATCCCGACGAGAAACGGGACGTCGTCGCGGTCGAGTCCGAATGCCTCCAGTTCGTGGAACCGCTCGGTGTGCTCAATTCCAATGACGGCGACGAAGGCGGCATAGGCGATCGTGTACGGGTATAGGAGCACCGGGGCGTGGACGGCCACCCCCAGGAAGAGCCATCCCAACCCTACGGCAACCCCCCAACACGTTGTGCACGCGGTGGCCGTGGGGTTGTTTGCGCTGTGCGGCAGGCAAGAGGAGCGTGTATCCGAAGTAGAGCAGCGCCGGCGCCGCAAGCCAGGAAAGCCCGCCGATGGCCCACGGTACGTACCCCACGAGGGCGGCCGCCGGCTCGGCTCCCCCCAGCAGTAGAATGGGCACGTAGAACAGAAATGGAGCCCCGCCCGAGAGTACGACTAGCAGTCCGATGGCGATCGGAAAACAGAGCTCGCCGTACGGCGCCCGGCTCACACCGTGGAGCGCCTGCACCATCGCTTCGTTAGGACGGCCCGGCCAGCCTCATCCGGATGTGTCTCATCGTCGTCAGAAACTGCACCGACGCGTTCCCTAAACGGACCGAAACTCACGGTCGCGTCCTACGGGAGTTCGAGTCCCGCGGACATGAGCGTACTCTCGAAGTGCAATTAGGACCGTCTCGTCGTTACCATAGGTATTTTAAAACGACGATACGCCGTAAAGGCGGATCACCCTCCACGAACCAGCGCTGCACCGAGTTGTCGACTATGATCTGCATCGCGGGCAGGCCGGCCACGACCGTCAGGACCAGGCACGCCCCCAGACAGGCTCAGCGCTAGTCGTAGATCCAGCCGGCGACCCACTCGGATTTCGACGAAGCCCACTTCATGGCAATCGGACACACACAAGTCGGGGGGGACCCCGCCTGTGCGGCTTCGACCGAACCCCGTTCGTCCGGCCCCCCTCCGTTCACCCACCTGTATCGGTGCACTGTATCCTTCTCGACGGTGGAACGCTGCTGCACCGGTGCGGGGAGCATGCCAGCACCCGCTGGAGAAGACCTGTCAGCAGGAGCAGGTAAACGAGAGATCGATGCCGGGTCGTTCAGGTGAGAGGAAGAGCAAACATGGCGACTACGGAATTAGCCGATGGAAGGAACGCAATTCGGAATCGCAGAGCGGCTCCCGCGAGGATGCGTCCTCATGAATACGCCATGTCTCTCCCTAAAAAACCAGACACAACCCCGCAGAAATCGGTCATGTCCGGTCTTTCTCCAGCCAATGTCTGGTCTTCGGAGACCCGCCTCCTCTTCCCTGAGAGCGGAGCGAAACGAATCCCGACAGTGTCGGGACTTCCCTGAATGCGGGAGTGCTCGGCCCTGCGGGAAAACGTGGGGACACCTCCACGTCCTTGCTCAAAACGAGGCCCTGAGCGTCACCCGGGGAACGACATGGCGCTCCGTTCCCGCCCGGCCTGCCGTGTGGGCCATTGCCGGCCCCACCTTGAAGTTGAGGTTGATCGCCGAAGAACGCCCGTCGACCTGGCGGCGGGCCTCTCCCTCCAGCACGGCGTAGGTGATCCCGAACCCGGCGGCCGAGCCGAGAGCCTGCGCGATTTCCGTGGCCTCACCGTTCCCTTCCCCCCCGGTCGTGACGGCAAGTCCCAGAAGCGAGCCGGCGAACGAGCCGAGGGCCACGAGGCTCCCCTGCGTGCCCGTGAAGTCTCGATCCCGCACGAGATAGTTGCCCAGAACCGCACCCCCAACGGCCGATCCGGAGAGAAGAAGGGCCGTGCCCCGGACGCTCGCGTCGTCCTGCACCGAGAGAAAGGAGCCCATGAGATTGGCGCCCTGGAGCGCCGACTGTGCGTAAATCCGCGCGTCGCCGTCTGTGTACCGGTTGGTCCGTCCCATGCGATGCCCAAGGTAGGCGCCCCCGACCGAGCCGAGCAAGGACGTGCCAGCGACGATTCGAGACGACCCCTCGAAGTTCGGTTCTTCCCCCACAATGGCCCCGCCGATGGCCAACCCAACGAGGTTGCCTCCCAATCCGTTGAGGCTCACCATTTCAGCGTGGCCGCCCGTCCAATCGTTGCGCTGAGCTACCCGGCGCCAGATCGTCCCCTCCAGGGCCCCACCCGCAGCGGCGAGGCCCGCCGTGCCTCGTCCGGGAAGATTCTCCCCCGCCAATACGCCCATGACCTGTACTGCGTGGGCGTAGCCTTGCAGCCCCCCGTAAAACACCATGTCGGCCTCCGCCTCCGAGACGGGCGTATTTCGGGTCGCCAGGAGAGGCACGAAGAAGCCCATGGTCCCTCCCAGCAGCGTGAGCGTTGCCGCCCCGTCCCCATCCGAGCTGAAGGTCCCTGCCAGCAACCCACCCTCGACCAGTCCGTGAAATGTCGTGGCGGCAATGAGCCCGTAGCGTCCATCCTCCAGTCCCGGCGAAAGCTGGGTCGAGCCGGCAGTCCTTCTCGTGATTCGCGCCCGAAGGTCTTCCACGTCCGAAGAAGTAAGCGAGCGACGCTCGCGCAAGACGCGACCGTTTTGCTTGTACCGAATCACGAGTTCATATCCCGCACCGTCCTTCCGATACAGCCGCGCCTCCTGAAAGCCTGTCACCTCTGGAAATAGGCCCAGCTTCTGCCGCAGGGCCGCGTCGAGTACATAGACCGTGCTGTCGCGGTCGAGCGGGACCTGCACGTCCTGAGCCGCCCCGGGCGGCGCAGCAAGGCCCGTGAGGAGCGCGACGAGAAGCAGGGGCGTCCAACGATAAAACGCCTCCGTACTGCGCGTGAACTGCATCATTCCGCTGCGAATCGATGAAAACATGCCTGCCTTTTGGTTCTGACTCAGAACAGATCGCGACTAGATCCCCACTGGGACGCGTCCCAGCGATCACGCACCCTCATGAATATGCTTCTTCTTCCCCGAGAAACCAGACACCTCTCCGGAGAGACCGGACGCGTCCGGTCCGTCAGGCCGAGATGTCCGGGGGTTCGGGTGAATCGGGGTCCTGTTCAGCGTACTCAGTGGGCGAACGTCCAAAGGTTTCGCAGAAGAGGCGAGAGAAGTAGTTGGGATCGCGGTACCCCACGGCGTCGGCCACGTCCGCGATGGTGTCGGCACCTTCCCGCAGCAGGGTGGCGGCGTGCTGCAGGCGACGGGTGCGAATAAAGCCGGCCGCCGAGAGTCCCGTGGCCTCCTTGATGCGGCGGCGGAGGTGACGGGCACTCAGGTCCATCTCGTCGGCCAGCCAGTCGACGCCGAAGTTGCTGTTGTCGAGGTGGTCGTCAACGGCCGCATGGAGGGCTTCGATAAACTCCGCCTCCTCGGACGACACGGTGGGGTCCTCCGAGTCCATCCAGTCGGGGAGGCGGATGCGATCCTGCACGATGCGACGGATCTCGATCAGGTTTTCGACGTGGGCCGTCAACTTGCCGGGATCGAAGGGCTTGGACACGTACACGTCAGCCCCGGCTTCCAAGTCGGCTCGCTGCGTTCGGTCCTCCGGGCGGGCCGTCAGCAGGACCACGGGCAGGTGACGGAGCTGCTCGTCGTTCCGAATGGCCCGGCAGAGGGCCGCGCCGTCCATGCCTGGCATGGCCATATCGCTGAGGACGAGGTCGACGGGACGGGAGTGGAGCGTGTCCAGGGCCTCGTCTCCGTCCGCCGCCGTCACAACCTGGTAGTCGGCCCCGAGCAGATCCGCGAGGTAGGCGCGCACGTCGGGCGCCTCCTCCACCACGAGCACCTCCGGGGCATCCGCCGCGGCTTCGCCCGATGGTTCTTCCGTGGGGGCCGAGTGGTCTTTCCATGTCCGATCCGCGGGGAGGGGCGTCTCGGGAGCCACGGACTCAGCCTCCTCCGCCTCAGCTACATCTTCACCGTCCACATGCTCGCGCCCCAGCGGCAGGCGCAGGGTTAGCTCTGTGCCGAAGCCGGCTTCGCTCTCAACCTCGATGTCGCCTCCGTGCCGCCGGGCCAGCGCGTACGCATGGGCCAGCCCAATGCCCAGCCCGATCCACTGTTCGGCCTCCGGATGCGAAGCCGACTCGGAGAGAGCCTCGTCGCCAAGCGGAATGTAGCTCTGCGAGGAGCCAAAAACGCGCTTCCGAAGCTCGTCCGGCAGCCCTGGGCCCGTATCGCGGACGGCAATCTCTGCGCACCCGTCCGCGCGCCCCACCCGAACGCGGATGCGTCCGTCCTCCGGGGTGTACCGAATGGCGTTCGAGAGCAGCGTGGTCAGAATCTGCCGGAGCCGATCCGCGTCCACCCACGCCTCCAACGACTCGGCCTCTTCCTCAACCTGAAAGGTGAGCTCTTTCTCGTCGGCCCACTGGCGGAGCGGCGGCACGACCTCCTGCACCACACGCCCCAGATCGTGCCGCCGCATCGCGAGGGTCACGTCCCCTTCGTCCAGTCGGGCCAGTTCGAAGAGCTGGTCCACGAGCCGCTTCATGCGATGCGCCTGGTCCTCCACACTCTCCAGCCGCTCACGAAGCGCGTCCGGCACCGCGCCCAACCGCCCCTCCAGGGCGTCCTGCAGGGGCCCGAGGATGAGCGTCAGGGGCGTACGAAACTCGTGCGAGAGATCGGCAAAGAAGCGACTCTTGGCCCGTTCCAGCCGCGCCACTTGGTCGTGAAGCACCTCCGCCTCTCGTTGCGCCCGGTGCTGGCGGTAGCGAATCGAATAGAGCAACGCGGAAACGCCGGAGAGCACCACGACGACGAAGCTCATGCTGACCAGGTGTCCGCGATCGACGAGCCCAGGGCGAGCCGCGGGAGTCCCGGGCAGGCCAAAGTGCCCGATCCCAGAAAACAATCCTCCCAGAACGACCCCGAGGAGAAGGGCCTGCCAGGGACGGTAGGGGATGACGGCCACGGCCAGGAGATAGGCGAGAATGAGGTACTCGATGCTCAAAACGCCCCGATACGCGTCGGCGAGAAGCGACACGGCCACGATGGCCGCCGTGAGCACCCCCCCTGCGACTCGCGCTCCCGACAACCGGCACTCGGTCCGCCCCATCCAGACGCCCCCCCCGCACAGACCGGCTACGACGAGTTCGTCCGCCACGACGAAAACCTCTAGCGGCGCGGACGCCGAGTACCACCATGCGGTGGGACGCCCCAGAAGCACGGCGTTTACGAGAATGAGAATGAGAACCCCGAGGATGACCAGCAGTCCCCCCCACTGCAGTCCCGTGCATGCCAGCCGCCGGAGGGTCGCCTGAAACTCGGGTTCCTGTTCGAGCTCCTCAGCGCCGAAGATTACCTGACGCGCCTCCTCGATGTAACTGTGGCGCTCCATGGGCGTCTACTTTCGATCCGTAAAGAGGACATCTGCGCTCGCATTGACTTCCGTCAAGCGGAGCGGGATCCGGGCCCCCTTCTCCGGCCCGTCTTCCCTACCCACCACGAGCGTACACAGGAACTCCGCGGGCGGGTCTCGCTTCGCACCAAACATAGCGAACGACCATTCTCCACCCCAAACCAATTTGGGACCCGGATTCGCAAGTCGTGTTCTCGCCACGAGGAGACCTATCCTGAGCGAAAAAGGCTCCCCCAAACTGGACGACGGAACGACCTCTTTTCCGCATTTTTCCACGTACACCGGATACTGCGATTCCCTGACGCGTGCACGGAGGAGTTGCGATAGAAGTAGCAAATTCAAATCTTCGATTGCATCCGGCGTTTCTTCACGGACCTCAGCGCTGCCTTTCCAATCCTCTCGATCCTCCCATGCATTCGTACTCTCGGCCCCTGTTCGCCCTCCTTTTCATCGTAGCGCTGGCCGCTGCCCCGCCTGCGCAGGCCCAGCGCGCTCCCGGAGCCGCCGGGCTCGGAGTACATCTCGGCGAACCGTCGGGCATCACCGCCAAGATCTACAACCCTAACCGGGCTTCCTACGACATTCTGGCGGCCTGGAGCCTCTACGAGAACTTCTTCTTTCTGAACGGCCACGCCCTCTTCGAACATCCTCTCTCGGCCCAGAACGTCGAGCAGCCGCTTCAGTGGTACATCGGCCCGGGGGCTTACCTCAGCGTATCCAACAAAGCGGGCTTCGGGGTCAGCGGCACGATTGGCGTCGACATTCTCCTGGCCGACCACTTTGAGATCTACCTGCAGGCCACGCCCCGTTTCGAGCTGGTCGGAGAGACGAAGCCGTACCTGGGCGGCGGCCTCGGGCTACGTTACTACTTCTAGGGATGGACGTACGGAAGCGTGGCGGTGTGGAAGTGTGGTCGCCCCCCTTTCAAGGTCTTTCGGAATTCTGATTGGTAACAGCGGAGTTGGCCCTACGCCCGCCTGGAACTTCCGTCATTCGCCGGTGAAGCTCCGATTTGTCCTCAAACGTGGAAATCGAAGTCATTCTGAGGGAGCTTACGACCGAAGAATCTCTTCGATGAGGGTGGAAAACCCAGGAACAGACCGGCGGTGCCTTGCGGAGGAGTTTCCGCTTTATTCGGTGAGATTCTTCGACTTCGCTTCGCTCC
>JBDGQN010000159.1:10764-11907 GCA_042219055.1 Salinibacter sp. | reverse complement strand
GTGGCTTTTTCTATCGCGCCAGCACTTTTACACAAGAATAGGGACACAACCGGGACTGCTTCCCAAAAATTTGCGGACCGTACTCTTCATAAAAATCGAGAAGGTCCGATGCTGGCCACTCCAACCCAAGTCCCAAGGCAATGATGCCACCAGTAGATGTCCCGACGATCAGATCAAAGTAATCGGCGACGGATTTACCAGTCGCTTCTTCGACAGTGGCAAGAAATGAGGCCGGAAATGTACCTTTGATGCCGCCACCATCGATGGTCAAGATGCGTCTCGAATCTTGGCCAGACTGAGGTTGGTCTGTCATTGGGTCTGTCATGAGGTTACTTTTCAATCCTCTTGAACCAGTTGTTTGAAGAAGGGGCGTCCGTGACGGCCGCGGAGCTCCCGTATTGTCTCATTGAAATCGCAGACGCCTAAGCGATCCCCACATCCGCAAGGACAAGGGCGCTTATTTGCCTTCCGACGTTTCATTCCGAGAAGCTGAAGCGCTTTTCCCACTCTTTTAGGATCGTCCAGTTTGAGAACCTGACTGAAATCATCCAAGACCCCATCGGTCCCGTGGTCAAGTTCTCCGAATGGAAACCTCTCGCCCTTGTCTTCCCAATACGAGATCGCGTACAAGTACGGCACGAGGGCTTTCTTGGCGTAATCAGTGAGCTCCGGAGTTGAGAGGGCGATCTCATGGAGTCGGAGTGGCGATCCAAGACAAAGTGAACCGTCCGAAAATACATGGTGGTCTGAGTCGCGAGGAATACGTCCTCCGGTCTCCTCAATTACCGGCAGATCATCTGGATACCATTCGGAAACTGTGATGACGAGGTCGTAGGCATCCTCGATAATTGGACCGTCCTCGTGGTCGGCCGTGAATGCGAACTCGCCCTGCAAACGCACCTCTCGTTTAGGCGAGGGGTGTACCCGCATTCCTGGATAGGTGTGCAGGAACCGTGACAGGCCGATTTGGTCGCTCAGTGTTTCTTCATCGCCCATGGCTTGGGTGGGGTTTGGATGCGCGTTTTAGACGAGGAATTCGGGCTGTTGGAAGTGGAGGCTGCTGTACTCGACGCGATGGACTCACCAAGTCGGTTCTGAACCGAATCCGGGTCGAGGCGCACGCCCAAAGACTTCTCTGCCAAC
>JBDGQN010000159.1:0-10754 GCA_042219055.1 Salinibacter sp. | reverse complement strand
TTTGCAAGCTCGTTCGCATCCCTCATTTCGACTATCCGACTAAAGTCGGTCCTCGCTTGCTGAAGCCATTCCCAAAAGTTTTCCTCAAGCCGGAGCGACCGACCCTCTCGGGTATACCATTTGTCCGCGAAGTCCTCTTCCGGGTCGACCGGATTCGGAACCTTTGGTCTGCTGTCGTTGACGTGACTGCCCATGGTGTTCACGGCGTGGAGCAGCGAGTCGCCGACATCCTTCTGACCCTCATATGCACGTGCAGCAAGCGTCGTGATGATTATGGAGATCGGTTGGCAATCTGGATTATCTTCGAACATGATGTCCCGGTGCAACTTCAGGAGCTGGACACACTGCTGGAGAGGAGCTTTTAGCTCGTGGGTTGGCAATTCTTCGACCTCGGCGCGCTTTTCCGTCATCAGCGCTTTCTGTTCCACCAGTCGAACACGGGATTCAAACCACCGCCCGTAGCCCTGCGGATTGCTCACATTCCAGTCCTTAGTGATTGTCTCGTAGTCCGAGCGCTCTGTGTCGGTGATCGATACTGTCAAGTTTGCCGCTTCGTCGGCAAGGGCTTCGTCTGTATCCGCGGAGAGCATTGCTTCCTTGATCCTCCGGCGTTGGCGCTCCCCTTCGGGAATACATGGAACTATGTCCATGTGGAAGCTCAGTCCGTCCTGATACTCGAGGCGCCAACAGCGTCGCTTCTCTTTGAGGTCTTCTTGAATGCCCCGTGCTTGCCGATAGCGTTCCAACTCCCCGCCAACCATCTTCTTTAGTTGCTTCTGAGTGTGAGTCTCCTTCGAGACGCCGCGGCGGAGTTTTACGGCGAGATCCAGATCGTATTCACCGTCAGTATGGGGCGGTTGCGTCACAGTACCGAGGAGAAATGATCCCTGAGGAAAAACTTCAGGGTCATTATCATGAAGGGTCGATTCGGGACGGCCGAGCCACTCCCCGAGGTCCTCGTATCGGGATTCAGCCCGATCGTAAGCTGAATCAGGAATCTCGATCTCCTCTGTGACGACGGAGATCGATGAATCTGTTTCTTTCGTCTGCATGTCAGTGATAGGTTTGTTATGTAGATATTGCAGGAGCGTAAATCTGAGAGGCGACTTTCCTCATCGGCCCCTCTCGCTACCTACTGCGGATCCCAACTCCCTTTTTGTCACGATACATCTTTTCTTCACATGCTCGACTTGGAGCACCTCGATCCAGACGTTGCTGATCGACTTCGTGAGATCGATGACGAAACATGGGGAGACATGTACCTGGAGCTCCTAGATTTTGCGAGGTACAAAAAGAGGCGGCTTGATTATGTGAAGGGCGGTGGGGAGCTACCCTTAGGTCGAAAACCTGAAGACTTGGTCCAAGACGCGATCAAGCGAGTGTTTGAAGGGAACCGTCAGTGGGATCCCAATGAAGACCCCGATCTCTGCGATTATCTGAAGAGCGTGATTTCTAGTATCGCTAGCGGGTTGTTAGAAAAGACAAATTATGAGCACAAAGACGACTCTCAATTGGAAGATCATTTCGATCTTCCGTCTGATGCGAACCCGACCTACAACGACTGTTTAGAGGCCCTGCGGGACATTTTGGAGGAGGAGTCCTCGGATGAGGAGGATCTGGAAAACGTCCGTCTTGGTATTGAAGATGGGATGAAGCCTGCCGAAATATCAGATTTCTTCAGCATTGAAGTTGAGAAGGTATACACTCTTTCTCGGAAGCTTCGGCGACGCACGGAAAAGAGAATGGAGCAACACCCCTGTAGTGAGCACTGGACCCGACTAGGATTTTAGCCATGGACGATAGCAATCAGAAGGAGCGTATGAGGCGGATCATGGAGCAGCTTGCCCGGATGGGAAGCGCTGATGTCGAAGCCGTGCGGGAAGAGATGCGAGAGCAGGGCGAGGATCCAGAAGCCATACGAAATCAAGGAATGGAGTTCGTCAGTCGCCTGAAAGGGCAACTCCGGCTTTCTGAGGCTGGAGCAGACCGCCGGGAAGCTATGAGCAAGCTGGAGAAGCTTCGATCAGAAGTGAGGCGCCGACTTGAAGAGGCGGAGGAAGGGGCAAAAGAGTTAATGCAACGCTTAGAGGCTCGTTATGGGGCGGATCTGAGCTTCAGTTTTCGAAAAATAGAGTCCCTAAACGATGACGAGATTATAGATCTCCTTACTGAGGCCCAGCTTGTGGATCTACTCGACGAGATGGATGATGAGGGAAAGTAGCTGTTTCTATGACGTTCGATCCTGGGATCGGGAAAGCAAAGGCCAGAGCCACCGGCATTCTGGACGAGTATGGACTCAGACGTGGCGGGGACGCCGATTTGGAGAATTTGGCCTATGACCGCGGCCTACTCGTGGCGAGCAGGGAGATGACAGGAGCAGAAGGACGTCTCGTACGGAAGGGCAAACAAGCAATTGCGACAATCAACGACGGAATCTACAACGAGGGGAAACGCAATTTCGTAGTTGCTCACGAGTTTGGTCATTTCGAACTCCATGAGGACAGCCCACTTTTTCTTTGTGACGAATCGGACTTCGTAGATTGGCACCGCCACCGTCCGGAGGAGACGGAAGCCAATCAGTTTGCCGCTGAGCTACTCATGCCCCGCGGCTGGTTCATCAGAGAAGCGAGTGCAGTTGAATTGTCCATCGAAGAAGTAAGCAGGCTCGCGGAGTTGTGCGGCGTGTCACTCACGGCCGCTGCGTTTCGATGCGTGGAACTGGATGTTACCCCCAGTGCATTGGCGTTTTGTCAGGATAACGAGATCAAATGGAGCAATGTAAGCGACAGCTTTCCATACCAGTACATTCGAGGTGATGGAGAGCCCGACGGTTATTCAGGGGCCTGGGAATATTTCGGAGAAGGGATAGATCACCAAGACCCTATCGAGACGCCCGCTGATGCGTGGTTTGGTGACTACGACATTTCGGAAGACGATACGGTGATCGAGCAGTGTCTCGTCATGTCTCGCCTAAATGCAACGCTAAGTCTTATCTGGCAGGTATGAGACTGACGAAACTGTCGTTGCTTCTCAGTTCCTTCCCACGGTCGTGGAGCTTCGTAGTCAAGATACCGGTTCGCTGGATACCAGCGCACGGGGCAACATCCAGCCTGGTCGGTGGTGGGAATGTACAGCGTTGCTGATCCTTCCCAAGGCATAACAGCAGGCGCGATCCGTGTCGAGACCAGTGACTTCTGTACAGCCCCCCTCCACCCCGATCCGGAGGGACGGGCTCTCCCCTTAGAAGGAGTTCACCCCTCCACCGCACTCGGCACCGGAAACTGATACGACGCAAGCCGTCGATACAGCCCGCCCTCCCGCATCAACTCCGCGTGCGTGTCCCGCTGCACAATGCGGCCCTCGTCGAGCAAAAAAAGCGGTCGGCGGTCTGGACGGTGGACAACCGGTGTGCAATGATGAACGTGATGTGCCCCTCCAGGAACCGCCCAAGCGGTGAACGGTCCCGGGAATCGCTCGTTACTTTTCTTGTAGGCTTGCCCCCGCAACAGAGGACGAACCCATGCAACACACGGAATTCCAGACGGCCGTAGAGCGCCTCCAGGCATTGCCGGACGAGGCGAAGGCGGACCTCGGCCCGAAGCTCAACCGGTACCTCAACAAACTGGACGACCTGCGGAGCGCCCTGAACTCCGGCCTTGAGAGTGGCCCTACGAAACCTGCAGGTGATGTATTTGACCGTCTGGAAGCAAAGTACCGCGACATGGCAGAGGGGGGTGGACAATGAGTCGCTGTGAGTTTCGACCGGCTGCCGAGGAGGACCTCGAATCCATTGCCGACTACATCGCCGAGGACAATCCGTCCCGGGCCGTCACCTTCGTCCAGGAGCTCCGCGAGAAGTGCCATTTGCTGGCTGAAATGCCGAAGAGTGCCCCGGCACGGCCCGAGTTGGGGCGTGATATCCGAAGCCGCCCGGCCGGAAACTATGTCATCTACTATCGGCCTGTGACAGACGGAGTCGAAATCATCCGGATCCTCCACAGTCGTCGCGACGTCGACCCGGACTTCTTCGACTGATCCAACGGTCACCTCTTTTTTTCTTCTCAACTCCCCCACTCCCCCATTCCCCCGCTCCCTCCCTCCACCGCACTCGGCTCTCGAAACTGATACGAGGCGAGCCGCCGGTACAACCCGCCCTTCTGCATCAGTTCCGCATGCGTGCCCCGCTGCACGATGCGGCCCTCGTCGAGCACCACGAGCCGGTCGGCGTCCTGCACCGTGGAGAGCCGGTGGGCGATGACGAACGTGGTGCGCCCCTCCACGAGCCGCCCGAGCGCCTCCTGCACCAGCGCCTCCGAGGCGGAGTCGAGCGACGAGGTGGCCTCGTCGAGCAACAACAGGCGCGCGTGCCGCAGCAGAGCGCGGGCGATGGCCACGCGCTGCCGCTGTCCCCCGCTCAGTTTCACGCCCCGTTCCCCCACCTCCGCGTCGTAGCCGTCCGGCAGGTCCGCGATGAAGTCGTGCGCGTTCGCGGCGCGGGCCGCTTCCTCGATCGCCTCGTCCGACGCGTCGAGCCGCCCGTAGCGGATGTTCTCGCGCACGGGGGCGTTGAAAAGGTGCACCTCCTGCGAGACGGACGCGATCTGTTCGCGGAGCGATTGCCGCGTGACGGCCCGCAGATCGTGGCCGTCCACAGTGATGCGCCCTTCCTGGGGGTCGTAGAAGCGGGGAAGAAGGCTCACGAGCGTCGACTTCCCCGCCCCGCTCGGCCCCACGAGGGCCACGGTCTCACCAGGGGCGACGTCCAGATTGATGTCTTTCAACACGGGCCGTCCCGCGTCGTAGGCGAACGTCACGTCCTCGAACCGCACGCGGCCCTCCACGGGCGGCAGCTCGATGGCATCCGGGGCATCCTGGAGGGTCGGCTCGGTGTCGAGCAGGTCGAAGAGGCGCTCCGTGGCGCCCGCCGCGCTGTTGAAGGTGGAGTAGAGCTGCGACATGCCGCTCACGCTGCGGGCGATGTTGAAGGCGTAGAAGATAAACGCCACGAGGTCGCCCTCCGTGAGCCGCCCCGCCAGCACCTCGATGCCGCCGTACCAGAAGATGCCCACGAGGGCGGCGAAGAAGAGCAGCCCCACCGTGGACCGGAAGAGGGCCGTCACGAGCACGCGGTAGCGCGCCGTGCCGAAGAGGTCCTCCACCGCCTCGTTGTAGCGATCGACCTCGTAGTCGGACCGCGCAAACGATTTCACGACCCGGATCGCGGCCAGCGCCTCCTCCGCCACCGCCGTCGTGTCGGCCAGCCGGTCCTGGATGCGGCGGGCCAGCGCCCGGATCTTGCGCCCGAAGTAGACGGCAAACCCCGTCACCGCCGGGACGACGAGGAAGATGATGAGGCTGAGGCGCCAGTTGAGCACGACCATGAGTGCCACCGAGCCCCCCAGCGAGAGCGCTTCGGTGAGGAGACGAGAGAGGGCGTCCTTCACCGCGCTCCGCACCGCGTCCACGTCGTTGGTGAGGCGCGACGTGAGATCGCCGGTGCGGTGGTCGGTAAAGAAACCGAGGTGCTGCCGGTGGAGGTGCGCGTACACCTTCTTTCGGAGATCGGCCACCACGCGCTCGCCGATCCAGCCGAGCAGGTAGTTGCCGCCGAACGAGAGGGCGGCCCGGAGCAGGAAGAGGACGATGAGCGCCAGGGTGAGCCAGTCGAGCAGCGCCCGGTCGCTCTCCTGAAAAACCGCATCCACCAGCTCGCGCAGCCCCAGCGGCACCACCAGCGCCACCGCCGCCCCGAGCGCCGTAAACAGCAGCGCCGCGGTCAGGCGGACCCGATAGGGCCGGCCCAGCCGAAAGATGCGCCGCAGCGAGGTCCACAGCCGCTGGAGCCGGAGCGGAGTGTCGTCGGACGAGGCGGTGGTCTCCGGCATGAAACGAGGAGAACTCCGGATCAGAGCGCAGCGGATGCGGACTCGTTGCTACCCACTTCCCGGACGGGAGATTCGACGAGCCCCTCGGCTCGTGGGAAAAGCCGGGAACGACCCTCACTGCGGGCCTTCCGCAACAACGCCGGGCCTCCTTTGTGGAAGAGGAAGCGCGTTCCCCCGCTCAGCACCGTGTCGCCTTCATGACTCGCCTCGCGCTGTTGCTCGTCGCCGCCCTCGTCCTGGCCGCCTGCGGCTCCATGGGCGGCTCTTTCGGCTCTATGTTCAGTGACGGACGCGCGTCGTACGTCCAGGAGAATGGACTGACCGGAAAAGACAGCGTCCACGTGATGGAGGGACGCATCTACCGCGGCATGCCCATCGAGCACGCCCTCGCGGCCCTGGGCCCGCCCACCCGCCAGGACACGTCCACGACGACGGATGGCCGGCGACAGGTGGCGTACCTGTACAAGGCCCGGGCAAACGCTTTCGACCCCGGCAATCTGCCGCGGGCCTACGTCTACGCTGTGGACCAGGCAGTCACTGACTGGGAAAACCTCGACGAGATTCCCCGCTTCGATGCGTACTACGAGGGCGGGATGTAGTCCCGGACTCCCGGCACATTCAGCCCCTCGTTCCGTGTACGGGGCAATTTGCAACCACAAAGCCGCCTTTTCCAGCATGAGCGTTACGATTCGCGACGTCGCGGAGGAGGCCGACGTATCAGCGACGACTGTATCCCGGGTCTTCAATCACGATCACCTCGTCAACAGCGAAACGCGGGAGCATGTGCTGGAGGTGGCCCAGCGCATGGGGTACTCCCCCGACGCCACCGCCCGAAGCCTCAGCAGTGGGCGCACGCACTCCATTGGGGTCATCCTCCCCGCGCCCCACGGCGAGTTCTTCTCGGAACTGATCCGGGGACTCGACGACGCCGCACAGGAGGCGGAGTACTTTCTGCTCATTGCGAGCTCGCACTACAGCCCGGACGAAGGAAAATCGGCCCTGGCATCACTGGCCGGACGGGTGGACGGGCTGGTGATGATGACGCCCAGGGTCCGATCCAATCCGTTGACGGAAGGCATGGATCTTCCGGTGGTGTTCGTCAACAGCGACCTGCGCGACGATTCCTTCGACCTGTACAAAATGGAGAACCGCGAAGGCGCGGCGCACGCGGTGCGACATCTGATCGAAGCAGGCCACTCCCGAATTGCCGCCATCACCGGCCCGCCCGGGAGCTACGACGTGGAACGACGGATGGAAGGCTATCGGGAGGCCCTGGCCGAACACGATCTCGCGGAGGGTCCCCTCGTGGAAGGCGACTTCACGCAGAAAAGTGGCTACGAGGCCGGAAAGAAGCTTCTCGACGCGGAGGACCTCCCGGACGCGGTCTTTGCCTGCAACGACTACATGGCCATTGGGGCGATGCTGGCCTTCCAGGAGGCGGGACTTCGTATTCCCGACGACATCGCGGTGGCCGGATTCGACGACATCACGAGCGCCCGCTACGCCAACCCGCCGCTCACGACGGTGCAGGTGCCGGTGTACGAACTGGGCCGTCGGGCCGGAGAACGGCTCCTCCAGCGGATTCAATCCAGCTGCCCGCCGGATTCCGAGACGTTCCACGTCTCTCACGAGCTGAAGGTGCGCGACAGCACTGCGCGGACGCCCCAGTGACGAGAGACTCGCCCTCCATGGATGAGACGACCGACATGGAACCGATGCGAAACAGGGGGTTTGTCCTACCGCCCATCCCGTAAGACGGAGTCGTTTGAGGCCGCCGTCGACTGCATCTGGACTGAGCCCCCTGCGCCCCATGCGATCTGGCTCTGTTGGTCCCCTCGACTGGATCATCGTCTCCGGGTACGTGCTCGTCATCCTGGGGATTGGGATCTGGGCCACCCGTCGGTCGGCGACGAGCGACGACTACTTCCTGGCTGGCCGGACGATCACGTGGCCTCTCGTGGGCCTGTCTCTGTTTGCGACCAACATGTCCGGCAGCACCCTGGTGGGACTGGTAGGGGGCGCCTACCAGATGGGACTGGCGGTGTACAACTACGAGTGGACGGCGGTCGTCGCGCTGGTGGTTCTCATCACCGTATTTCTGCCCGCCTACCGGCGGCTGGGAATTACCACGGCCCCGGAGTTTTTGGAGCACCGCTTCGACGTTCGCACGCGACGGGCATTTTCGGCACTCGCGCTGGTCGGCACGGTACTGATCGACATGGCGGGCGCCCTCTACGCAGGGGCCTTGGTCCTGCGCGTGGTCCTCCCCGCGCTTTCGCTGGAGATGTGCGTGATCCTCCTTGCGCTGCTGGCGGGCGGCTACGCCGTGGCCGGGGGACTGCGGGCAGCCGTCTACACCGACGTCCTCCAGGGAAGCCTGCTCGTGCTGGGCGCGGCGTGCGTGTCGGGGATGGCTTACTGGGAGGTCGGGGGCTGGGCTGAAGTGCAGGCGGCCACCCCGCCCGCAATGCGACGCCTCATCCTCCCGGCCGGAAGCGACGTGGTCCCCTGGCCGGGCCTCTGCACCGGCATGGTGCTTCTGGGGGTGTACTACTGGTGCATCAATCAGGTCATGGTGCAGCGAACCCTCGCGGCCCGCTCGCTGGACGACGCCCGGTGGGGCGCCCTGTTTGCAGGAGGACTTAAACTTCCGGTGTTGTTTCTGTTGGTGATGCCGGGCCTTTTTGGGGCGGTCTTGTACCCGAACCTCGGGAATCCAGACCTTGTCTTTCCACGGCTCACCGTTGACCTCTTGCCCGATGGGCTCCGCGGGCTCGTCCTCGTGGGATTCATCGCGGCCGTCATGTCGTCGGTCGATTCCGTGCTCAACGCTGCCTCGGCCCTCCTTACGATGGACTTCTACGCCGCTCTGCGCCCGGAGGCCTCGGAGGAGCGGCTCGTGGCGGTGGGGCGCACCGTCGCCGCAACGGTCCTCGTACTGGGGGCGCTCATCGCGCCGCAGATTGAGCAATTCTCTTCCCTTTGGACCTATCTGCAATCGGCCCTGTCGTACCTCACTCCCCCCATCGTTGCAGTCTTCCTCGGGGGACTGTTCGTCCGCCGTGTACACCGGCACACCGCCTTCTACACGCTGGTCGGGGGCAGCGGGCTCGCGCTTCTCCTGCTCGGGGTTCAGCCCCCGCTCCACTTCCTATACGTTGCCGCGCTTCTCTTTGTCGCCAGCCTGTTGCTGATGGGCGGGCTCAGTTGGGCCGTGCCGGCTCCCCAGTCCCAGGTTCCCAACACCGCGCTATGGAGACCTGAGGACGGGCGGCTCGGGCGACTCGTCTTCGGAAGCCTCGCCCTGCTCTTGGCCGCCGTGGCGTGCCTCGTCGGGCTGTTCTGGTAGCCCCGCATTCGATGACCCACGTACCGAGCATGGATGCGGGGGGCGTTGGGGCACTGAGTGTGCTGTACTGTGGCCGTCGGGGGCGCTGCGCACGAGTGTGTCCCTCGCGGTGCCAATGCCGCTTGACATTCTCATTACCTGTCGGTTATCGTGAAACCGGTTTCCTGAAACCCGTTTCAATCGCGGGGCAACCTCTCCTTCCAGTTTCATTGGTCCCGCCGCCGAACCGTACGCTACCCTTTCCACCCGATTGTTATAGTTTCATGCTCTGGAAAAAAGCGCTTTCGCTGATTGTTGTGCTCTGCCTCAGCGGGGCCGGATCTGCGTTTGGGCAGGCGGGCACCGTGGCCGGCACCGTGACGGAGGCGGCCTCGGGGGAGTCCCTGCCGGGCGCAAACGTCGTCATCGTCGGTACGCAGATGGGCACAAGCACCAATGCGAACGGGGAGTATCGGCTTACCGGCCTCGATCCGGGGACGTACGAGATTCGTGCCTCGTTCGTTGGGTTTCGCTCCCGCACCCAGGAGGTCGACGTCGCCGCCGGGGAGACCCTCGAATTGAATTTCTCCCTGTCGCCGAGCGAGGTGGCGCTGGACGAGATGGTCGTCGTGGGGTACGGCACGCAGGAGCGAAGTGACCTGACGGGGTCGATTTCGTCGGTGCCCACACAGGACCTTGAGGAGGCGCCCATCGAGAGCGCGCAGGAGGCCATTCAGGGGCGGGTGTCGGGCGTAACGGTAACCCAGAACACCGGAAGCCCGGGCTCCGGATTCAGCATTCGGATTCGCGGGACCGGCACCACCGGCAACAGCAACCCCCTCTACGTGGTGGACGGCGTGCCGGTCTCAGATCCCACTGCTACGGGGGCAGGGGGCATCAGCTTTCTCAACCCCAGCGATATCGAGTCGATCGACATCCTGAAGGGCGCGTCGGCGGCGGCCATCTACGGGGCGCAGGCCGCCAATGGCGCCGTCATCATTACCACGAAGAGCGGAACGGCCGGCGAGCGGAACGTCAGCTTCAACGCCTACACGGGCATCCAGCAGACGCCGCGCACGATCGACATGCTGGAGGGGCCCGAGTACGCCGCCCTGCGCAACGAGGCCAATATCAACGCCGGCCAAGCGCCCACTTTCACGTCGCCGAGCACCTACCTCGCACCCGGCGGAAATACGGACTATCAGGACCTGGTCTTCGAGCAGGGAACGACCCAGAACTACAACCTGGCCGTTTCGGGCGGCACCGAAGACCTGACGTACCGCATCAGCGGCGGATACTTCGAAGAGGGCGGCATCATCGACAAGTCGAGCCTGGAGCGGCTGAATGCGCGGGTCAACACCGAGTTTGAGGTCAACGACCTCCTCACGGTGGGCGAGAAGGTGACCTTCGAGCGGACGACCCGAAACACGATCTCGGAGGCGGACAACGTGCGGAACCTGCTGATCCAGACGCTTCAGGTCGATCCCACGGTGCCGGCGCGCGACAGCGCAGGCAACTTCACGGCCCAGCCCCGCACGAAC
>JBDGQN010000158.1:0-6813 GCA_042219055.1 Salinibacter sp. | reverse complement strand
GTTTCAATCCTCACCTCCCCCAGAAGGGGAGGTGTATCTGGCAAGCGCGAGGGCAAACGCCGTTTTGCCCATTGTTTCAATCCTCACCTCCCCCAGAAGGGGAGGTGTATCACACCGACGACTGGGGACGCGGGAAGCAATACGCGTTTCAATCCTCACCTCCCCCAGAAGGGGAGGTGTATCGGCTACGAGGCGACACGAGCCCTGGCACCGTCGAGTTTCAATCCTCACCTCCCCCAGAAGGGGAGGTGTATCATTCTCCATCCGCGAGAGGCGTCGGCGTCACGCATGGGTTTCAATCCTCACCTCCCCCAGAAGGGGAGGTGTATCAAATGGATCTGGAGCCCTACGAGCGCACCGAGTCGTTTCAATCCTCACCTCCCCCAGAAGGGGAGGTGTATCACCGAGAGGTCGTTGCTCTCGGTATCCGGCTGGTGTTTCAATCCTCACCTCCCCCAGAAGGGGAGGTGTATCTTGAGAGGACGACCCGCGCCAGGTCCTTGTAGCGGTCGTTTCAATCCTCACCTCCCCCAGAAGGGGAGGTGTATCAGTGGGTACTGTAATCTTTTGCGAGAGTTCGGCTTGCGCGGCCGATTTCGCAGACCCTGACGGTCGCCGCTTTCGGCCGGACAGGTCCTAAGTGACACTCTCTGCGTAAGTACATGGGAAACGAGGACTTCCGAGCAATCGCAATCCCCCCTCCATTCTGAGACTGAAACCGATCTACGATCCTGCAGTCTCCTCTTCGGAAGGGGAGAGCGTTTCGTCATACGGCTCGAAGACCTTCCGTTCCGTACCGTCCGGAGCCTCTTCCGTCACGAACTCGAAGTCCTTAATGGAGCGGGGATGGTCCACGTCCGTCTCGGCCCGGAGCACCTCCGACGTCTTGCTGCGAGGCGCGTTGCCGAGCTCGTCCTCGTGGGTGACCACCAGTAGCTTTCGCCCTTCCACGTCAGGCCGCGCGGCGCTGGCGCTGTGCTCGAAGCCTCGGAGGAGCCCTTCGTACAGGAGCTTCAGGTCCTTCTTCGTGACGTGGTCGGAGGCTTTCCCCGGCGAAAAAGAGCCCTTGGCTTTGTAGAGGCCGTAGCGCACCACGCCCCGCCGCCCCATTCCGCCGCCTTCCTCCTCGCTGGAGCGCAGGACACGGGTGATCGCCATGTTCTCGATGTCGACCGGGTGGACCGATACCGCATCGGAGACCTGAACCGGCCCCCACACCGAGTCTGCGTCGCTCTCGCCGGTCAGGACGTGCCCGAAGAGTCGCACGTCGATGCAGTGCTTCTGGAGGGCATCGGAGGGGTCTTCCGTGTCGTCGACCTTATCGGCGAGGTCGATCTCCCGGTCCTGGAGGGACCCGTCCACCGGCTGCACGAGAACCGTCTCTCCGCGGGCAATCATCCAATCCCGCACTTTCCGTTTAATTGACCCGCCGGTGGCGATCCCTTCTCCGGTATCGGGGTCGTGGCGGGGCAGGTTGTCGAGGTTCGGGTCCCCGTTGGGGTTTGAGTTGGTCGCGTCGAAGAACAGCGTAAAGTCGTGCCGTTTGTCTGGATCGAAGTGGTCAAGATCGGAATCCGAACTCATGGGTCGTGTTGCGTTTGTAGCGGGCGTATTGAACAGTGGGCGTATCGAACGGAACAGAAAGCGCTGCTTCTACGCGGAGTCCTCGCCCTCAGAATCGCTGCTGCTGGAGTCGGTCTGGTTTTCTCCCTCATCCTGACTGAACCGCTGCTGCCGGCCGTGGTGGTAGCCGAGGGCAAACTGGGCCTGCTGTCTGCTGCTCAAGGACCGAGGGACCTCGCCCATCTCAGTGATCAATCCGGTGATCTCCTTGTCCGCCCATTTGGCCTTCCCGGTGGGTCCATCGGCCGCGTCGAGGTCCTCCTTGTTCTTGTTCAGGAGCTGCGTCAGTCGGGTCCGGACATCCCGGCAGAGCATTCCAAACGAGCGGCCTGGCTGCGTCGAGAGCGACGTGTAATACCGCTGGCTCATCTGCAGGCCCTTATCGTCGGCCAGCCAGTACACGTAATCCGAGAGCGAAAGAAGCTTCCCAAGTTTGAAGGCAATGCTTTCCTGGTCCATGTCCACGGCGAGTCGAATTGTGGGAATTACGTTGTTGAGGCTGTAGCTTCTGAGCTCGGCCTGGGCGTTTGCAAGACGGGCGAGAAGGGGCTTCAGGTGATAAAGCGGGAGGGTTTGGCCTGAGATCGCCGCCCGAACGACCGCGTCGTAGGTCGCCTCCGGCACCTTGCTGAGGTCGCCTCGAAGCCGGGAATGAGTGCTTCCCTCTCCGCTTTGCTCCTCCCCATCGCCCGAGGATGTCGACGGGCTGATGTTGCGGCAGTGCTCAGCCACGCCGATCGGGCTCTTCCCCTGACGGTCAATCCAACTGCTCAGGTTGTCCGCGAGGGCGTTTGGCGACTCCGAGCGCCCGTAGCGGAAGGCCATGCGCTGGGTCGTGTTTCCGATGGCGATGATGCTCACCTCAGAGACCTCCGGAAGCTCTTCTCCTTTCCTGAGCGCAGTAAACACGCGACGCGCCTCTTGCTCCCCGACCTGTCCCTTTATGACCGACGTGAACAGCCCCGTCGAGGCGTCGGGCCGTTCCGGGGAGAAGAAAAACCACTGCAGGTCGGTGTCTTCCGAACGGGAGTAGACGACCCGGCTCCCCTCGTCGGCCATGTGCTCCAGCGCCGCCGGATACTTGACCGCGCAGGACACGCAGATGCCAGTCGTGATCGACTGCTTGTGGCCGTGGCTTCGGTAGGCGGGCTCGTCGGCGTTGATAAGGGACTTCCCTTTGAACTTCGAGTGCTTCGCGGCGATGCGGGCGGTGTTACCGCACGTCGAGCAGGTGCCCTCGATCGGCTCGCTGACCTCGTTTCCGGTGCTCATCTCGTCGAGTTTGAGCTGGGCGTTGGCCTCTTGGATCTGGTGTTGCAGCTGGGTCGGCTCCTCCCCGCCCGGTTGGAGAAGCGGCTCCCCATCGACAAAGACAACGACGTACGCGTTATGCGTCTCATCTGACGCCTCGATGAGCCGCGCCCGGAGGCGAGGGGTCAGGACCCCACGAAGCGTCTTCAAGGCATCGGAGGCCGGGGCGGAAAGAGAGTCGATATAGCTCTGTAGACGCCCGAAGTAGTCCCCGTGGAATTTGTTCGTCGCCCACCGATCTGCCACTGGAGTGAACCAAATCTCTCCACCGTTTCGGGCGAAAAGCGTGAGGTCGACCTGATCCCCTTCCAGAGGCGATCCTGTGTCAGGCCCTTCGAGCGGCGGCCTGGGAGGATACGGGAGGATGCCCCTGTCTCTGTCGTTGCCCGTAAAGCCGGTCATGTACTTGATCTGGTCGCAGGCGAGTGCGGGGTTGGACGCGAGTCCCGTCCGTGGCGGTTTCGGGTACACAAACGACTCGGTGTTGGCCGTGACGCTCGCCTCCCCATCCTGACTACTGACCTGGAGGGCAAGCTCAGGTGTGCGAGTCGTGTGGCCCACGGGCAGCATCTCGGGAGAGTTGTCGTAGAAGTCGACGAGGTCCTTGATCACGGTACTTCTCTCGCGGGAAAGGAAGAAGCAAAGGCAGTTGGTAGAGCCGACTACGGATAGATCCGGTCGTACTGGCCGGGAGGGACGGTCAGGGTTCCTCCCCGAATCGAGGCATTGAAAAAGACCGGCTCAGCCTCCTGACCTTCCGCCTCGTAGTTCCAGCCCAGGAAGAGGCGGAGGTCTAGGTCCCGGTCGATGGGCGTATCTGAACCAGTCGCGTTCCGAAATTCGGCGTAGCACTCGCGGAGCCCGAGGAACGGTGCGCTAAAGAACTGCCCGCGGTCAATGCGCCGCTGGGCCTGAGCGAAGTACTTGCCCTTTGCTTCGTCCTTCCCGTAGCCGACGAGCCGCAGGTCTGCTTTGATGCGGTAGGCCACGTCCTTCAGCATGCGCGTATGACGAAGGGTCCGCTCCGGAAGTGGATTGGAGGGCGTTGGGGCCTTCTGCAGTTCCTTGGTCTTTCGGTCGTGATACTGGATGGGCCGGAGGATCGAGATCTCGCGCGGCTCCCACTTGATCGCTGGCTTCCAGAAGATGGCGCTAAGCAGCCCCACTGCCGCGCTCGGGGTCATCACTGGATATGTGAGCCGGTCGGAGGGCGTCTCCGCCCGCGTAAAACACGCAAATTTACCCGAGGCAACGATGTCGATCACAGCAGGGAAGTGCGTCGCTCAGTGAAGTGCGGCGTTCAGAGATGCGGTTCAGAGTTGAATGCCGAGGGTTCGATCGTAGGCGCCCTCCCACCGGAGGAGCGTCTCCTCGTCGTCGATCCAACGCGCCAGGCCGTCCTCGAGGGCCGTTTCGACGTCGTGCTCGTAGAGAGTGATCAGATACCTCTGCAACGCTCGCCACTGATCGGCCGAAGCCTTTCCTTCCTCAACGGCCCGGAGCAGCCGAGACGCCGTCTCGTCCCGCTCAATGGCACAGCTCACGCCTCCCTCGATCATCTCCATCGCGTCGGCCGCGTCCCGAAATTTTTGCCTTTGAGATTTGTGCAGGACGCGCTTCTCGTCGGTGTCGACCCGCCCCAGAAGGTCTTCGAAATATGAAGCCGTTACAAAGGTGCTGCTCAGATCGTAGTTTTGCAAATTGTTGGCCGTCACGTCCGTGCCGACCTTGTAGCTCCCGAGGGGAATCGTCTCGTCGGGAAGCTCAAACGTGTAGACGGTTCCCATATCCTGCTCTTTCTCCCGGTTGCAGCGGCCGGCGGTCTGGATAATGGAGGGGACCGGCCCGACGGCCCGGTAGGCCACGGGAAAGCTGATGTCGACGCCTGCCTCAATGAGCTGGGTACTGACGACCCTGACGGCTTCACCAGCCTCCAGCTTCGCTTTGATTTCGTCGATGATTCGCCCCCGGTCGATGGGGCAGAGCCGCGTCGTGAGGAGATTGACCTCGGGGACAGCCTCCGCAATTTTTTCTGCGTCGGCGATGGAGTTGCAGACGACGAGGCCCTGGTGGTGCCCGCTGAGGCGTTCGGCGAGATCCTTCCGCGAGATCCTCCCGAGGTGCTCGTACCGAACCCGCTGCATGCTCTCCGCAAGCGTCTCCGGGGCGCCGATCATTTCCCGCCGCTCGGTGCCTTCGAGCTCGAACTGAGGGTTGGTGGCCGTGGAGCACACGACCGATCCCTTCCCCCACCGGCAAAGCTGGGAGAGGGCTTTCCGGCAGGGACCCAAAACGTGGCCGGGGAGGGCCTGCATCTCGTCGAGAATGATCACGCTGCGGCCCAGGCGGTGCGCCTTGCGGGCCCTACTGCTGCGGCTTGCGTAGAGGCTCTCGAACAGCTGCACGGTGGTCGTGACGATGATCGGCGCGTCCCAATTTTCCGTCGACTTCTCGTGGCGCTTCGACGAAAGCTCCGCGAGGGAATGGTGCTCCAAAACCGCCTCCTCTCCGAAGATTTGCTTGTAAACGCTCGCGTTCTGCTCGATGATCGACGTGTATGGGACTGCGACGACGACCCGATTTAGGCCGTGCTCCAGGGCATGCCGGAGGGCAAACCCCATCAGTGACCTCGTCTTCCCACCCCCGGTCGGAATGGTCGCACTGAAGTATCCTGGCTCCCACGAGGCGGCCTCCAGACATTCTCGGAAGATCCGGTTTCGCAGGCCGTCGATCGTGTCGGGGCCAGCCGAGGGGTCCATAAGCGCCTGTTGGCTTTCGTCAAACCGCTCCCAGAGGACCTCAAGGGCCGGATATGCTTCACGGAGTCCTTCCGTAAACGCCTCCGCGTCGAGGCGGTCCGCGTCGACGCAGGCCGAAAACAGCATCCGGAGGAGGAAGGCCGTTTCCTCTCCGTCGTCTGGAAGGTTGGAGAGACTGGAGAGCGCCTCATCGCTTAGCTGAACAGCCCCATGATCAACGGCGCTGGTGTTCGGATCTGCCTTCTGGATTTTCTGCGGAAGCGCTCCGGCGTTGTGGAGGCGGCTGTGGTGCCCGTAGACAGCCAGCCCGAGGGGAATGGCAGTTTCCAGGTCCGAGCATAGGTCCTGGAGGAGAGCGGCGCCGGTCGGCGCGTGGGGCGGAAGAGCCTTCCCTTGTCTCACGTTCCTCTGCCACTGCTCCGGGAGTTTACCGGTATCGTGTGCTTCGGCGAAGAGCTCCGCCCAATCCTCCAGTCCGAACGGCTCTACAAATCGCCTTGCACGCCGCGCCACTCCGTCGATATGGTCACGGTACGGCTGCTCCTCACCGGTTTCTCGGTCCTTGCGGGCGATCTTTTCAGGCAAGATGTCGGGGTTGGACATTCGAGGAGCAGCTCGGTAGGTGGGCAGCTTCGAGGGGCTGCTACGAGAGTCCAAGTGGGTAGTTGTCTTCAAGACACATTCGGGGGCGGAAATCTAACGTCCTACGGCAGTTTCTCGCCCTCCTCCACGTCGTAGTCGCTGGGCGGGAAGTTCGTGTTGGCAGGGTCGTGCAGCCTCAGGGCCGCCCGGTCGTATGCCTTCGCCGCCTCGATCTCGTTCTCGAAATGACCGAGATGGGTTTCTTCGCGGTCGGCCTCGATTTCGGCCACCCACTTCTCCCGCCTCCGATCCCGCCACACGCCTCGAAACGCTGAGGCTGGTTGGACCTCTCCCAGCCCCTCTTCAGCTCGGAGGCGGCGGGCCCACCGGCGAATCTCGGCAACGGTCTTTGCCTCCTCGCCCTCAAAGTTGGTCGGATCGGAGGGGCGGTACTGGCGGATGGCCATATCGGCGGCGCGGGCCGCCTGCTCTTCTTGAGGAAAACGCCCGAGGAAGTACGGCCACCCGTGGATTGCAA
>JBDGQN010000157.1:0-9840 GCA_042219055.1 Salinibacter sp. | reverse complement strand
CTACGTGGACGGATGAGAGCAGAAGTGTACAACGAAAGATCGCAATTGGTATAAGCGTGAACGAATCCTTTAGCGATGAGGAAGTTGTGCTCGACTACCACAAGTACGTTGAATGCACCTTTGAGGAGTGCGTCCTCGTGTATCACGGCGATGGCCCGACGGGTGCCGACGAGTGCGAGTTTCAAGACTGTCGATTCGACTTCCGAGCGTCGGCCTCCTCAACCTTCAGTACCCTTCGCTCATTTTTTCACGGGGGGGCTCGAAGAGGTAGTCGTGAGCGTGCTTGCCAGCATCGTGGCGCCCGACGAAGAAACTTCTCCCTTGCAGGTCCTGGAGAAAGATGGGCAGGCCCGGATGATGCTGGACCAGGGCCGTGCGGACCCGAACGACTTTAGTGCCAACGGCCACCACGATTCCTGAGTCGCTCCCGTCCACCGGTCTCCCTCTCCTCCGATTCCACGATCCGCGGCGTTGAGTCCGTAGACGCTTTCCTCAAAACTGGAGACGTAGGACGACCGGTACGCCCCGCATCCGCTGCGCGCCGACTGTTTCACGCAATGGGGATGGGGTGATGATGGCCCGGAGCTGGTGGATAAGGACGGCCACCCCGGCCCCCAGCGCAGCCCCCACCAGCACGTCGCTCGGATAGTGCACGCCTAGATACACACGGCTCAACGCGACGCCCGTGGCCCAGACCGCCCCGCCCCCGATGACGTACCACCTCGGGTACGACAGACTCCACGAGGTGGCCAGGGCGGCCGACAGCCCCGCGTGTCCAGAGGGAAAGGAGAGATGCGCGTCTCCGGGGGCCGGGGGATTGTGTCGCTCCGACCGGGCCTCCAGCGACAGATCGACGTACGGGCGGGAGCGTCCCACGGCGTGCTTTGCCCCCACGATGAGTCCGTAAGAGAGTCCCTGCGTCAGGGTCAGCCGATAGGCCGCCGCAACCGCCGACTGGTTCTGGGTAAGGGCCGCACCGGCCCACGCCGCGGGGACCGCTCCGTAGAAGACCGGGCGGGCCGTGGTATGGGCGGCCTCCAGTGAAAGCGCCACGCCCGACGGAGACTCGCAGTAGACGAGGGCGAGCCCGCGGCGGTCGAGCGAGCGGTCGGCCGTTTTTGCACAGAATCGGCTCTGCGGCCCGTGGGCAGAGGTCCCTCCGATCGTTTGGGCCCGTCCCTCGGGTCCCTCCACCGCGAGGAGGAGGAACAACAAAACCAGTCCTCGAGCGACCCTCTGCATCAGGCTACGCTATGCGTCCTCGGCCGTTGCTTCTGCTTCGTTCTCGGCCGCTTGGTTTTCCTCGTCCTCTTCCTCTCCCCCCGAGCCGAGACCGATTTCTTCACGGATGGCCGACTTGATGACTTCCCGCTCTTCGGGATGCTCCTCCAGCCATTCCTTGGTATTCTCGCGCCCCTGCGCGATGGTCTCGTCCTCGTACGAGTACCACGACCCCCGCTTCTGGAGGATGTCGTGCTCCGTGCCGAGGTCGATGATCTCTCCAAGGGACGAGATGCCCTCGCCGTAGATGAGGTCGAACTCTGCCTCCTGGAAAGGCGGTGCCACCTTGTTCTTTTTGACCTTCACGCGGGTCCGGTTGCCCACCACGTCCTGGCCATCCTTCACGGCGCCAATCCGACGAATGTCCAGGCGGACCGACGAGTAGAACTTGAGGGCGCGCCCACCGGAGGTGGTTTCCGGATTGCCAAACATCACGCCGATCTTCATCCGGATCTGGTTGATGAAGATGAGGGCCGTCTTCGTGCGGTTGATGGTGCCGGCGAGCTTGCGAAGCGCCTGACTCATGAGGCGCGCTTGTAGTCCTACGTGGGTGTCGCCCATGTCGCCTTCGAGTTCAGCCTGCGGCACGAGGGCCGAAACGGAGTCGATGGCGATGACGTCGAGCGCTCCGCTCCGCACCAGCGTGTCTGTGATGTTGAGCGCCTGCTCGCCGGTGTCCGGCTGAGAGATGAGGAGTTCGTCGGTGTCCACGCCGAGTTGCTCGGCGTAGTTGGGATCGAAGGCGTGCTCGGCGTCGATAAACGCACAGGTCCCCCCCAGCTTCTGCGCCTCGGCGACGATGTGGGTCGCGAGGGTGGTCTTGCCCGAAGACTCGGGCCCAAAGATCTCAGTAATGCGTCCCCGGGGCACCCCGCCCACGCCGAGGGCATTGTCGAGCGCGAGCGAGCCCGTGGGAATGGCCTCCACGTCCGTGTTGGGATCGTCGCTGAGGCGCATGATAGAGCCCTCCCCGTGATCCCGTTGAATCTGCTCGACGGCGAGATCAAGTGCCTTTTCTTTCGCTTCTCCGTCTTTGTCTGACATATCGTACCTGCGCGGCTAAATCAGAAAGAGTCCGTGGGATTTCCAAACAATGCCTTTTGCGACCGGCGGTGTGTGGACGTAGACACGTGAAAGTCCCGAATCTAACGTGATCACGAGCGCCCTCCCTCCTACCGGGCTGCTCCGAACGAGGACGTCTCCTCGTTGGTCCCCTCCTCACGTCCGATGCACATATTTTGGACATACCCGGAGACACGATCAATTCCAAGCGAGGCGCTCCCGATCCGTCGTCGGGTTCCGCCCAAGAGTGGGCAATGGGGACTGTGGGGACTACTGCGTTAGCTTGTCATATGTGGAAGAATGGGAGGGGTCCATCTGGACGAGAAGTCCATGGGCCTGACTCGCCAGGTCGCTCCCCGAGAAGAGGGCCGTAAGCTCTTCGTATTTGGTCTGGAAGAACACATCGAGGGCATAGGAGCGGGACAGGCGCTGGGTAAGCTTCTGCATCGTTTTGAGTGCCTCCAGCACGGATTGGCGGGCCGCGTCCGTCTTGTTCACGAATCGATCGAGGCCCTTGCGGTGATACTTGTAGTATACCCGACGAAGCGGCTCGTGCCGTTGATCGAGCAGGTCGGAGAGGAGCTGCACGCGATTTTGGCCGGTGCCGACCGAAGACCATCCCGGATCCCCGTTCCCTTCGGCCCGATCAGCCACAGCACGGGCCTTTTCGAAGTAGGGCGTCCCTCCAAGTGGACTGAAGGTGTCGTAGTCGTACCCGAGGATCAGGAAGGCGTAAAAGTCGAGGACCGAGGTCAGAGAATTGTACCGGTCCAGGTCGTATTGGAGCGACGCGCCCCGGGTATGCTCGAAGCGCCACTCTGGATCGTTCACTCGGAGCACGATGGAGGACTGCGAGGTGCCGTAGATGGGTCGCCGGGAGGTTACAGCGAGACGCGCCCGAAACTCCGAGATGCTGACGGCCTCCAACAAAACCACCTGCATCGAGCACGAAATCCGCTCGTGTGGAAGGAACTGATCGTCTGTCCAGTCCCGCTTGTTCAGATACTCCTGCATCTTCTGCTCAAGATCGTCGAGAAAGGCGTAGTCGGATTCGACCCCACCGATTTGCGAATCATCGATCTGAACCCGGCAATCCAGCTCCTGAGCCTCCACCGGAGGAGCTACGAGACCGGCCGCGAGAAGAAGACCGACCACGCAGAACGTCTCGAACAACTGCACCACAGCAGGGAATGGGAGCATCAGATACCGGGAACTGAGCGTGTTGCAACCGCCGGGTGGGACGAGAGGTTTCTGCCTCTCGTCCCTCTTGGCCGCAGACAGAACCCCCAGAACCGTTCACTGAGATGCCCTCATTTGATTTTTTTGAAACCGGAATTTAATCTGTGTACACGCTTCTCGACACATCCGCCGGCCCCTTCCCATGCGTCTTCTCTCGGGGCTTCTCGGTGCTGCCGTTCTCGTTGCCCTGTCCGGAGTTCCTCCGGCTCACGCCCAGTCGGCGTACGACCTGTATGGGAGTGCCCGCACCTCTGCGCTCGGATACGCCTCGACGGCCTTGACGACGACGGCAGGGGTCCACGCCAATCCGGCGGCAAGTGCTCTGCACCGACGGCGCCTCGTGTCGTTCTACGCCCGCGAAAGCTTTGGCCTGTCTCCTCTCCGCTACGGAGCTCTATACGGCACCTGGCCGTTCCGTTGGGGCGTCACGTCGGTTGGAGCCAGCACCTTCGGCGGCGAGGGGTACCGAGAAGTCCACTATAGCCTCGGATTCGCGCGGGCACTCTCGTTCGGCACGTCCCGGCGAGTACAGGTTGGACTTCGGGCCCGCTACTACCACACGCGTATCGAGGGGTACGGCGGGGCCGGGGCGTTGGGCATACACCTGGGCCTCCTCGTTCCCCTCCTCCCGGCCGTACACCTGGGCGCTCAGGCCACGAACGTGAACGCTCCGTCGCTGGTCGACGGCGAAGCGCTGCCCCAAACCCTATCAGTCGGGATTCGATACCAGGTGAACTCTCGGTTCTTGGTCGTGATGGATGTCTTCAAGGACCTCGCCTTTCCCGCCACGGTGCGGGCCGGACTTGAAGTCCGCCCCCTCCCCATCCTGGCCCTGCGTGCTGGGGTCACCAGCATGCCCACTCGGTTCACGGGCGGCGTAGGCCTGCGTCTCGGGTGGATCCGTGCCCACGTGGCGGCTGAGCAGCATCCCAAGCTCGGCTGGTCGCCCTCTGTTTCACTCGAAGTGGACTGGTAACGTCGTCCCCGGT
Organism: Salinibacter sp.; assembly: GCA_042219055.1. GTDB lineage: Bacteria > Bacteroidota > Rhodothermia > Rhodothermales > Salinibacteraceae > Salinibacter. The sequence continues at coordinate 5,269 of JBDGQN010000157.1, read as the reverse complement.
GCCATGTCTTCGACGCTGCCCATGCCTCGGTGTGTCTGGCCCATCGGCCTCCTGTTCCTCATGGGAGGCTGGTCCCCGGGACTCGCTCAGCCCCTGGCCGATTCTACGACGACGGACACCTTGGACCTCGGCCCTCGCGTAGCACCGCTTCTCGACAATTTCGGCACAACGACCCGGAGAGCAGAGCAGGTGGCCGAACGGTTCGCACGACTCCAGAAGAACCCGCTCAACCTCAACCGGGCGTCGGCCGCCGACCTGTCAGGACTCCCGACCCTCTCGGCCAGTCTGGCGCATCGGATCGTGCGCTACCGGTCGGAGCACGGCCCCTTTGAGCGCCTGGCGGCCCTCCGCGCCGTGAAAGGCGTGTCCCCCGAGACCCTTCGGGCCCTCCGTCCGTTCCTAACTGTGAGCACTGGTAGCAAGGCCCCGGTTTTCCCATCCCTCGGCACCATTGCGTCGAATCTGGAGTTCAGTCTGATTCAGCGCTACACCCGAGATCTCGATCTGGGACGGGGGTATCAGGAGAATCGGTTCCTCGGGCCTCCGGGGCGTCTCACCACGCGGCTTCGGCTCGAACACGAGCGTCGGCTCCAGCTAGCCCTCACGCTCGACAAAGACCCGGGCGAGCCGCTGCGATGGGCCCCCGCTACTGACACCTACGGCTTCGATCACGTCGCCGGGAGCCTAGCCCTTCGAGACCTCGGTCCGGTAAAGACGCTCATCCTCGGGGACTTCTCGGCGCAGTTCGGCCAAGGCCTTGCCCTCTGGCAGGGCATCCGCCTCGGAAAGGGTCGGGATCCGGTCTCGTCCGTGCTGCAAAGCGGTCGGGGACTTCTTCCGTACCGGTCCGCATCGGAGGCCAACTTTTTTCGGGGCGCCGCCCTCACCGTAGGCCTTTCCGCCGGATGGTCCCTGAGCACATTTGCCTCACACCGGAACCGCGATGCGTCTCTCGACTCGTCCCTCGTAGACGGACGCTCTTCCTCCGGCCCGCTCCCCGTCCGCACCGTCTCCGCCGGCGGTCGCCATCGAACCCCGAGCGAAGTGGCCCGGAAGGGCACCTTCGGCGAAACGACAGTCGGTGCCGCTCTGGAATACCAATCGCCGAAGCTGCATGCTGGGGCCACCGGGTATTATGCACGGTTCAACCGCCCGCTCCGCCCCGGCAACAAGCCCTACCGGCGCTACCGCGTCTCCGGACGCCACACGTCTACGATCAGCGCGTACGCCACCGCCTATCTGGATCCCTACACCCTGTTCGGTGAAGGAGCCCGCACCCCGAATGGCGCAGTGGGGGGCCTTCTCGGAGCGTCGGTCGACGTGGGCGAGCGGGCAAAGGCCATTGTCCTCGCCCGGCATTACCCCCCGCAGCTCGCCACGTTTTACGGCAATGCGTTCGGGGATGGGGGCCGCCCCCAGAACGAAACCGGCGTCTACACTGGACTCCGTCTGCGCGTGAGCGAGGACTGGACCCTCGGGGCGTACTTCGATCAATTTCGGTCCCCCTGGCTCGGGTTCAACGTTCCCCGTCCAGCCACCGGCTGGGAGGCCCGCACGGTGCTCACGTATGAACCCCGCCCGTGGTTGTCGACGTATCTTCAGCTCCGAGCCCAGGGGCAAGAAGAAGGAACCGAGCACAGGGGATCGGGGGGCCGTGTCCTCGAGGGCCTCCATCCCGAACGTCGCTCCTCCGCCCGCTGGCACATGGAGTACACCTTCAGCGACGCGTTCACCGTGCGCACCCGCGTCCAGCTCTCGCACTACAATAGCCCGACGACCTCTGCCTCGGGCTTTTATCTCTCCCAAGGACTCCGCTGGGTGCCTTTCCCCCGCCTGCAATTCGACGCCCGTCTCGCATTTTTCGACACGGAGGGGTTTGCCGCTCGCATCTATGCCTACGAGCACGATCTCCTCTATAGCTTCTCGGTGCCCGTCTTCTTCGACCGAGGCCGTCGGTCGTACCTCCTGGTGGAGTACGCTCCCCTCTCCGCACTAACCCTCGAGGCCAAGTACGGCATTACGAGCTACGCAAACCGGACCACGATTGGCTCTGGGCTGAATCGGATTCAGGGCGCCTCCCGTCGCTCGGTCGGACTCCAGATCAGATGGACACTCTAGAAAAAGGACTCCCAAAAAACGTCTCTTTCCGCTCCGTGGCATAGTGATTGATGTGGGTTCTCGTCCGGATCTTCATCCCATCACATGCATTATTTTGGGAACGGTACCTAAGGCTTGCATCTCCGTGAGTAAATACCGGTATTACGCCACGGACGGAGGGCCAAGTAGGCCTCCTCATACAGTCGTCTCTACCCACCTACGTTACGATCCATGCCCACACCTGACAGCCCCCGGATTCTTGCCGTCGAGGACAACGCCGAGACCCAACTGCTTCTGAAACACCTGCTGAAGGGGTCGTACGAGATTGACGTCGTCACCGGCGTAGAAGGTGCGTTGGAGGCCGTCGACGAAAGCGCATTTGACGTTCTCCTGCTCGACATCAACCTCAGCGAAGAGAAAACGGGCACCGAGCTTCTCCACCTCATTCGAGACCGCGAAGGAATGGATGACGTGCCCGCTGTCGCCCTTACCGCCTACGCGATGCCCGGCGACCGCCAGGACTTTCTCGAAAAGGGGTTCAACGAGTATGTGAGCAAGCCCTTTACCCGAGCCGACCTAACGGAGGCCATCGAGAACACCCTCAATCCCGCCTAGGCCCCCGCCATAGAAAAAGCCCAGGACCGGTCGGGGTCCTGGGCAGGTATTCGTCGTCTGTAGAGCTACTCAGTTCATGCACGTGGCCTTCAGCGTATCACGCCGGTCCGAAAGTGTGGATTCCCACTCCGACTCGTCGATCGGCTTGTCGCCCTTGAAATACTCCCACTCGTCGACGCTTTCGTCCGAGATGACGACCGAGTTGCTCATGTGTGCGACGCGCTTGAGAACGGGCGAGGTTCCCATCTGGTGAACAAACGTAATCGTACACTCTCCGTCGGCCGTCTTTTCTTTGACCGACAGCCAGTTGTCGCCACAAACCTGGCAACTGTAAAATCGGGATTCCTGCTCTTCGCCGAGAAGGTCGTTGAATTCTTCTTCCTCCTCGAAAACGACCTGCATCGGCCGAAGGCTCTCACAACCACAGGTCTTGCAGCGGAGCTTTTCCATACTGGAACATCTGGGGTTGATGAACAACCAATTCAGAATGGTCAACGTTGTTCACCCCCAGAGGGTTCGCCGACGCAAGTGGCGTAGGGACGCTCGCGGATAAAGACGGCCTAAATCTTGCTGAACATTTCCCTGCTGATCCTCCCCGGCCTCAGGAGAAGGCCCCCTCTCCCCCTCCGTTGGGCGGACAGATTTCCCTCGATTCGCCCCTTTAGCGCCATACGATCTCAACGTCGCCGGGCTGCACCCGAAAGGCCGCCCCGACCTGAAGGTTCACGTCGAGCACGTAGAAGAACCGGAACTGAAGCCCTATGCCCCCGCCGACCGAGGAGAAGGTAGGTCCGTCCCGGGTGACGGAGGTCAAGGTTTGTCCAAATCCGTAGCTGTAAAGCGCCTTCGCGTAGAACGGAACAAGGGTAAAGCCGTCGTCGATGTACCAGAGGGGCTGCGTCACTTCCGCCCCGAGCCGCAGGAAGGAGCCGGCGCTGAGTGATCGGTCCTCGTAGCCCCGCGGAACGAATTGGCTGGTCCCCACCACAGCGCCTTCGTTTTGTGTGAGGAACCCGGCCCCCAGTCGCACGCCCGTATGACTGCGCAGGGCGAGCGGGAGGTACAGGTCTGCCTCCGAGACGAAGGCCCGGCTCGGCGAGACGCCGTCGGTCCAAGCGTCCACCTCCGCGGCGGCGCGGAGGATGAGCCCCTGGTTGGGCACGAGATCCCTTGGATTTTGCTGGAGCCGGTACCCCAGCACCCCTTGCGGGGACAACGTCACTCGATCCTCCCACGGGGTGGGACCGGAGGCCCGACCCTCTCGAATGGCATTCAGGGCGTCGCCGAAGAAACGGGTTTGCCGAAACTCGGTCTCCAGGGCGAATGCAGCCACGCTCTGATACACGTTGGACCGGAGTCGAACGGGCAGTCGCAAGCCGAGTGACACCCCCCGCTCTTCAACTCCCAGGCGCGCCGACTGCTGCCCGTCGGCGGTCTGCACCTGCCCCGACACAGTCTCAGGGGTATTGAACACCGTGAGCGAGGGCCGCAGGAGCCATTGGCCCGTCTGGACGGTGGCCGTCCCCCACAGGCGTCCATCCTGCCAGTAGGCATTTCCCCGATACCGCCACCGGCCCAGGGGGTCGTTTCCGGCCAGGCCCAGGCCCATTCCCACCCCCAGTTTTTCGAACCGTGGGGCCGCAGGGAAATCGGCCTCGTCGGGGTCGTACTTGAGGGTCGGATACACCATTCGGGGCGCGAGGTGGCGCCAGGCCGCGTAGGGGCGCGTGCCCGTGAAGGCGGTCGTGTCCCTCGCAGGGGTCTCAACGTGACGCGTCGGGGGACGAGGCGATTCGGACCCGAGAATTACCCGCGCGGAATCGACGGTCGGGGCCTGCCGGGGCCGAAACGGAATGCGAACGAGCTCGTGACGTTCGTGCTTGTACTCGACGAATGCAACTGTGGAGCGGTCCGGCGAGAGGGTGGGTTCGAGTGCCCCGAATGGAACTTTCGTCAGACGAAGCACCTCCTTCGCAGCGGTGTCGAAGGCATACACGTTGGGGACGCCGGTGAGATCGGCCGAGAATAGGAGATAGCGGCCCTGAGGCCCCCAGCACACGTCGTACATGACGGCGTTTTTGAGCCCGAGCCAGGGCTGGAGACGAACGGTGTCACGCGGCTGGCGGTCGATGCGGTAGAGACGCTGCGTGCCGTCTACGTTCAGCAATACAGCCACCCGGTGCCCGCTGGGAGAGGGAGCAATTTGCTTGAAGCGCGTCCGTTCGAACGAGGTGAGCGGCTGGAGCCGCTGCCCCTGCCGCCGCGCCCACTGGCTGAACGCCCCGTCGTTCTGAATGGCCCAAAGGCTCCCGTTCGGCGCCTCCACGGGAGCAAATGCCCGCCCGCCGTCCGTCAGCCGCGTCGCGGCGCCGGATTCTAAATCAATCCGCTCCACCTCCGCCACGTCCTGCGTAGGCACCCACGGGTCCGGCACGTAGCGCGAGGCGTACAGAGCGCTCGTGTCGCGGCCCAGGCTGTAGGTGTAATCCTCCGTGATGGACTGGACGCGGATGCGGGTCCGTTCTCCCGTCTCCGCGTCAATCCGGTAGAAGCCGCG
>JBDGQN010000156.1:0-7723 GCA_042219055.1 Salinibacter sp. | reverse complement strand
TTCGGTTCTGCGTTCCAATTGCGGCACGCTTCGTCTCCCTCGGCTGTTTGGGCGGGTGGGAGCACTCGCCGCAATCCTCTTGGTCTCGGTCGGGCTTTGGGCATCTCCGGCCCATGCCCAGCAGGAGGTATCGGGGATCGTGAGAGCGGACGACACCGGAAATGCGCTTCCGGGTGTCAATGTCGTCGTTCAGGGAGCGCAAATCGGAACGACGACTCGAGGGGACGGAAGTTACTCCCTGCAAGTCCCCTCGCCTCAGGACTCGCTCGTGTTTTCGTTCGTTGGGTACCAGGATAGGGTCGTTGCGGTTGGCGGACGCTCGGAGATTAACGTTCGACTGCAACCGAAAGTCACCGCGCTCCAGGAAGTGGTCGTAAACGTTGGGTATCAGGAGCAAAAGGCCGCAACCACGACGGGATCGGTGAGTCAGGTCTCTGGCGAAGACTTAGATGTCATTCCGACCCCTAACCTGACGCAATCACTCCAAGGAACGGTTCCGGGCGTCGTAGGCCTTACTACCAGCGGCCGACCGGGCTTTAACAGCTCGGACCTTCGGATTCGGGGGATTGGCACTCTGAACAACAACTCGCCCCTCGTTGTGATTGACGGGATTCCGTCTCGTCAGGGAGGATTGGCCCAGATCGATCCCTCCAACATCGAGAACATCTCGGTGCTGAAGGACGCCTCTGCGGCCATTTATGGATCGCGTGCAGCCAACGGCGTTATCCTCGTCCAGACTAAGGGCGGACGTGCCGGTGAGACGCGGTTTAATGTCTCGTTTGAACGGAGGTATGCGCAGCCGACCGTCGTTCCGGAGATGGCCAACGCTCCAACCTACATGAAAATGCTGAACGAGGTCGATCAGTACCGCGGCAACCCGCCCCGGTTCAGCCAGGAGCAAATTGACAAGCACCGTGGTGATCTCTCGAATAACTGGCAGTACCACAACACCGACTGGTACGAGGTGGCCCTCCAGGACTTCTCCCGAGAGACGTCCTTCGACGTCTCGGCCTCCGGCGGGAGCGAGTCCTTCCAGTACCGGGCGGCGATCAACGGAATCACCGAGGGAGGAATTCTCGTGAACAGCGGCATGGGTTACGATCAGCTGGGGATTCGCAGCAACCTGAGTGGAACCGTCGCCGAAAACTTCGACCTGTCTCTCAACGTGCACGGCCGGCTGGAGTCCCGATCGACCCCGGCCTGGACCCGTGGGCTCGGTGCGGCCTGGGAGATGCTCCAGCGAGGGAAACCGACGGATCCGGCCTTCTGGCCTAACGGAAGGCCGGGGCCTGCGCAAGAAGAGGGCGTGAACCCAGTCGTTGCGAGTAAGACCGGCTACGACAAGCGGAAGCGCTATTTCTTCCAGAGCGACCTCTCTCTGACCTACGACGTTCCGGGAATCGAGGGGTGGACCGCGGAAGGGACAGTCGCTTACGACCACAATTTCCTGGATCGAAAGCGGTGGCAGAAGCCGTGGACCTTATATGAATGCTCCAGTCCCTGCACCAATGACAACCACGAACTGGCAGCTGTGGAAACGGGGGTTCCCGAACCTCGGCTGAGCGAATGGGACGAGTCGATTCGAGACCTCCTGCTAAGGGCCACGACTACCTACGAGGAAACCTTTGGCCTCCACGACGGCTCCTTGCTCCTAGGAACCGAGTATCAGTACGGCCAAGGGGAAGAGCTCTATATGTTTCGCCGGTTTTTCCCCACTGATCAGATCGACGAGATCTTTGCCGGGGGAACCAACCAGCAGGACATGTTTGGGACCTCCAATCATTCCGCCCGGTTCAATTTCTTTGGTCGCGTTAATTACAACTACGATCAGAGGTACCTCGTCGAGTTCGTCGCCCGATACGACGGCTCGTACATCTTCCCTGAGGGGGATCGATTCGGGTTCTTTCCCTCCGTGTCGGCCGGATGGCGCCTCGCACAGGAGGATTGGTTCAATGACTGGACCGGCGGATTCTTCAACCGCTTAAAACTGCGGGCCTCCTACGGGCAGGTCGGAAATGATCAGATTGATCCGTATCAGTACCTCAGAACCTTCGACTTTCAAGGGAAGCACGCGTTCGGCGACGGACTCGCTCAGCGCATCTCGCCCGCACGGGTCCCAAACAGAGATATCACCTGGGAGGTCTCGACGAAGCTCGACGTCGGTCTGGAGGGGGCGATCTTCAGTGACCGTCTCTCCTTCGGCCTCACGTACTTCACCGAGTCCCGAGACGACATCCTCTGGTTCCGGAACGCAGCGGTCCCTGAGACCGCTGGGTTCAATCTTCCGCGCGAGAACCTCGCCAAGGTCAATAGCAGTGGCTTCGAGGGAAGTCTGTCTTACTCGCAGAACATCACTCAGGAGATCTCCCTCCGGGGAGGAGTCAACCTCACATACACGACGGACGAGGTCGAATTCTTTGCCGAAGCGAAGGGGGTTCCCGCCTGGCAGGAGCAGGAGGGAGCACCCTGGAACACGGAGCTCTACTACGTAGCCGACGGCATCTGGAACACCCAGGAGGAGATCAACAACGCTGAGACCCACTGGCCGGGGGCACGGCCGGGCGACGTGCGGTTCAAGGACATCAACGATGACGGGCAGATTACGGGCCTAGATCGCAAGCGCATCGATGAGAATGGATTTCCGGATCTCATCGGGTCCTTCAACCTAGGTGCTACGGTTGGGCAGTTTGACGCGCGATTCCTCTTTCAGGGAGCAGCGCAGGTTCGGCACTACGTGTTCACCGGGTCAGCCGGCTCGTTCGGGAACTACTTCCAGCACTTTGCCGAGAGGCGCTGGACCCCGCAGAACAAGGACGCGAAGGGGCCCCGGGCCTATAATCGCGTGGATCCCTACTGGGCAGCCAACCAGAACACCTACTTCCTGCGGGATGCGAAATACCTGCGTCTCAAGTCTGCCCGGATTGGGTACACGATTCCGGAGAGCCTGACCCAGCGACTTGGGGTCGGACGATTTCAGGTGTACCTCAGTGGACGAAACTTGATCACCTTCACGCCCCTCGACGTAATGGATCCGGAGGTTCGGAGTGGAGGGGCTCAGGCGTATCCGCCCACGAGGGCGTACACGTTTGGCGTTCAGATGGACTTCTAGCGCCTGCCTCTACTCCTCGACCCAACCTGTACGTCACGTCGCCCCCTTACGGGGGCCGACGCGGCACACTTCAGTTCTCTCGAAAGAAGGTAGAAATTCTTTTTATGCGTACATTGACACGCACTCTCGCCCTTGTTCTCGCTTGCTCGCTCGTGCTGGCCGGGTGCGATAGCCTGAGCCTGAAGCCCCGAGATGAAATTGCCAGCGACCAAGTGTGGAAAGATCCGACCCTAACAAAGTCCTTCCTGAATGACGTGTACGCCCGCACCGGGTTGGGGTACGGCGACCCGATGCCGACTCCTGGGGTCGTGGACGAGGCTCTGAATACGCACAACCATCCGGGAAGTGAAAACATTATGTCGAACCTCAATCCGAGCGATCGGGGGATATGGGACGCGCCGGGCTGGAGACCGGTTACGAATGCCCCGTACCAGCAGTACTACTGGCCCTCGGTGTATGAGTCGGTTCGGAAGCTCAATCTTTTTATCACAAACGTGAAGGACAGTAAGGTGCTTCCGTCGTCCTCCAAGAAGACCCTTCTGGGAGAGGCCTATTTCCTGAGGGGCTACTTCTATCACAACCTGATGAAGCTGTACGGCGGTGTTCCTGTGATCAAGAAGCCGTTTGAGTTGTCAGGCGATCTCTCGAAGTACCAGGTTCCCCGGAACAGCTTTAAGGGAACCATCGACTTCATCGTCGCCGACCTCGAGCGGGCGGCCAGTCGGCTGGACTCCGAGCCCCGGCGGCCGGGCGCCGCCAGCAAGGGCGCCGCCATGGCTCTGGAATCCCGAGTTCGCCTCCACGCGGCCAGTGACCTCTATAACAACAGTCCCTTCAGCGGAAATAAGGCGAAGTTCGTCAGCTACACAGGCGGAAACCAACAAGACCGATGGCAGGCGGCGCTGAATGCGGCGCAAGAAGTGATCGACATGGGGGCCTACAGCCTCAAACAGACGGACTCGCCCCACGAGGACCACGAACTCTTCACGAAGGGAAACCCGAGTGGAGCGATCTGGTCCCGCTTTTTCAAGGAAAGCGGCGGGTACGCCCACAACCAGTCCACATACGTGAGTCCGAACGGGTACAACTCCTGGTCGGGAGATACCCCGATCCAGCAGCACGTCAACGCCTACGAGATGGCTGATGGCTCCGACTTCGAGTGGGAGGGGGCTGATCCCCGAAGTGCCAGTGAGCCGGTCGACGCCAAGAATCCGTACGATGATCGCGATCCCCGCCTCTACGCGAACATCCACTTCAACAATGCCGACTGGCGAACCCGCCCCCCGGGAATCCAGACACTCGACCCGAAAGGCGTGATCCAGACGGGATGGTTTGAGGATCCTGAGCAGGGCGGAAGTATGGACAGCGGAATTCAGGGGACCCTGCGTCCGGGCCTCGATACGCGCGAAAGCGGCATCCAGAACTGGAATGGGACGAAGACCGGCTACAATCTGCGGAAGTTTGTGGATCGGGACATCAATCCCTCTCAGGAACAGGCCTACAACCAGTGGCAATACATCCGCTACGCGGAAGTCCTGCTCAACAAAGCAGAGGCCGCCGCCAATCTCGGGAAGATGGACATGGCGCTCCAGGCGTTAAACAAGGTACGGAGCCGTGTTGGCATGCCGGACGTGAAACGGTCCGACGTGTCCGGGAAGGAAGAGCTCTTGGCAGAAATCCGCCAGGAGAGAGAGGTGGAGCTCGCCTTCGAAGGCCACCGGTACTTCGACGTACGCCGCTGGAAGATGGGCGAAGAAACTTATACGGATGCTCGCGGCATCCGCGCCGTGGGTCACTTGGTGCCCAAGAGCCACCCACAGGCGCAGGAACTCGTGGACAATTACTACAACTACTACTACAACGTCGTCGTTGACCAGGAGCGTCAGTGGAAAAACAAGAATTACTTCTTGCCCATTTCCCGGGATGAGATGGATAAGAATCCCAAGCTGAAGCAGAATCCGGGATATTAGCGCCCCTTCGCCTCTGAGGGTTTACGGATTGGCCATTGCGACTTGCCCCCCCTGCGCCTGGTCCGAATCCGCTATGGAATCGGGCCAGGCGTTGGAATGTCCGGGGGGTTCGCTTGGGCGTTGGTCCGTAGCCCTGAGGGAAGCACTGGGTCTGTTGAAAATCGGTCTGCTGAAAAGCTGTATGGACCGACGGGGACTGGGACGCTTACCACCGGCACCGACGCGAGCAACGCCACCGTCGGCTGTACGGAAGTCCGCTTGAAACAACCGATACGCTGGAGGAGAAGATGTGGCACATGGCCGCCTGACCGACACGTACCAACTCGTCTGGAATACACCCAGTAGAGATTCGCCCGTCGCCGTTTACGTTCCCGATCGCCACGCCGGCCCCGTTGGAGAAGTACTCGTAGAGCAGCTCGGTGCGATGGGGCGTGGGCTTTTCGGAGAGGGCATTCTCAAACGTTACCTTCGTCTTCTCGGCCTTCAGTCGGGCAAAGAGCGGGGCCTCTGCAGTGTCGGCGGGGCGATCCGAGGCTGTCCCACCCCCAAAACGACGAGCCCGAGCCCAAGCAGAATCAGTTGTGCAGTGCGAAGAATCATGGAGGCACAGAGCATCCAGGGGGCATTCTTGGAGCGACGGGGACCTCAGCGCGCCGACCGCCTGTGGCTCCGTAGTATCGGCCGCGGTTGACTTCGGTTGTCGACCGGCGTTTCTTGGTGGTCGTCCATCGACTGCAAAGCCCACCGTTTTTTCGGACATCTTGGTACCTTCTATTCTGACCCAATCGTCTCAACTCGCCCTCCCCCACTGCAAAGCGCGTCTCTCATCCTCGGCACGCGCCCTGTTCTGGGCGGCCCCGGTTGCGGTCCCGCTCTTCCTCCTGGGGGCCGCCCTGTCGGTCTCCACCGCCCACGCCCAGTCGCACCGGGTCCAGTCGCCGGACGGAGATCTCGTCGCGACCGTGCAGACGGGGGGCAGTCAGCTGACCTACTCCCTCACGCAGAATGGGCAAACCCTCGTGGCCCCCTCCCCGATTTCCATGACGCTCGCCGGGCGTACCGTTCTCGGGAAGGCCCCAACGGTCGAGAATACCTCCCGCCGCGAGATCGACCGCGTCCTGGAGCCGGTCGTGCGTGAGCAGTCCGCGCGCGTGCCCACGCACTTCCGCGAGGTGCGGATTGAGTTTGCCAAGGACTTCGCCCTCGTGGTGCGGGCCTACAACGAAGGTGCAGCCTACCGCTTTGAGACCGCCCGCAGCGACAGCATCACGGTTGAGACGGAGGCGGCGACGTTCGACCTGGCCGATGGGACGGCCGCCGGCTCCCCAACGTTTTACTGGGCCCGGAACGAGAATAGCTTTATCACACACTCGGAGTCGTACTACCAGCCCCCCTTGCCCGTCGACAGCATCGCCGGGCAGATGAGCACACTGCCGCTCCTGGCCACGTACGGCGCCGACGGCCCCCGGGTGATGGTCACGGAAGCCAATCTTTATGACTACCCCGGAATGTTCGTGGTGGGCGATTCCACGGGCCGGGCCGGCGACGCCCGCCTGCATGGAACGTTCGCGGAGGTGCCGCTCGACGTGGCGGTCTACCAGGACGACGAGCGCAACACCTATCCGACCCGTCGGGCCGACTACATCGCCCGCACGAGCGGCTCGCGGGCCTTCCCGTGGCGCGTCGTGATCGTGGCCGAGGACGACGCCGCACTGTTCGACAACCAGCTCGTCTACAAGCTCGGTCCGGAGCTCGCGCTCGACGACACAGACTGGATCAACCCCGGCAAGGTGGCCTGGGACTGGTACAATGCCCTCAACCTCTTCGGGGTCGACTTTCAGGCCGGCATCAACACCCGCACCTACAAGCACTACATCGACTTCGCGGCCGCACAGGGGCTCGACTACGTCATCCTGGACGAGGGGTGGTCCGACCCGGCCGACCTCACGGACGTGGCCGAGGCGATCGACATGGAGGCGCTCACGGCTTACGCCGCGAAGAAGGACGTGGGGCTCATCCTGTGGTGCGTCTGGAAGACGCTGGACCGACAAATGCAGACGGCGCTCGATCAGTTCGAGGCGTGGGGCATCGCGGGCATCAAGGTCGACTTCATGCAGCGCGACGACCAGGACGTCGTCAACTTTTACTGGCGCACCGCCCGCGAGGCCGCCGAGCGCGAACTGCTCGTCAACTTCCACGGCAGCTACAAGCCCACGGGCCTGCGGCGGGCCTACCCGAACGTGCTCACCCGGGAGGGCGTCAACGGGATGGAGCAGAGCAAGTGGACCGACCGGGTCACGCCCCGGCACGACGTCACGATTCCGTTCACGCGCATGGTGGCCGGCCCCATGGACTATACGCCGGGCGCGATGGTGAACGCGCACACCGACAACTTCGCCGCGCGCTGGGCCCGGCCCATGAGCCAAGGCACCCGGGCGCACCAGCTGGCGATGTACGTGGTCTACGAGAGCCCGATGCAGATGCTGGCGGACAGTCCCTCCCACTACCGGCGGGCGCCGCAGTCGATGGACTTCCTCGCCGCCGTGCCCACGACGTGGCACGAGACGCACGCCCTCCGCGCACGGATCGGCGACTACGTGGCCGTGGCGCGTCGGCACGGGGACGAGTGGTACCTGGGGGCCAT
>JBDGQN010000155.1:0-3146 GCA_042219055.1 Salinibacter sp. | reverse complement strand
CTGACTGAGCACGTTCGTCTCCATCTTGAGCTGCTCGTGGAACTGGCCGACCTTGCTCCAATCCACCTTGCCGGTCTGCCCGTCTACACTCTTCATCAACTGCTCCATGAGCTTATCGCTCTTGTAGACGAGCACCACCATCTTTCGCAGGACGTGCCCGATGGTCCAGTCGGTGTTGGTGATGTTCTGAAGGATCGGATAGAGGTACTGGAACATCGGGATGCCCCAGACGGACCCCTTCTGCGGGCGCGTCTGGAGGTGCAGCACGCGGGAGCGATGCACGGCCCGCTCCAACGCCTCACTGTTCTCCATAATCATCGGGGCCATCTCATACCGCAGGATGCCCCCGAAGTTGAGGCTCCAGATGTCCTTGTCCTCCTCGGCGCGACTGACGTCCAGCCGATTGAACGGGGACAGGAACAGCACGTCGCTGACCTGGTCCTCGTTCAGCTCCTCGCCGATGTCGAGATCGGATTCGTCCGTGCCCAGCGCCAGCATCCCGTCACCGAGCACTAGCTCGTCCTCGACCATGCGCTGGAACATCGTGCGATAGTCCAACTGGTTGAGCTTCTGCATGACGGCCACGGCAACGTCGTGGTCGGAATCGCCCTCGACCTCCAGGTCAATGCCCTCGCGGGTCATGTCGCGGCTGGTACGGCTGACGTATCGCTGGGCTAGCCAATGGTGCTCGTGGATCTGGACGCACTCGTGCAGATCCAGCTCCTCGAACGCCAGGAACTGCTCTTTAGCGAAAGGGTCGTATTGGGAACTGCCCTTCGCCGAGCCGCCGATCTTGTGCTTCTGCGTGAACAGACCCCAATCGGAACGCGAGCCCACCATCCCGCCGCCGACCATCATCGAGGCGAGTTCGGAGGCGTCGACCTTCGGGGCCGCCTGTCCGTTCTCGTCTGTCATTCAGAAAAACCTCGCAATCATCAGGACCAGCCCAATGCCTTAGAGTAGAAGTCCACTGCCGATCTGCCCTTGCGTCCGTGCCGAGGCGCGAACGCATACACAAGCGCGTCCGCACGATCCGGGGAAGCGACATTTCGCTTTCTGAGATCCCGTTTACTCTCGACTTTGATTTTGCCTTTATCCGTCCACTCCATCGTCAATAGGCTCAACTGAGTAATGAGCGTTTGATCGTTGGGAATGCTTATCAATTCGTCCAGCGGATATTCGGCAATGCCTTTCACGTGCTCCCATGTCCGATGAAAGCGCAGACGCAAATTCCACCACATCTCGGCACGGAAGTTCGCAAACCTCTCCGAGGCCGGGAGGTCAGGCGCATCCGAGTAACAGATTTCAGTCGGTTGCCCGCCGGACCGGATACCGCGCAAGTCAAACGCCAAACTCTCATCAACGCTTTCTAAGGGGCCTTGGATGCCTACCCCAGGCCCGTCCAAGTCATACTTCAACGCCCCTCCATCCCATTGCTCAACCAGTGCCTTAATCCGATAGGCGCTTTGTGTGGTGTTCCCTTCGGTCCACACCTGGAGCGGGAGCACACGCGATCCGTGATGACACGCGGCCACGTTCTCGTTTCCGCCCTCCGCTGCCACATCAAACCCAACTTCCTTGATGCCTTTTTCGGGAAGCTCCAGATCAATCGCCGCCTTGACCCATTCGCCGGGAATGACAACGCCCTCCACGCTCGCGGTGTAGTCAATGTCGACCTCTTGGGCGATGGTGACGGGGTCGTACTTGCGCCTCATCGACTCATACCACTGCTCGTCCTTGCGTGGGTCGTCCTTCCAATGGAGCGTGAACACGTTGTACTCGCCGCTGTGGCGCTTGTTGGCGAACAGGGTCCGCATACCGCCCGAGGGCGTCGAGACGTAAATCACACAGTCAGAGTTGTTGGACACGGCGGCGTCCACCATCTCGGCGTGCTGGAGCTTGGCGTGCTCGTCGATGAAGTACATGCTGGAGCGGCCACCACGGCCCACCTCGTCGCCGCCCTCACCTTTGATCGTCGCACCCGTCTCCGGGTTCAAGATGCGGAGGTAGTTGTCATGCGTATGCTTATTGAACTCTTCGGGCATCATCCACGACGGGAGCGAGTTGAAGATGTAGCGTATCTTGGGAAATATGGCATCCAGATCGCCGATGCGATCCACTAAGCCCTCTTTGCGTGAACCAAACCCAGCCGAGAATCCCGGAACGAAAATCCAGTGGTGGGCCGCGAACGCGCAATTGAGCCAGGTCGCCCCCATGTCACGGCTCTTTTCGAGCAAGCCGTTCTCTTGGCCTTGGAAGCGATCTTCTAACCAGCGCACGTACTCAATCTGCTTTGGGAAGAGGTCGAACGGCACATGCGTCGGCAGCCCACGGCCCAGATTACGCGGGTCATAGGTGAAGACACAGTCGTTGATCCATTGCGCCACGTCCTCGCGCCACCACCAGAGCATGTCCTGGCGGAACGCTCCATCCTCGACGCAGCGCTCAAGAATCCGCGACCGTCTCTTGATAGAGTCGAACAGCTCGCTTGGCCCTCTCTTCGTCGGAGAGGTCTTCGTCCTCAAGCTGTTCGAGGTCTTCATGGAGGTGGATGTGGCCGTGCTTGTGCTCAACGCTACCACTCACATTCACGTCAACGCTGTCCGTTAAGAAGCCGAAGTATTTCGCCAGCATCTCCAAAGCCCGGTTTTTATCATGCGCCTTCAGCTCAACGCGGGGGCCATTTTTCGTCGGGGTCACCGTGATCTGTGAAATAGCCTTCGCCGCCTCTTCAGGAATCTCATCACTCGGCTTGAGGCGGACCCCATCCGGCCCCCATTCCAAAACGTCACGCAGGTCGAGATGGCCAATGGATTTCAGTTCCCGGAAGACGCTGTAAGCGTTCTCGTTGGTTCGGGCCAAGTGTTCTGCGATGCGGCTTTCAATAACTTGCTGTATCTTAACATTATTTAACAGTCGCGCCGCTTGTTGCGCTGCCGTTTTTTCGCTGTATCCGGCCCGAATTGCCGCTTGAGTACCATTAAGGTCGATGGGGTACTCATAGGCGAACCGCAGTTGCTTCTGGGTCAACTCCTCCTCAATATCCTGTATATCAGTCGGGGGTTGTGCAGACATGGTGATCGCCTACCGCATCGCCCGTTCCCACAACTGATTCAGCACCGCGAAAAGCGCAAGGCCGACCACGG